>JBMNTI010000159.1:0-5189 GCA_050945655.1 Acetivibrionales bacterium | reverse complement strand
CTCCACTATTATCTTGACGCGCCACCCATTTTCTTTAATGATCTTTTCATGTTATCGGTAGCAGTGACGTTCCCATCAGGCATAACCCATAAAGCCTCTACACCCTCCAGGCTTTCAACCAAAGCACGGCTCTTTTCATATGGAAGCAGGAATAGAGTGGTTGATAAAAAATCTGCCAGCCCCGAGTCCTTTGTCATTACAGTAACAGCACGATAATAATTTGCAGGCATTAGAGTGGCCGGATCAATAAGATGATGTATCCTTTTACCGTTTACTTCATAGTAGCGCTGGTAATCACCGCTGGTAACTACCGATGAGTCGGTTATAAATACCGTATCAAGGGTATCGTATTCTGAAATTGCTGCATTACCATTTGGATTTTGAATGCCTATACCCCATTTGCTTCTTACACCATCCCTTGGCCTGCCTACCGCCCTCACATTTCCGCCGCCACTGATAATGAACGATGTAAATCCTTCGTTTTCCAACTCCCTGGCAACAATCTCGGTAGCAAAGCCCTTGCCCACAGCTCCTAAATCAAGGCTCATACCACTCTCCTGGAGGAATACGGTTTTATTTTCGGTATCTACTTTCACCTTACTAATATCTGTATTTAACGCAGCTTTTTTCAATAAATTTAAATCAGGCAATCTTGCAATTGCCGGGGTAATTATTGCTTCCTCCCTGTAGTCGTGCCATATGGAAAGAACGGGACCCAGCGCAATGTTTACAGCCCCCCCTGTTTTACCATACCATTCCTTGGAAAACTGAATAATATCAATAATTTCCTGTTCTACCTCAACAGGCTTTATTCCCGCATTATCATTAATTGTTTTGATATTGTTTATCCCATCATAATTATTATATATGTCGAAAAGCCTGTGAAGCTCCTCAAACCTGGTCTGGCCTTTTTTAGCGAGTCCCTCGAACTGCTTTTCGTTTTCCGCATAACCAATAAACTGAATCATGGTATCAAAAGTACCTGTAAACTCGTAGCTATATTTGCGGTAACTGGTTTTTCTTTGGTCGGCTCCAAAAGCACACCCGGTGTTTAACAGAAGCAAAACAGCTAGTGACAGAACTATCAACCGTTTCATATAAATCTCCCCTTTGCTTCAGCCACAATATAAGCTTACCATAAATGGCGCTATTTGCCTGTCTCTTTCATTAGTTTTTCCAAAGAACTATCGCAATCACCCAGTTTTTTTAATCGATGTAAAAGGGTTCCGGAGACAATTGCCGTTAGAGTACCGGTAATTATTGAAGACAGGAGCAGTAAAGACAGGTACGGAAATACCGCCGTACTTTGTAAAAGCAAAGAAGCAACTAAAATCTGTCCGATATTATGTGCAGCAGCCCCGCCAATACTAATACCAACAATAGAAAATGCCCTGCCGTATCCTCTCTTAAGAATAACCATAACTATCAGGGCAGCCATAGCCCCCGATAATGAAAATAAAAAAGAGGAAAAACTGCCAAAAAGCAGGTTCGCAATCACACACCTTAAAATGGTAATGGTTATGGCAGATTTTATATTAAAATAAAAAAGTGCAAAAATAGTTACTATATTGGCAAGCCCTATTTTTATCCCGGGAATAGGCACTATTAATCCTATTGGGAACAGTCTTTCAACATAGGAAAGAATAAGCGCTAATGAAATTAATACTCCATTTAAAACCATCCGTTTCATTTATACCACCATGTTCTCAATGTGACAAATGAATTGTCCCATTGACACCTTATCTCAGAATTATGTCGGTATCGTCACTTTCTCCGGCAATTTTAATAATAATACCTGCCGGAAGGCACACAGAGGTCTGCCCCGGCCTGGATATCCAGCCTGTCTTTACACAAACTTTATCCGGGCAGTCAGACTCTTCAAAACGTATCCTGCCGTTTTCAGCTACAATTATACTATTATAAATTCCCTCATTTTTAATTACTAAGCGGTCTTTTATCTCATCAAGTTTGATTTCCTTTATTATCTTGCCGTCCTTTATAATCACTGCAGTAGTATCACCATCATTCCTGTGTGTAAACATGCCAAGGTTAGCTACAGCTATGATCAGAATAACAGCTAATAAAATAAAATCTCCAGCCTTAGGTTTAATTGGCACTGCATTTCCCCCTGTAATCCTGGTTATCCGGATGTTTGCATAAGGAATATATCATAATATCCTGCCCTATACAATAGGTTGCAAAAATTTGCCTCTTAAATCAATTTAATGAAAGAAACAATTAAGGCCGGACTAAGTTGGCTATCTGAAGCCCTATAGTTCCGGCCTTGCACCTTGGCAAGGTGACACTCTACCGCTGAGTTAAACCCGCACATATCATTGAACAGGCATTAGTTAACCGGCCTGTTCCCTGCCTTTATGGTGCCCAGAGCCGGAATCGAACCAGCCACACGTGGATTTTCAGTCCACTGCTCTACCAACTGAGCTATCTGGGCAAAATATCTTGTGCATCTGGCGACCCGGAAGGGGCTCGCCGTCTGCTCCGCATACTACCGCCTCGGCCTTTTGTCCTCGGCACACTCGCCTAAAAAATGCTTGCGCATTTTTCTTAACGGCTCGTGCCCTCTCGGGTTCGAGCCCTGCTCGATGCCCGAATTATGCATCTCGAAATATTTGGTGCGCATTTGGCGACCCGGAAGGGGCTCGAACCCTCGACCTCCAGCGTGACAGGCTGGCATTCTAACCAACTGAACTACCGGGCCAAAAACTGCACTTCCAGTATAACGCTACACATTTTTCCGTGCGGATGAGTCACTCAAAACCGCATATATTATACTACAACAGGCAGCTCATTTTGTCAACAAAAAATCCACCTGTTTTTTATGGTTCGGCTTCAAAATCGATAATATCCCTGGTAACATTATTGTGAAAAAGGTGTTTCCCTTCACCGCATCATGAAGCTGAACATTTCATGTCGGACTTGTCCGGCAAATTCGAGATGATCAACTGCCTCAAGTGTAATACCAAGCTGCTTACATACATCAACATATAGGTAATAGGTTTCTTCCCTACTTACAAGTATCTTTGAAGGTTTGATGCTGTTCCTTTCAATAAAATTTACAAGCATCTCGATACATTTATATCCTTCCTTTTTAAGGTCGGTCATCATCTCAAAAGAAACCACCATACCTCTATGATGGTCAAGCAGCATACAGACCTTCGGATAATATGGGGTAAAAAAAGTATCGGCTTCGAGAACAATCCCCTTAATAGGCTTGGTTGACACAAGCCGCTTTAACCTCATTTCATCTTTGATGTGGAAGGAAACAAACTCTGGTTTAAATGGTTCAATATCGATATACCGGTCTTCCCAGGACGAATCTCCGTTTCCGGGCTTTCTGTTTGTCCTTACAAGATAGGTATAAAGTGTCTTGTGTTCGAGAATTTTCTTGCTTTCCCTGCATCTTACCGAAACTTCGAGAGCCTGTGTAATGATATGGGTAAGAAAGCGGCATTGGGAAGCAGTCAGAAACCATGGGAAAAATCCCGGCTCATAATGCCTGAACGCCGGCCACTCATTCCTGCCGCGAAACTTGAGCCCCAAATTCTTAATTATTTTTAAATCCTCGGAAGCAAGAGCCGCCCTATCCTCAAAGGAACACATCAGGCACTTTTGCAAATACATATTATCAGGGTCTGAAGGTTCAATCTCTCCTGAAAGCAACTTCAGGATACTGTCCAGTCCTTCTGTTCCAAGATACCCTGCGATGGCAAAATGCTCTCCAGCGTTACCCATAATGCAACAATAAGCAATTTCACCTGTTTCGGGATCCTGAACTCCGAATATATCGTTGTCATACATCCATTTCCAGCACGCCGCATTTTTGAAATTTTCTGCCGCCTTATAAAGTGCACTCCATTCATCTATCGTCGGTTTGTTGGTTTTTAGCATTGTACATATTCTCCCTATTAAATTTCTTATTTATATTATTCCCAAGTTCTCCTTGTTTTTTGCTGCATTTTGCCTGTGATCCTCCTTTATGATTTCTATCCGCGACCTGGATAAAGGACTTTTTTTGAATTCGGTCACTTCCATGTCATTATTACAGTAAATGTTTCTCGTGATATTATGTTTACGAATATATCCTACTTAAGTAATAAGGACATTATACCGGAAATTTTTTACTTTGAAAAGGTCCCCCGCATATTTTACATTTTCCGCTATATGCCACATTAATTCCTGTATTGGTAGTGCTATCAAAATATACATTCCAATTTAATAGCAAAACAAATTTTTATCAGGTGTTCAAACGTATAACGGGCATGACACCCGAATCATATAGAAGACAGCGTTCTTAGAAATAAAATCCAAGTTATTTGCAGCCCGCTGCCAGCTCTCATTCATTAGTACCATGTTTGGTTACATAGATATTCTTATTTTCAAGTACATTTCAGCTTCCAAAAAGAAACTGCCAGTAATTATACTGCTTGCTATTTGTCAAAGCTAAAATAAATACCTAAAAGCAGGGGGTATTTTAAAGTTCATCCAACATCAGCCCATCTGAAGGAATGAAAGTCCTCCAATATTTTACGGATTCTTTCAGCTTGTAAACTATATCTTCATTAATGTCTGATGTGCCAGAAAATATTTCAAGAGTAAGATAAATCTTTTTACACATAGGCGGCATTCCATCTTCGGCTTTTTGTCCATAAGATGCCTTGATGGCTTTCAGAACCCTGTCGCCAAAAACAATCCCGCTTTTATTACATTCTTGTGTGAAAGGCTGGTGGGAAGAACTATTTCCTGTTGTTTGTTGTAAGTGGATAATGGGTGAATAGCATCCCAGTTTTTCAAGCCAGATATATATATCTCCGTCTTCATATTTGGAAAAAAGATAAGGGTATTTGGACATCTCACTCATAATATCAGATATAGCTGAATCCTCCTCAATCAAGGGTGCTTCTACCGCCCGATAGAAAATATCATAGGCTGTTTCAGGACCAAGCCAAAGATTGTTTATCCTTTCTCCATTTTTATATACCCTTAACAATTCCTTCAGCCTTCCATAATCGGGACGCAAAAACTTACGCTGTCCTGATTGATGACCTGTGTCAATAGTGATATAAAAAGGCTTTTTACTAAGTGCGAATACCTTTTTCATTAACTTCCTTGCGCCTTGGATAGTCCAGGGTACTTGATGCGGCGTGTACATCTGTTCAACACCTATATAT
>JBMNTI010000158.1:0-5223 GCA_050945655.1 Acetivibrionales bacterium | reverse complement strand
GTCTATAATTCCTGCAACCCGGTCTTTGTTAAGACAGGTTTAGACATTGGTATCGATAAATTCTATAGTTACTTTCGTCTTTTTGGGTTTACTGAAAAGACGGGTATAGAGCTTCAGGGAGAACCCACTGATGAAGAATACAGAAGCCTGCAGCATAAGGATCCGAAAGAAATAGACCTGGCGGTTTCTTCATTCGGCCAGCGTTTCCAGGTAAGCCCGATCCAAATGATAACAGCCTACTCTGCCATAGCAAATGGCGGAAATCTTCTCAAACCCACAATAATAAAGCAGATAAGCGACAGCGACGGGAATATCATCAAGAAGTTTGAGCCTCAGGTAGTAAGAAAGGTTATATCTGAGCAAACCGCGCAAACTATTCGTGAGGTTTTAGAGGGTGTGGTATCCGAAGGGACAGGTAAGAATGCATATGTTTCCGGTTACCGGATAGCGGGAAAGACCGGAACTTCACAAACACTGCAAACAGATTCCGAAGGCCGTTATATCGTATCGTTTATGGCTTTAGCTCCGGCAAATAAGCCGAGGGTCTGCATACTGGTGATACTCGACCATCCCCAGACTGCCATGAACTTAAGATCAGGCGGTATTCTAGCGGCTCCTGTTGCCGGAGAGCTGACCGAGGAAATCCTGAAATACTTGCAGGTGGAAAGAGAATATACGGAAAAAGACAGGGAGGAAATGACTCAGGAAGTATACGTACCCAATGTTACGGGACTTACCGTAGCAGAGGCCGAGCATAAACTGAAGGCATTCGGTCTTAAGTTTATTCTGGAAGGGGACTGGCAGGATCCTGATGCCGTCATATATAATCAGACACCGAAGGCAGACTTTTCCATCCCGAATAATTCGACTATAATTTTATATACCGACCAGGATAAAGAGGAGCTGACGGTTACTATGCCGGATCTTACAAACAAAACCGTTGAAGAAGTTTTCGATGTTATGGAGAAAATAGGTCTTAACATTCGGATACGCGGCAGTGGAACGGTTCAAAAGCAGGAATATCCGGCCGGAACCCAGCTGAATAAAGGTCAGGTGGTAGAAGTCAGCTTTGTGGAAATGATAGGCGATTAAAACCTTCTTGCTTCCAAAGAAGGCCGATCGTGCCGATAAATATTAATGAGGTGGATTAGTTTATGTTGTTAAATGAGTTGTTAAAAAATATAGACGTATTGGAGACAAAAGGGAATGTTGACATTGATATAAGGGGAGTTACCTATGATTCCAGAAAATCTTTGCCCGGCTATCTCTTTATATGTATAGACGGCTTTGCCACCGACGGACATCATTATGCCCAGCAGGCGGTTGACAACGGCGCGGTGGCTCTTGTTGTTGAGAAGTATATTTCAATAATAGGAGAAGCTGTGATCATAAAAGTTCCGGACACCCGCAAGGCTTTGGCAGGCATATCGGCACAATGGTTCGGGAATCCTTCCGGGGAAATGAAGCTAATAGGCATTACCGGTACCAAGGGCAAAACAACCACCACCTACATGGTAAAATCAATTCTTGAAAAAGCGGGAAGTACCGTAGGCCTTATAGGTACAGTTGCCAATTGCATAGGCCATGAAAAAATACCCGCAAGAAGAACGACTCCCGAATCCTATGACCTTCAGGAAATGTTCGAAAAGATGCGGGATAAAGGGGCCGATACGGTGGTTATGGAAGTATCGTCCCAGGGTCTTAAATTACACCGGGTCGATTGCTGCGATTTTGATATCGGTGTATTTACAAACTTTTCAAAAGATCATATAGGCGGCTTTGAACACCCGGACATGGAAGATTATCTTAACTCCAAAAAGAAGCTGTTCCGGCTGTGCAAAAAGGGCATAGTAAATATGGATTCGCCCCGGGGGAAAATAATAGCGGAAGAAGCTGATTGTGAGATATTTACCTATGCCATTGAAAAGGATGCGGATATAAAGGCAAAAAACATAACTACCCATTCGGATTCGGTTGAATTTGAATGTATAACCCCTTGGTTCACAGATGCGTTTAAAGTATCTGTCCCCGGATTGTTCAGTGTATATAATGCGCTGGCTGCCATTTCAATATGCGGGCTTATGGGAATCCGACCCGAGACCATAAGAGAAGGACTGGCCGACGTGCAAATACCGGGCAGGGCTGAGATAGTTCCCACACCGGGCAAATCATACACCGTAATGATCGATTATGCTCATACGCCCGACAGTCTTGAGAATATACTTTCAACCGTAAAGGGTTTTGTTAAAGGACGCCTGATAAGCGTGTTCGGATGCGGTGGAGACAGAGACAGGTCAAAACGCCCGGCAATGGGAGAAATTTCCGGACGAATAGCGGATTTTACCATAATTACGTCGGATAACCCCAGAACAGAAACTCCCTCCGCCATCCTGGCAGATATTGAGGAAGGCATAAAGAGAACAGATGGCAACTATATAGTAATAGAAGACCGAACCGAAGCAATACGATATGCTATGGGCAATGCAAAAAAAGATGATATTATAGTATTATCCGGAAAAGGTCATGAAACCTACCAGATATTTAAGGATAAGACGATTCATTATGACGAAAGAGAAATTGTAGAAAATATACTCAGGGAAGAAGGGTGATCGGTTTGAAGCCATTAAACGCTGAAACTATTTCCAAAATGGTTGGCGGAAGACTCGAGGGATCTTCCGGAATCATTGCAGATCAAGTTTCCATCGACACTCGGACAATGAAGAAAGGCTCACTCTTTGTGGCAATAAAGGGCGAACGCTTTGACGGGCATGATTTTATTGAGCAGGCGGCAGAAAACGGTGCAGCTCTTGTTATGGTTCGGGAAGGAACAGCTCTTCCCGAAAAAGTTACTGCTATTTTTGTTCACGATACATTGGAAGCCCTTGGAAGGCTTGCCCATGAATACCGGAAATTATTCGACATACCGGTAGTAGCGGTAACAGGCAGCGTAGGCAAGACCAGCACCAAGGAAATGATTGCGTCCATACTGTCGGCAAAGTATAAGGTCCACAAAAGCAAGGGAAATTTCAACAATGATATCGGAGTACCCCTTTCAGTTCTCGAACTTGATGACGCGCATGATGTGGCAGTCTTTGAAATGGGAATGAGGGGATTCGGCGAAATCAGCACTCTGTCTAATATTGTAAATCCCGATATCGCAGTAATCACCAACATAGGAATTTCACATATTGAAAGACTTGGTTCGAGGCAGAATATTCTCAAAGCTAAGCTGGAGATTTTGGACGGCATGAAGGACGATGGAGTCCTGATTCTTAATGGTGATGACGAACTGTTATCAGGATTGCACGGCTTGCTGACGTATAAAACATTATTTTACGGGATCGACGAGGATCAGGATATATGGGCATACGATCTTTCTTCCAAAGGGGAAGAGGGTGTATGCTTCCAGGTGAAAACCGATAAAAATGATATGAGCCTTACCATACCGGCTCCGGGGATTCATAATGTACATAATGCCCTTGCAGGAATAGCCGTAGCTGAAATTTTGAATATGAACGAAAGTGAGATCAGAAAAGGGCTTGAGAGCTTTTCCGGAGGAAGGTTGCGCCTGATTATCGAAGAAAAGGACGGAATCAAGTTTATTAATGATTCATACAATGCAGCCCCCGATTCAATGACTGCCGCTATCGATGTATTATGTGAAATTGCCGGCGAAAAAAGAAAGTGGGCTGTGCTGGGTGATATGCTTGAGCTTGGAGACTGGGCCGAAGAGGCTCACAAAAAAATAGGAAGACTTGTATCAAAATCAGGCATAGAATATATGGTAGCTATAGGAAGCCTGGCCAAATGGTATGTTCACGGAGCTAATGAAGACCCTTCATCAAAAACCATAACCCGTTTATTCCAGACTGCTAAAGAGGCCAGACCCTACATTCAGACCCTTGTCCAGAAAGGAGATGTTCTTCTTTTTAAGGGCTCCCGCATGATTAAACTGGATATTCTGGTAGAGGAGCTTCTTTCGGAAGAATTAAATAAATATGTTTAATATACCTAAGACTATACCTCCTCAGGTCGCTATATATTTTATAAGCTTTTTTATTTCATTGATCATCGGGAAGATAATTATTCCCGTATTAAAGAATTTTAAATTAGGCCAGATAGAGAGGGAAGAAGGTCCTGAAAGCCATAAGGTAAAGCAGGGCACCCCGACTATGGGCGGGATCATTTTTTTGCTACCTGTTTTGGCATTGGGAATAATATATAGTTTTTCCGATATCAGAATTCTGCCCCCTGTTCTTGTTACGATGAGTTTTGCTTTTATAGGTTTTCTGGACGATTATCTGAAGATAAAAAGAAAGACAAATAAAGGCCTTTCGCCGATGCAAAAAATGGTGGGACTTTTGATAGTATCGGGAATATTTACCTGGTACGCGGTTTCCTGTACGGAAGAAGCCAACATGCTTATCCTGCCGTTTTTGGGGTATTATAAACCGGTAGGAATGCCCGTTGTGTTTGCTGTCCCATTCTGCATTTTTGTGCTGCTTGCATCTACTAACGCGGTGAACCTTACAGACGGTCTCGACGGTCTTGCAGGATCGGTGACTACAATTGTATTACTGTTTTTTACGGTTGTAACGATGTTCAACAGCCAATGGGATTATATCAGGATATTTTGTGCCATCCTTGCGGGAGGCGTATTGGGATTTTTAGTATATAACCTTTATCCAGCCAAGATTTTTATGGGTGATACCGGATCTCTTGCTATAGGAGGTGCCGTTGCTTCGGTGGCTATCCTGACCGGAACGCCTGTATTTTTGGCAATAGCAGGCATAATTTACGTTGCAGAAACATTATCTGTAATGATACAGGTTATCTACTTTAAGAAAACGGGGAAAAGAGTCTTTTTGATGGCTCCTCTCCACCACCATTACGAACAAAAGGGATGGAATGAAATCAAGGTGGTAACCATATTTACTGTTATAACTATTTTCAGCAGTATTTTGGCTTTTATTCTTATGAGGTGATTCGGTTGAAAAAAAGAGAGTACGATTTTTGGATACTCTTTATAGTTCTGGTCATGCTGGCAATAGGTACGGTAATGGTTTTCAGCGCCAGCTCCTATAGTGCCCAGTACTACAAAAACAACAAATATTATTTTTTGATAAGGCAATTGATTTGGGGATCGATTGGTGTAATCTGCATGCTTATTATTTCTAATATTGATTACCATAGAATCGGTGCCAGTTCGCCCATTCTTATGGT
>JBMNTI010000157.1:0-5286 GCA_050945655.1 Acetivibrionales bacterium | reverse complement strand
TATTCTTTTGGCGTAATGCCTGTCTTTGTGCGAAAAAGCCTAATAGATAACGTCCATCGAGAGGTGTATCATCTTCAAATTGATCACCCAACAATTCCATTATTTCGCTTATAATATTAAGATGCCAGCCCGCTCCATTAAGCTGCTGAATATAAGGATTTAACATTTGAGTAAATAACATATTCCATGTACGAAATGGACGCTGAGAAAAAACTGTCATATAACGTATGGCATTTGTGGCGCGTGCATCATCCTTTGTTTTACCTTGTTTGTACCTTGCTGTAGATTCAATATCATCGGCTAAAGCAAGCAGTCGTCCAAACTGATAATTACGTTCTTTTCTCTTAACTTCTGGAACCACATCAAAATCCTCCTTTTTATAATCGTAATAGTATTTTTTTGTTAACGCACATGCGGCACATATTACTTCTTCCCAATCCATCCAACGTTCAGCATAGTTCTTTTTTTTGGGTTTTTCAAAAGAAAACGGATTAGAAGCACGATTAACTGCTGCTTTCATCATATAGATGGGAATTTTATCACCATCAAATATGCAATGTATTAATTGCTCTCTAAGGATTTTTTGCTGCTTATCATATGATGCATCTTGATTTTTCCTTTTGTTTCCCAGTACTGCTTTTGTGACTCGGTGGACAGAAGGGGCACCAATAAAATAATCCAGCAGAGTTAACTTTCCTTTTTCTTTAATAAATGGCTGATACCATTTACACGTGTTATGCCAATGCTCTATACTTTCAATGTACCGATTCTCACTTAACTCTTTATAATAAGTTACGGATAATCTCCCTGATTTATCTGATGCTGCATCGGTTGCCAAAATTGCAATTTGCCGAGTGTGCTGTTTTAGCTTTTCTTTGTTACCATAGCCGTACAATACTTTATGTAAATTATCCGAATAGTCGATGTAAGTGATACCTTCGGCCTTAATTAGCTTATCAGAATCTGTATTCTTCTTTGATTCATATATTCCATAGCTATCGTCGAAGAAGTTAATGGTCTCAGTGTTAAAATCAATAGCCCACGCAATAATTGCCTGAGTATCACATCTATAACAGCTTTGCTTGGAAATTAGCCACCTTAATGCTTGATGAGCTTTCTGTGAAGCTTCAAAGCTTACAGTAACTGCTTGCAACGGTTCAATAAATCTACCGCGAAATGTAAAATTTTTCTCATCATTTCCGCTTATTAATTTTGCATTCCCCGCAACTCGATTTATACTTTTCGGATGATTTAATGCAATAGCCGATTTTTTATTGCCAGAAATATAACAGACATCTAGATTTTTTTGCTTTTCTATATCTTCATGCAGTAGATAATTCGTCCAAGCCTCCCATATTTCAGGCATCATCCAAAGTCTGTCTTCTTTGTGTCCATCAATATTAACACAAAACCTAATAGATAATTTGTCAGATGATTTAATGCCACATGAACTTAAATCAAATTTTAATGGCTGCCTTTTCATATACTCATATACTGCGTTAAGTGTTTTATAGGCTATTATGTGTTCATATTTATCATCTAAAAAAGCAACCCATTTTGCTAAGTTTTCTAAATATATGTCACTGGTAAGATATTTAATCTGATCAAATAATGGATGTGGGTACTTCCATGCACCCGTGCTTGATCTGGATTCAGATTCTTCTGTGCAAGGGATGCATATCATTATTTTATCTTCATTTTTTTTAGCTTTATCTATTTCTGCGTCTATAAATTGACCATTTTGAGATAGCCATATCGTAATATTCGATTCCTTCAGCGTATGATAAAGCGGTAAAAGCATCCTTCTCTGATTGTCTTCTGCATCGCTAATTCCAACTATATCTTTACAGGCATCGTAAGTCTTACTCAAATTCTGTATCCAGCTCAACTTATCTCACCACTTTCCTCTAAAATAACATCGAACTCCGGTTCATCTAATCCGACAAAATTTATACCTTTTTTAAACTCTTTTGGTTTTATTGGTTTGATAACGCCTCTGTGTATTATTTCCGGAGTTGTCATATAAGGTGTTGGGAATGCTATTATGCCATTTTCCATTGTTGCATTTTTCCATAAACGAACTGATAACTCATTTTTCCCTGTTTCGTCTGGATAATTAAATCCGTGTACCATCAAGCCAAAGCTGATTATCCCATAATCATCATAAGATCCCTTTCCTTCTCCAAATACACATGGTTCTACATATCCTTGGCACTCTCTTGTACCAAGAAAAATATCGCGTCTGCCACCACGTTCAATCATGCGTTTAGCAATGTTATGATGTTTGTGCTCATTACGATCATTTTCGAGATTGGGTCGGTTCATATTCCATTCGAAATGGGCTCGAACCTGATAGCGCACATCTTTTAGGTATGTATAATATGAGAGATCTGTAGTTTTCTCAGCATTCTTTTTTTTAACCTTTTCATACATAATAGTTCGTATTCCCTTTGACTGGGTTTGGATCTTATTCATTACTCGCACTTCATCAATGTGCCAGATCAGAGTCGGCTTCCAGTATACACTCTCAAGTATTCCTTTCAACGCTTGATAAGTTGGAACCAAATACGTAAACTTTTCACCTCCTACACGTGTTATTGGATCAGAAAATAGTGCATAATCACCTCTAACAAGAAACTCTACGGTATTCCGGTGTCGCATCTTCTCACCTTCCTTCAACAATTAAAAATTCATTTTCGCGCTCAAAAACTACACCAAGATTTAAATCATAATGTTTTTCATCCAGAACATATATTCCGTCATCAATTAAACTTAGTGCATGCTCGACTTCGAGTTTTTTGATTTCCCATAAATACAATGATATAGAGTAACGCCCCATCTCCCGAACAAGTCGAATTCTCCCTTTGATGTCGGATTTTTTATAGTTTTTTTCAAAAGTTTTTCCTTTGCCATATGGAACAATGACAGCTGTTGTATTCGGTTCTATAACAAAGAATAACTTTCCTGCTGTCTGAAAAGCTTGCCTGAGCGCAGGGAATCTTTTGCCGCCTGCATTTTCAAAAGCATTAGTTCCCTTTATATTACATGAAAGCAAATCATAAAGAGTCCCGTGGGGTTCAACATTATAATTCATCACATTTTTCCGCTTGAAAAAATACCTTTCGTAGTATTCTTCCATAGTGTGTTTTGTCAATAAGTTATCCTCTTTTTTCTCAAGAATATTATTTGTTTCATCACGCCCACATTTAATATCAGGCAGTTTTGATAAGTCCTCTTCAGCAAGATTTATTATAAAAACGTCACAGCAATTTGGGTTTTCTCCGTTGCGATTGCAACGGCCTGCCGCCTGAGCAATACTGTCCAATCCTGCGTTCGCTCTAAATACACATGAAAAAGATATATCGACTCCTGCTTCAATCAATTGCGTACTAATGCAAATTATTCCCTTTCTTGCTGTCTTGCCGGATTTTATATTATTGAGAACATCAAGACGATGTATAGGGCACATAGATGTGCTCAAATGTACGAGTTCATGCTTATTGTTTAAAGAATCAGCTATTTTATTTTTCATTATTCTATATAACTCTGCTGCATCCTTTTTAGTATTCAGAATAATTAGACAATTATCGGCTTTCTTTTCGTTAAGCTTTTCAAAAACAAAATTACATAATTCTTCAAAAGAATAGCCACCTTGTTTTGTGATATCAATAATTCTTGTTCGTTTTAACTTTTCAAATCTATCTTTTGTATCGGATACCAGTTCAGAATTAACTGATAATCTGATTGGTATGTCTACTTTATCAAGTAATGGCTGTGTTGCAGTACATAATAATATCGAGCAATTTCCAAAGTGATGCAAAAAGTTTATTGCTTCATTAAACAAATGTATACACTTTATGGGTATTGATTGTATTTCATCAAATATGATTACGGAATTTAAAAGATTATGTATCTTTCTGAGTTTCCCACTTTTTTCAGAATATATGCTCTCTAAGAATTGGACCATCGTTGTTATAACAATCGGATGGCTCCATCTGTCCGTGTATAATTTATATATTTGGGCATCATTTTCATTCTCTGGTAACTCAATATTTGAATGATGCTCTAATATAAAGTTTTCGTCATATTCGTGTTTTAGTGCTTCATTAATATTTTTTGCAGTCTGTTCTAGGACTGACAGATAAGGTATTACATAAATAATGTGATGCATCTTATGATTTTTTGCATGGTTCAATGCAAAACGTAAACTTGAAAGCGTTTTTCCTCCTCCTGTGGGAACACTTAACTGATATATACCTTGAGGGTGTTCTGCAGCTGTAAGGCATTTTAACGAAATATCATTACGGATGAGAGAGATTTCTGAATCCTGTGTAAACTCTGAAATACTATCTTCTAAACGCTTTGCATATTCATCCCAAACCGGTATTTTTATTTCTGTTTCTTGTGAATTTCCAGTTTCAAAGCAATACGCATTATATCTATCAGCATCAATAAGACATGAGAAAATAAATTTAGTAAACAAGTGTATCATAAATGAAATATTAAAATTAAGTTCTTTACACTTTTTAATAAAATTATCAAGTTCGTTGCGGCATGCTTCAGATATCTCGTTAATACTATTTACAATTAAGGCTTCCTCATTTAAGAAATTCATTTTCACTTCATCATAATATAGCTCATTATTCTTTTTCTCAATCTTATTTAGAAGCGGAGTATCTCCTGCAGCAGTCAGCACATCAGTCATCTTTCCATGATGACCAATTATACATAATGATAAGATTTCTTTAACCATTAACATTAAAATATCATTCTTGTATTCACTTTCATCATATAGTTTTTCATATAAAAATTTCGCTCCTTGTATTGCATGAACGACAGTACCTTTTTGAGGAGGTGGTTCATTATTTTTTTTACATTGATAGCTTTTTCTTAGATATTCTACAAATGCTGCTGAGAATTTACCCATATCATGAAGCATTCCTGCTAAACGAGTCAACATAGGAGCATCAAGCTTTGCTCCAAGCATCTGAGCGTACTCTGCGCATTCTTGTATATGCTCTGTCGTCAATTGTTCTCTTCCATCATTTGATATACGCGATATATAATACATTTATCCCATTCCTTCGAAAAAAACCTAGTTTGAATTTATAACTAATAAATTTAATTTAACTTTATCAACACTTTGTGACATATCATGTCAAGAACAACAACACAAATATTACATTTTTGTTACAAATCTACTTCGCTAATTCTTCATAAGCGCATAACATTCTTATAGCTATTTTCCTTATAGTTTCCCGTAAATACTCCGGTTCCAAGACTTCT
>JBMNTI010000156.1:0-5294 GCA_050945655.1 Acetivibrionales bacterium | reverse complement strand
TTGATGGTGCAAGGTATAAGGAGGCAAAGGTAAATCGCTATTCGATGGTGCAGTTTGAAACAAACCGATACTCTGTTCCCACGATATATGTGGGAGAGAAAGTCACTGTTAAAGCAACAGCGGATGATTCCGTTATGGGCCAAAATGGTCCAATAGTGCTGGACGGGGCTGATTTTACAATTACCTATAGAGGCGAAATTATACAAAACAGAGAAACGGTTGACACCTTGAGAATCCGCAAGTTTGCCAATACCGAGTCCTTGAGGAAATATGGGTTTAATCTTTTAACCGCAACACAGGAAAGCCAGGATGCTGAATTCGAAGGAACGATACAGCAGGGTTTTGTTGAAAGGTCAAATGTGGTTTCGGTAAAGGAAATGGTGGACATGATTACGGTTTTAAGAGCATATGAATCCAATCAGAAGCTCATCCAGTATCAGGATTCCACCCTGGATAAAGCCGTAAACGAAATAGGAAGAATTTAATAAAATTGATTCATATATTCACAGGATGTAAATCAGGATAAGGATGTCCAAGAATAAAAAAGGTGAAAACCTATGATGAGATCACTGTGGACCGCAGCGTCCGGTATGAAGGCCATGCAATTTAACGTTGACACAATATCAAATAATTTGGCCAATGTTTCCACAACAGGATTTAAAAAAGAAAAAGCTGAATTTGAAGATATTCTATATGTAACAATGCAAAAAGCATATTCAGCTGACAACGCCCAAAGGCCTGTAAACTTGCAGGTCGGGCATGGTGTGGTTGCAAGAGCTACGGCAAGAGATTTTTCTTCCGGGAACCTTGAGCAGACCACCAATAAGCTTGACATGGCGATTGTGGGAGCCGGATTCTTTGCTGTGAGGGGAGTCGACGGAAATATCTGTTATACCAGAGACGGCAGCTTTAAAGTATCAATGACCGACGAGGGAAAAATGCTTACCAACTCCAAGGGTTATCCGGTTCTTGACCAGGATGGCATGGAGATATATTTTGACGGGGATATGGCGAACTATGAAATTCAACCCAACGGTGAAATTACCTACAAGGATGTGGAAACAGGGGTTACCCTTCCTACCGGTCAATACATCGGGTTGTTCCAATTCGAAAACCCGGCAGGCCTTGAAGCCATAGGCGGTAATATGTACAGAAGCAATGCAGCAACGGGAGAGCCTCTGTTAGATTTTGAAACTGAGAATCCCAGTACGGTCAGGAATTATTTTTTAGAGGCATCAAATGTTCAGATAGTAGAGGAAATGGTCAAGCTGATAACCGCGCAAAGAGCATATGAGCTTAACTCCAAGGCCATTACCACATCGGATGAAATGCTGCAGACTGCAAATAATATCAGAAGGTAATAAGGCATGAAAATTGATGGATTCGGGCAAATTAATCCGGCTGACTCCATAAAGGCAAATAAAGCCAAGACGGAAGCTTCCGATTTTGAAAGTGTCCTTAAGAAAGCTTTTGACGAAGGTGATAAAGCAAAACTCAAAGAAGCGTGCAATGAGTTTGAATCTGTCATGCTGCAAATTTTATATAAGCAAATGAAGGCCACGGTACCCGAAGGCGGACTTACGGAAAAGAGCAGCGCCCGTGCCATTTTTGAGGATATGCTGGATGAGACCCTCATGGAAAGAAGCAGCCAAAGGGGTATGGGAATCTCCGACATGATGTATAAGCAGTTAAGCGCCCAAATGGACAAGAGATACAGGATTCGGCCGAAAGAAGAGGATACCGGATCCAATACTGAGCCGACTGCACAAGAGAATTTTGACCCTGATAAGCCGGACTTAAAAGAAGATATGGAACCCGATACCGGACCGGACGGAGTTGAACTTGTTGAAAAATAGAATTATACAGCTTGTTTTTTTATTTAGTTTAACTATAATGGTACTTTGGATTTTATGCCCTGCCATAGCAAGAAAAATTTCTGCTGAGGACGGGCATAACTCATATAATGGACAAACAACCAAGGCTCCGAATACCTCACCTACTCCCGAGCCTGAGCCTTGTGCTACCCCCACACCAGAACCGAAGCCGCTATACAAATATTATAGTATTACCGAAAACAAGCCGGATTTCAATCTATCAATGCATGTTTTAGAGATTGATCCGTCTAATCCGGAGCTTGTTTTCAGGCCAGTTATGTCCCATAAAACTCTTTTTGGCTATGAATTATTAAGCGTAATGTATGATACATGGCAGGCGAAAGTTGCTGTAAATGCCGGGTTTTCTCATTCCAACGGTATGCTGGGCGGTCTGTTTGCCATGGAGGGCGAGCTTTTTACTGCCGCTACCGGAAATTATCCCGTATTATTTTTGGATAAAGTAAATGCTTATATAGAGGATGTTTCAACCAAGGTATGGGTGGAAGGTGACGGCATTTCTCTGGATAATTTATTTTATAACCGTTATTCCAAAGAGGAAGGGATTTATGTTTTTACTCCTTCATATGGAACCATGAACAGACTTGACGTAAGCCATCTGAACGCAGTTATATCCAATGGCGAGGTTAGAGGGCTTATTCTTCGAAATAAATCTTATGAAATTCCAAAGGACGGGTTTTTAATAAGCGCCATAGGCAAGAAAGCCAAAACAAGGCTTGAAAAGCAAATATTGACAAATTATAATATAAGAATTAAAATAAAACAAGTTAGCAATCAAATATTTATTACAATCTGACTATAGCAATTCTAGCAATATCTTGGTTACCGGCATTCTTATGTACTATTCAGTAATGACCCAAAAATTAAAAATATTAAGATATTCTGGAGGATTATTATGAAACGTAGCATGAGATTCTGGAGCATTTTATTAGTGCTTTCTATTTTAGTATCAAACGGTTTTAGTGCCGTTGCAAATCCTGTATTTGCAGCAAACCCCATGAAGAAAGAAAAATTCCTGATAAAGCATGCTAGTAATGATAAATTGAAAGAAGAGTCTATTGACCCATATATTTATGAAGAACCTCAAATAACCACCGAGGATTCTATAATACTAGATAAATCAAACGGTTTAGAGGTTTTAACCTTAGATATAGAAACAGAAACAAATGAATCAGATATCATAATTGAACCGGTAACCGAAGAAATTTCTGTAGTTGAAGCAACTCAAGCTGAGCTGGCTGAAATTTTCGAAGGTATAGATGTATATAATATTGAAATAGACCAGCTTGTCTCAATAAGCGGAGATATCTATCCGTCTAACTTACAGCTAATAGGTGAAGATATAATCGATGATCCCGATTTTACCGGCGAAGGAATAAAGATAGCCATACTAGATACCGGTATTGATGTAGACAGTTCAGAGCTAAATGTAGCCGGAGGGGTTTCCTTTATACCGGGAACCAGTTACGATGATGATAACGGGCACGGAACAGCGCTTGCAGGTATCATCGGAGCTTGTGAAAACGGTGAAGGTTTAATAGGAATAGCACCTGAGGCCGAGTTGTATGCCGTTAAGGTGCTGGATAGCAATGGCAAGGGATATTACAGCGATGTAATCAGAGGTCTCGAATGGTGTATGGAAAACCGAATGGATATCGTTCTTATGAGCTTCGGTGCGGATGTTTATTCGGGCATTTTGCATGAAACTGTTCAAAAAGCTTATCTCCAGGATATTTTATTGATAGGAGCCGCCGGTAATTCTGATGCACAGGTACAATATCCGGCAGCTTATAGTGAGGTAATGGGAGTCGGAGCAACGGATGAAAACGATGCTGTTTTATTTAGCTATAGCAATCCGGATGCAGTTGATATTTACGCAATCGGAGAAAATATAACATCTATAGGTTTGGATGGCACCCAAGCTTTTTTATCCGGGTCATCTTTTTCTGCAGCCCATGTTGCAGGGGTAGCGGCTGAAATTTGGTCAAAAGATCCGGTTAAAACCAATGCCATGGTAAGGCAGGTATTAATTCAGTCGGCTGAAAATGAAGATAATACAATACCTATTCTGGACGCCTATCAGGCATATCTGGCTTCTACCGAAGAAGCAGAAGCTGATCCCGGCGATGATATAACCCCCATAGAGGATGGTTCAGACGAGGATGCGGAAGTTTCTGCCCTTGCTATATGCAGGCATGACGATGAAATTAAACTGGGCAAAGATATAATTATCAGAGTACAGTTTTCAGGCGATCACGAAAAGGTTATTGCGCAGCTTTACAATATAGATACAAAAGTATATGAGAAAACAGTAATATTGGGTCGTGTAATCGGTGGCTATAATTATGAAGAAGAAGAGTATATAGGACCCGAATATGCTTTTAATTTTGGCAAAGCTACAGAGCATAGGGCTAGATATATTGTTAAGTTTCAACCCTATGATAAGGATGAAAATGGAGAACTTATACCAGTATGGCCATTTGAATCAGATACTTTTAAAATTGTTGCTCCTGATTTAGTGTGCACGAGGATTAGTACCGACATTACAGATGCTCTGCCCCAAAAATCCATGAGGGTGACAGTTGAGATAAGTAATACTGGAGATGCAAGCTTTGTAGGGGAAAGGAAGATTCGTCTATACTTAATAGACAACAAAAATAACAAGAGAAAAATTGGTGAAGAACAACGTGGGAATTTGGGGAAAAGTACCGCTATGCCTGTTGCTTTTTACTGGGAAGTAAAAAACGAGGATGTAGGCGCATATAGACTACAGGCTGAAGTAGAGGTAACCAATGGTGATGAAGAAAGCAATAAAAACAATAATACAATAGAATTTCCTGGCTATATTACCGTGAGCCTGGCCGGTGGCACATATGTTCGCCAGATCTCCGTATTAACCTCCGATCCTATAGATACGGCGTCAGGTAATTATACTATTCGTGTTACTGATATGAGTATCTCGGGTAAGGCTCCAATTGACCTTATTCGTTCATATAACGCTACCGACTATAAAACAAGTAACCTTGGTCCTCACTGGAAGCACAATTTCAATATCTACTATGAGGATGTGGGAGATTATATAAAAGTCTATTTGGACGATGGAAGCGTTGAATTTTTTGATTTGCTGGAATCAGGCGAATATTCATTCAATAAGACAAAATACAAAAATGTTTACTATAATAGCGACGGAAGCTTTACCATAGAATTCAAGGGCAATAAAACATATAAGTTTAATGAAAAATATATTGGACAGATTACCGAAAACGCCAATACTACTTACATAACCTATGAAGACGACCTTCTGAAAAAAATAGAAAGCATAAGCGGGTTTATTGAATTTTTCTATGATGATGACAGGCTCGACTATATAGTGGATTCAGCAGGAAGGACAGTAGATTATCA
>JBMNTI010000155.1:0-5301 GCA_050945655.1 Acetivibrionales bacterium | reverse complement strand
CGAGATTTGAAATCATTACTAGGCGTATGTTCTCACCGGCCCCACGCGTAATGTTCCAAGGGTTGTTTTACCGAATTTTCCGCTAATTTGTTGCCCCCGCCCTCTCTCAAAGCGGGGGCATTGTCAAACCACAGAAGGGCGCTGAAACGCGCCCTGCTGTTTCAAAACATGGAAGATTACTTAACCGTGAAATTGCCGTACTTAGCAAGATATGCCGTAGTATCTGCTGTAAACTCTTCCATCTGGTCAGCGCTCACTTGTAAAACAGGCATCTTGACAACCTGCTCAACTTTTTCGCCCATTATTGCCTTATAACAATTAACTACCGACAAGTAGCCCATCTCATACGGGAACTGTGTAACACCACCGCAAAGAGCTTTGCCACCGGCTATCGCTGCAGCGACTTCACCTTCGATGTCATAAGCAAGTATCTTAACAGTGTCCTGCATACCGGCTGTCTCAACAGCGGTCAGCGCGCCTATCGCCGGGTCTCCCTGGCAGCAGAATATACCGTCGAGATCCGGATACTGCGAGAGCATTGGGGTAATCTTAGCAAGCGCGTCGTCGCGGCTTCCGTCTGTCGCAACAGAATCAATAACTCTGATGTTGGAGTCTTTTATTTCATCTTCGAAGCCCTGGTAACGTTCATCTGTCGAGATACTGGAGCTCTGGAATTTAACCATAAGAACATCTCCACCGTTGGGAAGCAGCTTTTTCATCAACTTACCGGCTTCAACACCGCCTGCATAGTTATCTGACGCTACTGTAGAGTCGCACATTGTCGTATCATCAGGTACAGTATCAGCAGCTACAAAAGCAAGTCCTGCGGCTTTAGCCTTTTGGACACATCCCAGCATTGCCGCGCTGTCAACACTTTCCAGCACTATTCCATCATACCCCTGTGAGATAAACAGTTCCGTAAGACGCAATTCTTCCTCAACCGATCTTCCGGTATACTGAATATCAACAGTTATGCCCAGGTCCTTACCTGCGTCTTCCATACCTTTCGCTAATTTCTGGAAGAACTCAATATCCGAGTCAGCAGGGATGCATCCGATTCTGATTTCCGCAGGCGCGGCGGCTTGCGACGGTGCGGCTTCCGTTGCTACTGGCGATTGCTCTGCCGGTTTCTCCTGTGTATCACAAGCGGCAAAAGCAAAAACCAAAACCATTGCCAATAATCCAATAAGTACTTTTTTCATATTCCCTCTCCTTTTTTTTATTTTTCAAGACGTATCGCGTCTGAAATCAATTTTCAAAACTTTTTTTCCGCTTCGGTAAGGCAACGGTCCAATACATCGATTACTATATCGATATCCTCATTTGTAATAATATAGGGAGGCATGAACGTCATACGATTGCCGAAATAACTGGATAGATTTATCAGCACACCATATTCTAGCGCGCGCTTTACAACATAACTTGTCTCAACATCTGCCGGTTCTTTTGTTGCCCTGTCTCTGACCAATTCAATGCCAAGGCCCAGGCCGATACCTTCCACAATTCCTATAAGCCTATGCTTCTTCTGCAAACCCAACAAAGCCTTTTTAAAGTAGTCGCCTTTTTCGGTACATGCGCTTAAAAGATTCAGGCGTTCGATTTCATTTATCGTCGTAGTTGCGGCTTTACAGCCTAACGCGCTTCCATGCCACGTGCCCATATGTTTATCAGGTTTATCCGCCCATACACTCATGATCTCTCTCTTACCTATGACTGCGCTAAGCGGCCATACCCCTCCCGACAAGGCTTTCGATGTAGTTATCAGATCGGGTGTGGTATCATAATGCTCAATGCACCACCATTTCCCCGTTCTACCCATACCTATAGCAATTTCGTCTGCAATAAATACGATATTATACTCATTGCAGATCTCCCGTACTCCTTTGAAATACTCTTTAGGCGGATAAATCCCGCCGCCGTGGAACTGCGCGGGTTCAACAATGAGGGTTGATACAAGACTAGTTTTTGTCGCTGGATCATATAGCCCACATTCGGGTGTTTCGAACATTTGATGTAAAGCTTTTAAGCAGAACATATTGCATTTAGGGTATTCTTTCCCAAAAAAACAACGATAGCAATAAGGATATGGTATCCTTGTTATCTGGTTGGCAATTGCCGGTATACCTTCTCTGTGATAGGCATTCGGCGCTGCCGTAACTCCCCCTGACATTCTGCCATGATAAGCGCCATAATATGAAATTATCCCACGTTTTGATTTCTGCATCGCCGTTGCAGAAGAGTAGTATTCCGCGATTTGCAGGGCAAGCTCAACCGCGGGGCCTCCGCCTATCTCCGCATGCACAACAGCATTGCCCTTCATTTCTCCCGGAGCGATATCTGCGAGCTTTTTTACAAACTCAGCTCTTGGTATATTTGGCATATCGGCAACATGCATAAGTGTTTTTGCCTGCTTATATACCGCATCAATTACAGTATCTGGGGTATGTCCCAGACAAGATGCGGCAAAAGGACCGTAGGTATCAATATACTCGTTTCCATCCGCATCCCATTGTCTTACTCCGGTTTGGCGTTCAAAAACCGGTATTTGTTCGGGAGAATCAAAGGTCGCACGCCAATATGTGCCACCCGATTCATACTTAAACAAATCCTCTTTAATCTTTGCAGATTTCGGCCCCGGTACTGTTCTTAATTCGCCAGCCTTTTTACTCATTTTTTCTCCTTTCCCGCTCATTATTACACCAGCGTATCATCAGCAACATTAATATTTTCGTTGCTTCCTTTAATTGTTCGATATTTACAAACTCGTTTGGTGCATGCGCTGAGAATATATCGCCCGGTCCAAACATAAATCCCGGTATACCGAATTCATTTGCAACCAACCTCATATCAGTGCCGGCTTCAAATCCATCCACCACAGGCTCCCTGTTGGTAATGTCTCTAAAGCACTCTATTGCGGTTTGTACAAAACAATTGGATTCATCTGTTTCTGCAGGCTCATACAGCAAACCAAACCATTCGATGTTAGGCGGATGCTGCGCCATCCAGCTATCTTCATCACAAACCGACAATACGGCTTGTTCAAACATTTTGCGTACGTCTTCGCTCTTTTCTCCAGGCACAAATTCAATACAGCCTTCCAGCATACACGTCTCAGGCACCCCGCTGGTGAATTGACCTCCTTTGAAAATCCCCAGCGTGACAGGAGCGCTCAAAGGATAGTCTTTGTAAAGCGGATGCTTACTGCAGATATTATCGTTCCGCCATTTTTCTAATTCTGATAATTTCTGCGCTACCAAAAATCCTTTCTCAACAGCGCTAATGCCTTTATATTTTGATCCGCCATGTGCCGCTTTTCCATTTATATGTATCCGCCAGAATGCTGCGCCTCTATGCGCCGGTTGTATGTGATTTGAAGTCGGTTCCGGAAAAATCGCTGCATCTGCATGATGGTATCCGCGAACCAGCGCTGCAACAGTTCCGTTCCCGCCATTCTCTTCGGCAGGTACGCTAACGATATATACATCCCCGTCAAGCCCGAT
Source organism: Acetivibrionales bacterium (assembly GCA_050945655.1). Taxonomy (GTDB): domain Bacteria; phylum Bacillota; class Clostridia; order DSM-8532; family DSM-8532; genus DTU059. The sequence continues at coordinate 1,801 of JBMNTI010000155.1, read as the reverse complement.
CCCCATTTCAGTTATAGCATTCAGAGCAAAAAGCGACATTGCAAGTCCCGATTTCATATCGGATGCACCTCTTCCAAAGATCTTGCCATCGCTGATGAAAGCTTTAAACGGGTCTGTATTCCATTTTTCTATCGGGAATTCGTTAACCGTATCTACATGGCCGTTTACCATCAGAGATTTACCACCGCCTTTTCCTCTTCGTATTCCAACAACAACCGGCCGGTTTTTCATCGATTCCCCAGTCTCTGAGAATAGCTTTGAGGCCCTCATTTCGACATCATCCGGCTCCCAGAAATCAATTTCTAATCCCATCTCTTTCATCACGTTAAAGACTTCTAACTGAATATCATACTCGTCGCCTGTAACACTTTTAATATCAATAAGTCTTACACACATGTCGATTAACCGTTTTTCATTCTTTTCTACATACCTGTCAATCTCTTTTTCCAAGTCCTTCAAAGTTGCATCTTCCTTTTCGTGTATACGTTTACATTTGTTCTTAATATTCCCTGCATTTGTTCAATTTCTTAATGTATTTACATGTTACTCCGTTGTGCGCATGAATTTCGTTCGATAAGATAAACTGGAAAAACCTTGCTCCGTTTATCTTTCTGGCTTTTATTTTTAATCCGCTGGATCAGCATTTTCGCTGATTCCTGCCCCATTTCGGTAATTGGTTTTGAAATAAGAGTAATGCTGGGCTGTAAATAAGCCGCACTATCGAAATCATCAAATCCTATCAATGATACTTCGTTCGGAATATCTATTCCCAAATCCTTAATAGCTTTATACGCTCCCATGCACATTAAATTGTTATGTGCAATTATCGCTGTCGGTTTATCGTTCATATTCATGAGACATACAGTAGCTTCGTATGCGCCTTCTTCAGTATATCGTCCGCTTACTACATACTCCTGCCTAACCTTGATCCCTGACGATTCCATACCAAGCTCGTATCCCTTCAACCGTTCTCTCCCCACAGAGTCGGGTAAGCCATGAATTACTGCAATTTTCTTATGTCCAAGCTTAGCAAGATATTCTACCTGCATTTTACCACCTTGGATATTGTCAAACGTTACAGTGTCAGCGTTGTACCTATCAATAACGCGGTCAAACATAATTACTTTTATACCGAAATTATCTAACATCTTCAGTGTGGTAGGCGATGGATTAACAAAGCAGGCTACAATCCCATCAACGCGATATTTAATAAACATTTCTATAGCTTCTTTTTCTTGAATGGGATCTTCATTTGTAATCCCGCAAAGAACAGTATATCCCTGCTCCCTGCAAGCCGGATCAAGTCCTGCGTATACTTCCGCAAAAAAGGGGTTGCTCAGATTCGAAATCAAAAAACCGATAATCTTGGAATTTGATGTCCTCAGATTCCTTGCGTACATGTTTTGGACGTACATATTTTCCTCGATTACCTTCAGTACCCGCTGTAATGTTTCTTCTGATACATTCCCCTTGTTATTAATTACCCTTGAAACAGTAGCAACCGAGACTCCGGCTAGTTTTGCGATTTCCCTTTGGTTCATAATTACCTCTGATGTATACGTATACTGTATACGTTTACATTCCCGCGTCAATATTCTATCACTTACATAATTATTTTGTCAACTGGTATTATATGGTGGGCAATTAAATTTGCATTTTTCAGCGGCAATCAAATTTGGCAAGTTGTAAAATGAATTGCCCAAAATAAAAAAGGATGACCCATCAAGGTCACGAACAGTTACACTGAAGTTGAGAAACAAACAAAGCAACGGAGGTGATATGATGGGTCAAGAACAGCATA
>JBMNTI010000154.1:0-5303 GCA_050945655.1 Acetivibrionales bacterium | reverse complement strand
ATAAAACTCATTAAAATATAGAAGCAAAAGCAATGAAATGACACTCAAATCATAAAAAATCGGCACCGCTTTGTTTTATTAATGACAAAAACCCGCTCAGACAGCGGGTTTTTAAAACAAATCGTGGTGGAGGCGGCGGGAATTGAACCCGCGTCCGAAACCGTATTCACAAGAGCTTCTCCGGGTGCAGTTCATGTATTATTATTCCCTCCGCCGCACGCCCATGAACAGGCTCGCAGCTTCAGTAGCTTCATTTGTCATGCACGACTCAAAGCTTTGCCGTGTCACGTTCACCACTGTTCGATGCCCTATCCCTGGCCGTGGTGCTCCAAGGCAGGACGGCTGCCTTAATTAGGCTGCGTAAGCTAATTCGCTATTATTGTTAGCGTTTAATTTAAATTCCCGTTTTTTTAAGTGGCCCACGAGAATCCACTACCCGCTTCTCCGGCTTCAACAATCCCGTCGAAACCTTAACGCCCCCGATAAAGGGCTCGCTAACAATTATATTATACCATATCAGTCAACAGTTATTATCTGTTTATTATTACCTTAATTATTTTTCATCCTTCGGCCGATTTCACGCATTGCATCTCTCTTAGCCATATCTTCGCGCTTGTCATATAGCTTCTTGCCTCGTGCAACGGCAAGCTCAACCTTTACCATACCTTTTTTAAAATACAAGCTTAACGGTATCAGAGTAAGCCCCTGTCTCTGCGTTTGGCCTATGAGCCTGTTAATTTCAGACCGATGAAGCAGCAGTCTTTTTACTCTAAGAGGGTCATGATTAAATCTGTTTCCCATATCATACGGACTAATATGAAGGCCATATACAAAAACTTCACCGTTTTTTATGGTGGCATAGCTATCCTGAAGGTTGGCTTTTCCCAGGCGCAGAGACTTAACCTCTGTACCGGTGAGTTCAATTCCGGCTTCAATGGTTTCTTCAATAAAATAGTCATGCCTCGCTTTTCGGTTTTGTACGATAGTCTTTTTTCCTTCTGCCATTTTAGCCCTTCCGCATAATACATTTAAAGCAAAAACCGTGTAAACAAATCTTACACGGCTGCTTTATCTGGTACACCATCGGGGGCTCGAACCCCGGACACCCTGATTAAGAGTCAGGTGCTCTACCAACTGAGCTAATGGTGCATATCATAGTATTTCCCGCTTTGTTTAATCTCTGAAACAGTTGTATAGCCATCGCTACCTTTGACATTATAAAGGAATCCGTTTGGTAAGTCAATATCTTTTTATGGACACGTCTTTGTCTTATTACAGGTATGGTTTGGATCATCCCAACCTATCGTATTACCGTGAAAAAAATCCAAATGAAAAGTAGCTGGTTGTGTTGCCTGTAATTGTGTTCCCCACCTCGTCGGAATTTTTATGATCCCATTTTACTATAGTTTTTGCGTTTAGTTTCTCCATAATTTTTAAATGAAGAAACGCACATGCTATTGAATCCAGATGGTCGTTCGTCATCTTTTGGATTTCATCGTAACCAAAATCACGGATGGCGGCCTCAGTAATAATGTCCATCTGATTTGCTTCTTCCAAAAACATCACCGACATACCAGGTATACCATCTTTCTTCCATCAGCATATTTGGCTACTGGCCTTTTGCTCTCCGTAGCCTCCGACAGATGCGATCTCCTCAGGAATTACCTTAAGTTTTTGTTCAAATTTAACAACAAGCTCAGAATCATTTGTATTAAAGAAATGCTTGGGTGACACTCCAAAATGCATTTTAAACACTCTGCTAAAATAATGAACGCTACTGAATCCTAGATGCTCGGATATCTGGGTAACATTCATTTTTGAAGTAAAAAGCAGATCCTTGGCTATTTTCATCTTACGTAATGTAATATATTTCTTAGGGCTGCAACCTACGGCATCTTTAAAACAATGCGAAAAATAGGATTCCGAAAAACCATAATAATCTGCAATTTGTGATATTTCTATATTAGAATATATATTTTCCTCAATATAATTAAGCACATTATTTATATCATTAGTAAGATTAGTTAAGATAACATTTATATTTGAATTTATTGATTTTTTTTCTGTTTTTGCCGCTCTGAGAAGCCTTAATATTAACTCATAAAGCCGAACTTGTATAATTTCTTTATGAAAGGGATGAGACATAATAGATTCTGTAAAAATATCCTGTATTATTGACGCTTCATAGAGCTCTAAATTCTTGTAATGCTTTTTCAATGACATTAATTTTTTGTTTAGACTATTCTTGCAGAAAAAACTGATATGTATTGTTGTGAAATTCTTGAATCCAAAAATCTCATGATCGGTAAACGGGGGAATAAAGAACATATCCCCCGGATCTGTCTGGTAAAACTTATTCAATAGCCTTATTGAACCTTTCCCACTATGAATATATACCAATTGGAAAAAATTATGAATATGGCTGCCTGTGAAGTTTTCCGGATTCTTAACTCCTTTTCTTACTTTAAAAACAGTTAAATGATACAGCATAAAGGCTCCCCCCCCCTTCTCCTTTATTTGTATCAACCGTGAATTTAATCTTTCTATATGGATTAGAATATAATACTAATAGAATCTCATAAACTAAACTATGTGGGATAGTACGAATAATGGATCAATAGTACTTATCGATCAGTTCAGATTCGAACATTGCAACTTTACTATCATCCATGGCAATCATGTATTTGTGTGGAATTTCTGGTTATACTGATGATTTTATCAAAACATATAATCCACCCTTAGGTGATATTCGGTCATATGATTGTTACATTATATCATAAGTACCGCGATTGCAATTTATTGCAATTACTGCCGAAGGCGGTTCCGGACGCAAAGCAGACGGGGTACTTAATGATTCAATGCTCTCGGGTACCTGTTCGAAATCTATGATTTCGGTAACGGGTGAAGTTATTATATCATAAATAGTAGCTGAAATCCAGTATTCTAAATAGTTTTATGCATTTCATTCAATCTATGCCATTAGACAAAGTAAATTTAATAATACAAAACAAATGTAATCGCATTAAATCTGACAAAGCATCTTTTATGTCATTCTTAGTAAAGCGAAGAATCTTTCAAAAGACCTAAAATAAGATTCTTCGCCGTAACCTAAGGATGACAGGTATATACCCTTATTTAATTAATATTATGTAGCTAGGCAGCTGCTGCTTTCTTCCTTTTCAGGCGGCGTCTTATCGGAGGTACTATCAATGCCGCTAAAGACATGATAATGAGTACCTTTGAAATACCACTCTGCCAAAAAATACTGTAATTACCCCGGGATATAAGTAAAGCTTGTCGGAATGCCTCCTCACAGCTTTGGAACAGTACCAGCGTAAGCATAAATGGTGCCACCGGATACTTGAGCTTACTCATAAAATAACCAAATATTCCGAAGAACAGACACACAATGAGGAAGAAGTTACTGTATGTTATTGCATAAGCTCCTACCATAATTATGGTACATACTATTTGCTTTAAATATTTTTGACCTACATCTATTAATTTTATAAAAAGAGGAATTAGAAATATATTTGCAAGAAGTAGCATTATATTCGACACAAAAAGCCCCACAATTACTGTCCATACGATATTGCCGGAGGTAATAAACACTCTGGGCCCCGGTTTAATACCGAACATTATCATAGCTCCCATGATAATTGCGGCTGAAGAACTTCCCGGTATACCAAGAGCGAACAATGGAATCATGGCTCCTCCGATTGAGGAGTTATCAGCAGCTTCGCAACCCGCTATAGCCTGAAGATTACCCTTTCCGAACTCTTCCGGATGTTTTGAAATTCCTTTTTCTAATGAATACTCAAGAAATGTCGCAACCGTACCGCCGGCACCCGGTAAAAATCCTATATAACTTCCCAAAAAGGTTCCTCTGGTGATAGCGCCTATACAAGACTTGAATTCCTTCCAGGTAGGCCACATTTTTCTTACCGAAAAATCTTTAGTACCTTCAATTTTTGCATAGCTGTGAATTTCTTCTGCTGTTTTGAACATTTCCGAAAGTCCAAAAACTCCTATGGCAATCAGAGCAAAAGGTATCCCGTCAAACAACTCGAAAGTAAAGGTATATCGAGCTACACCCGATACTAAATCTATACCTATATTTGTGATCAAAACTCCAAAACACAGCATTATCAAAGATCTTAAGGGTTGCTCTTCCTCTATTCCGATGATTGCGGCAAATCCGAACACTATTACCATTAATAATTCGGCCGGTCCGAAATTTAGTGCAAGTCTTGCTAACGGTGGAGCAAACCCTGCCAAAAGAATAAAAGAAACAAATCCACCTATGAAAGAGGATATCGCAGTTATGCCCATTGCTAATCCCCCGCGTCCCTGCTTATACATAGGGTATCCCTCGATGGCCGTCACCACTGCCGGTGCATCACCGGGAACGTTAATTAAAATTGCCGTAATTCTTCCGCCGAACATATTTCCTAAATAAATAGTAGAGAGTAATAACAAACCTTTTTCCGGACTCCCCAGAGTATAAGCTATTGGTAATAGAAGAGCACATCCACTTACAGCTCCCAGACCTGGCAATGCACCGACTATAGTACCTGCCATCGATCCTAGAAACAGCAAAACTAATATCAGGGGATCGTCAATTATTACATTAAGACCGTAGGCCAAACCTTCCCATATACCCATATATTAAACCTCCTTCGTCTTCTAATAAAAACTAGTGCCAAATGCTGCCCATAGGCAATTTCAGTTTAAGGAGCTGTATGAAAAACAAATAAATAAATATGATAGTTCCAATAGTAGGAAAAATTGAAGCCTTCCAACTTAATTTATCAAAGTATCTGTAAGTCAGAAACATAAAAATAGCTGTGGCAGGCAGTATGCCAATAACTATAATACCAATAACAAATACTACTACTGATCCTAAAAATATTAAAAATCGCCGGGGACCCTCTTTGCTTTTAAAAAAAGGAACAGGTTCTTTTCCCCTGGATCTGATAAATATAAGAGCTAAATTTATAGCGCTGGCAATAAACAGTATACCTGAAGACCACAATGGGAAAAATCCAGGACCGACCCCATTGGCAGAACTATACGCATAATTTTGTCCGACAATAAATGAAAATGCACCCACTAACATGAAAAAAATCGTAAAACAAATATCTGCTTTTTTCATATTTACCCTCCATTAATTCTATACTGTTCTGTTAACTTAATAATAAAAATGAGACCTGAAACGCCTATGGTATAATGGAAATCGTCAAACAACCATTACCTCCCAGAAAGGAGCGCTCAAGTCTCATGACTATTATACCATCTAACGT
>JBMNTI010000153.1:0-5316 GCA_050945655.1 Acetivibrionales bacterium | reverse complement strand
TTCAGGCTTTGTCAGGAAAAACCGTAGTTATCAAATACGGCGGAAATGCCATGATAAACGAGGATCTGAAAAACTCGGTGATGGAGGATATCACTCTATTAAAATATATAGGGCTGAATCCTGTGGTGGTACACGGAGGCGGACCCGATATAAACACCGCATTAAAGAGCTTCAATATAGAGTCGGAATTCGTAAACGGCCTCCGTAAAACTGACAAACAAACTATGGAGGTTGCCCAGATGGTTCTTATGGGTAAAACAAATAAGGAGATCGTTTCCCTTATAAACCAGAAGGGCGGCAAGGCTATAGGCATCTGCGGGATTGATGGCATGCTTTTTGAGTGCGAAAAGCATTATGAAACGGTAAACGGTGAAGAGGTTGATTTGGGGTTCGTAGGCAAAATAAAAAATGTTAACACCCGTGCCCTTGAAATACTCACACAGGATGAATATATACCGGTGGTAGCACCCATAGGAACAGACAAGAACGGACAGAGCTATAATATAAATGCCGACACTGTGGCCGCAGAATTGGCATCGGCGCTGAAAGCAGAAAAGCTTATGCTGTTAACCGATGTAGAAGGGGTTAAAAACTCAAAGGATAATGACAAAATCCTTCATGCCATAACCACCGATCAGATCAGTTCACTTATAGAAAACGGTGTTATCGTGAATGGAATGATCCCAAAGGTTATGGGCTGTGTTTCTGCTCTTGAACACGGTGTAAACAGGACTCACATTATTGATGGCCGTATTCCTCATTGTATATTATTAGAGATCTTCACCAACAAAGGTATCGGCACAATGATTACACAAAAAATCAAGCCTTATTTTGAAAAAGAAAATCTCTAAACAAATAATGCGGCAACCCTTTAACAATTTCAGTGGGAGATTGGACTCTCTCACTGATTTTTTGTTGTTTAATTGGCGTTTTTACCAGAATAATGTTATATAATAATTAATGACCTATAAAGGAGATAGATATGAAAGCAAAAAGGATCAATAATTTTAACTTATTTATTATTGCCCTTATTACGGTTTTATTTATGATGATACCCGTATATTCTTTTGGGGATGAGAGTCTCGAAGAATCTCCCGTAGTCAATGTAAGAGGAAAGGTTAGCCGTGTTCTTGATTCACGGGATGAAGGTATAGAATACTCTGGAGGAAGCATACAGGATACATTCCAGATTGTGGAGATCAAAATTACAACCTCCGGTCCCTATAAGGACAGGTTAATTAAAGCCGAATATTCTCTAAGTATGTCTTTTAACGAAAAACAGGACAATACTTCATTAAAACCCGGCGATGAGGTTTTAATGGTATTGGAATTAGACGAAGCCGGAGAGATTTCTCAGGCGTATATTTACTCCGTGGTTAGAGATAAACACCTGTTATTGTTATTAATAATATTTTCCGTGATTATTTTATCGGTAGGGAGGCTGAAAGGTCTTAAGGCGCTTATATCTTTGGTATTAACTATTCTAGGAATAACTTATATACTGCTTCCGTTAATACTAAAAGGTTTTGACCCGGTGTTCATTTCCATATGGCTTTGTGTAGCCATTGCAGGAGCAACATTGATTTTGGTAAGTGGATTTAATAAAAAAACTCTGGCTGCAATCATTGGAACCTCAGGCGGTTTAATTACTGCCGGGTTTATTTCTCAGATAATCGGTGAATTAGCTAAGTTAACAGGTCTTGGTGATGAGGAATCTCAAATGCTTATGTTTATACCACAAGATATTTCCTTTGACTTTAAAGGTTTATTATTCGCAGGTATATTAATCGGTGCTTTAGGCGCTGCAATGGATGTAGGAATGTCCCTCTCTTCTGCTATGTTCGAAATTAAAGAAATAAATCCCGAAATAAAAAAAGGTCAGCTGCTTAAGGCCGGAATGAATATTGGCCGGGATATGATAGCAACTATGTCAAGTACGCTGATTCTCGCTTACACAGGAGGGTCATTACAATTAATGCTCCTTTTTATGGCGCATCAGATACCTTTTGCAGATATCATCAATCAAGATGCATACGCTACGGAGGTTGTAAGGTCGTTGGCAGGAAGTATTGGCCTTATATTGACTATTCCTATAACAGCAATAGCTGTAGGTTTTTTAAGTGAAAAATCAAATCCGGAAGAGGAGCGCTATTGATATGAGAAAATCATGACTTTTATTTTAATTCAGACAAATACTTTATTTCCGGCTATGCAATCAATCGCCGGACGATGTAGATAAAGGAGCCGTTCTCAAATGATATATAATCACAATGAGCCGGCTCCTTTTGATTAGGCAATAACATTACCCTCATTATTGGTTCTGATTTAATGCATCTATCATCTTATTAATATCCATGCCATGAACTTGGGATGCTTCCTCCAGAGTTTCAGCCTGGGAAGCAGGGCAGCCGATGCATCCCATACCAAAACCCATGAGTATTTGAGCTGCATTAGGGCTTGTCCTTATTATCTCACCGATGGTCATTTCTTTTGTTATTTTCATGATTAAGCCTCCTAGCATTTTTACAGTTAATTTAACCTGTTATCGTCTATTATACCCTATACCAACCATATAAATAAAACTGTGATTTTTGTCACATAATCACATATTTTCTTGCCGGTTGTGCCAGCTATGCGATTACTGTCGCACCGGCTCACATCCACAGAATCAAAAATTTTACATTCCGGCAATCAATACCGCCCTTACAGGGGATGCCTCTACTCCTTTAATCTTTATGGGTGCCGCAAACAGAAAATACTCGCCTTCATAAATTGCATCAAGCTTCAACCCCTCAAGAATAACAATCCCAGCTCTTAAAAGAATTTTATGGGTTTCATGACCGGGCTGGGCCCTTTCGATTCCAAGGGCATCAATGCCTACCCCTTTAATCTGTTTATCCCTCAAATACTCGGCACCGGATTTGTCAAGATAGATAAAGTCCTTTTCTAAAATGTCCTCAGTGCTGTTTTTAGTTTTTAGAAGGATAAAGTCACCCGCTTCTATTTCTTTTGCTTCTAAATGTATTTTAGACACCTTTTCGGAAACATGGGAAAGATCTATAACCTTGCATTTTGTAATTACCTTGTCCAGACTGAATCCATCAAGATTTTTTCCGTCGGCTACCATATGGAGAGGTGCGTCCAAATGGGTTCCTGTATGCAGATTCATCTCCAGCCTTGTTTCATAGACCGAGCCTTTGTTAAAGTCACTGTCGATTTCAAAGACAGGTCTTTTCTCTTCTTTCCCTTTATATACGGGCATTTCACGAGATATTTCCATTGATATGTCATAAATTTTCATAAGCACTCACCCATTTCACATCACACCTTCTCCTACACATCCCACCACTTGCGACCGTCCATGGCTAAAAGCTCAAAAGCCTTGACCGGTCCCATTGTGCCGGCATCGTAGTTTGGAAAATCAAATTTTTTCTGTACCCTGTATTCAATAATCTTGTCGGCGAATATCCATGAGGCCTCCACCTCGTCCCACCTTGAGAATAGAGTGGCGTCACCTCTTAAAATATCATATATCAGGCGCTCATAAGCCTCGGGAGTATTGCCTGCCGTAGGGTTATAGTAGCTGGTGTCCATTTTTGTGGATACAATGTCATTATGCGTGCTGAAATCCTTGGTATTGAACTGGAAAAACACACCCACATTGGGTTGTATCCTTATCACCAACAAATTTGGCACCTGAACATGCCCCTCTTTGAAATAAAGGATCTCCGGCAGCTCTTTAAACTGTATTACAATCTCCGAGGACGTCTTCCCCATTCTTTTTCCCGTCCGGATATAAAATGGGGTTCCGGCCCATCTGAAGTTATTGATGTGCAGCTTTAAAGCCACAAAGGTTTCAGTGGTTGACTTTGCCGGGATATTGGGCTCTTCCCTGTAAGAAACCACAGTCCGGCCGTCTATTACCCCTTTTCCGTACTGACCGAAAACAACGTTTTTCCTTAAGACATCACCTGTAAAATCTTCTATGGCCTGAATCACTTTCAGCTTTTCGGTGCGAATGGATTCGGTCTTCAGGTTAACCGGCGGCTCCATGGCAACCAACGATAGAATCTGGACAATGTGATTCTGGACCATATCCCTCATTGCTCCGGAGCTTTCATAATATCCGCCTCTGGTTCCCACTCCGTTTTTTTCACTCAGGGATATCTGCACATTATCGATGTATTTATTGCTCCAGAGAGATTCAAATACGGTATTGCAGAACCTCAGCACCATAATATTCTGTATCATTTCCTTGCCAAGATAATGGTCGATCCTGTAAATACTGCTTTCGTCGAAAACCTCCAGGAGTTTTTCATTGAGCTTACGGGCTGTTTTTAAATCCTTGCCGAAAGGCTTCTCTATGACCAGCCTTGTCCACGAGCCGTTTTGATTAGTCAACCCATGATCCGAAATCCCCTGAACAATCAATTCAAAATATTCGGGTGCCACGGCCAAATAAAAAATCCTGTTCCCGCCTGTATTATATTTCTCATCCAGCTTTTTTAAAAAGTTCTTCAGCTTTTGATAGCCTTCCTGTTCGGTAAAATCAAATTGTATATAATAAATTAAATCCTTTAGCCTTGCCCAATATTCCCGGTCAATTTTATTCCTTGAATACTTGTTCAGTGACTCAAATACTTCTTCCCGGTACTGCTCGTTTGTTTTGTCTCTTCTGCCTATCGATACCACCGCGAAATTATCGGGTAAAAGCTTGTCATATACAAGATTATATAGGGCCGGCATAAGTTTTCTGTGGGTCAAGTCACCGGTTCCGCCGAAAATGACCATTATTGCAGACAAACTTCTATTTCCGTCGTTTCTCATGTATACCACGCCCCCCCGATTTTTTTATATATCTTTTTCCCCTTTTTGCAACTATGCTAATCATTATTTTTACCATTACCAAAATATTATTATTTTTTTAATTAAGTTTATCCAATCTTATAGTGGGCAAATACAATTTAGGAGGCTGAATGCATTTTAGGGGGGTAAACATGACTGTAATTAAAAAGGACGGACGAATTCAAGATTTTGATGTTGAGAAAATGCGCCTTTCTGTCGCAAACGCATCTGACGATGCAAAAGCACCGATGTCAAGCTCAGATCTCGATTTGGTTATCAAGGATGTTATGGCATCAATTGAATTAGTTGAAATAAGCCAGCATTTGGATACTGCCATGCTACAGAAATTTATTATTGATTCCTTAATAAAATTCGGATTCTCAAAAGTTGCAAAACATTACAGCGAAAATTAAATCAAAGCCCATCACGTTCTGTAAAGGATACAGTATATGATGGGCTTGCCCTGCTTAA
>JBMNTI010000152.1:0-5333 GCA_050945655.1 Acetivibrionales bacterium | reverse complement strand
GCAGGCATTGTAACCCTTCAGCCCATACTTTATGGCAACCTGTCCGGAAGCCATATTAGCAATCATCATAGGTACAAAAAACGGGCTAACTTTTTTTGGTCCTTTTTCAAACAATGTTCTGCAGTTGTTCTCCAAAGTCTCCATTCCGCCGACTCCTGAACCTATAATAACCCCTGAACGATATGGATCCATCCTGGAAAAATCCAGCCCGGACATTGATACTGCTTCCTGTGATGCGGCTATCGCATATTGGGTAAACAGATCCATACGTTTAGCCTCTTTTTTGTCAATATAAGCGACTACATCGAAATTATCAATTTGAGCCCCCACCTTAGTAGAAAAATCGGTTGTATCAAATTTGGTTATAGTCTTAATACCGTTTTTCCCTTCTTTTATTGCGTTCCAGAAAGTCGTTACATCGGTTCCAAGGGAATGTATAACGCCAAGACCAGTTACCACGACTCTTTTTTTCATTTTTTGGCCTCCTGATAAGTACAAGGTTTTTTTATTTAATACTGAAATAAATTTATTATTGCTATAAAACATAAAAAGCCCCAACAACCAAATGCCGGGACTTCTTAATTAAATAAATAATCTTTATTGATGAGCCTTAATGTATTCAACAGCATCACCAACAGTTGCAATCTTTTCTGCTTCCTTGTCTGGTATCTCCAATTCAAATTCCTCCTCGAGAGCCATAATAAGCTCAACTATATCGAGAGAATCTGCTCCAAGATCGTCAATAAAAGAAGAATCCATTTTAACTTCATCTTCATCAACACCTAATTGCTCCACGATGATATCTTTTACTTTTTCAAATACCATACCGTTCACCCCCTTCCAGACAGGAAATAAAAATACGAACTTATCCATATTATTGCGTTCACTAGAAATAATATTACATATATAACCCACCGTCAATATTTATTACCTGTCCCGTAATATATCGAGCACTGTCAGAAGCAAGGAAGATTACCAATCCAGCAACTTCGGAAGATGTCCCATATCTGCCGAGAGGTATGCTTTTTAGGTATTTTTCCTTCAATTCTGCAGTAAGTGAGTCCGTCATTTGTGTTTCTATAAAACCTGGTGCAATTGCATTGCAGGTAATACCCCGGGCTGCAAATTCCTTAGCTACAGATTTAGTAAAACCGATAAGCCCTGCCTTTGATGCTGCATAATTCGCCTGGCCGGCATTTCCCATAAGGCCTAAAATAGAAGAAATATTAATAATGCTGCCGCTGCGTTTTTTCATCATAATGCGAACAGCTGCTTTTGTACAGAGAAAAGCGCTTTTAAGGTTGATATCCATTACTTTATCCCAGTCCTCTTCCTCCATACGAATCAATAATTTATCACATGTAACTCCTGCATTGTTTACTAATATGTCCAGGCTTCCAAAAGTGTCAACAGTTTTATCAATAAGTCCTTGTGCAGCTTCGGGAGTGCTTAAATCACCACAATAGCCGGCGATCGAAAAGCCGCTTTGCTTAAGCTTATCAACTTCGGCATAAACGCTGTCACTTGTTCCCGAAATCATTACATTAGCCCCCAGAGAAGCAAATCTTGCTGCTATGGTATTTCCTATACCACGTGTAGATCCGGTTACGATTACCGACTTCCCTTGAAAAATCATTTTTTATGGACCATTCCTTTCCTTGGATCGTATCATTTTCTCTTTTCCGTTGTCTCCGGCTGCCCTTTCAGGGCGGCGAGCACATTATCTAAAGTGGCTTTATCTTCTACATTAAAAATACGTACCGTCTTATCGATCTTTTTGATAAAGCCGCTCAGAACTTTACCCGGTCCTATTTCGATAAATGTGTCTGTGCCGTTTTCTATAAGAGTTCTTACACAATCTTCCCAGCGAACCGACGTGCTTACCTGTTTTACGAGAAGATCCTTGATGTCATTTTCGGATTCGATCAATTTGCCTGTCACATTTGTAACCACCGGGACATTCATTGCTTTAACCTCCACACTTTCCAGTTCTTTTGAAAGCTTCTCTCCGGCAGGTTTTAACATGCCGCAGTGGAAAGGTGCGCTAACATTTAAAAGCATTGCCCTCTTAGCTCCTTTTTCGGTAGATATCCTGATTGCCTCGTTAACAGCAGCAACCTCGCCGGCAATCACGATCTGTCCCGGACAATTAAAGTTTGCAGGCTCGACAATTCCTTTAACAGCGGCTTTTTCGCACGCTTCCAGTACATCTTCACGGGAAAGGCCAAGTATAGCAGCCATGGAACCCACCCCTACAGGCACTGCCTCCTGCATATATTTTCCGCGTTTTCTGACGAGTTTTACCGCATCATGAAAAGAAATTGATCCAGAAATTACATGCGCGGCATACTCGCCCAAACTAAGGCCTCCGGCGTAATCGGCTTTTATCCCCGCTTCTATAAGCGGTTGAGCACAGGCCATGCTTGCGGCCAATATGGCCGGCTGGGTATTTTCAGTAATTTTAAGGGTTTCTTCATCACTTTCAAAAAGCAGTTTTCTTATATCAAAGCCTAGAGCATTTGTTGCTTCATCCAAAATACTTCCGGCTGCTTTCGAAATCTCTGAAATTTCTTTAGCCATGCCGACATACTGGGCTCCTTGCCCTGGAAAAACAAAAGCAATCCTACTCAATCTGATACCCTCCAAACTCGAATTTATATTCCCCGCTTTTCATTCCGGGCAAAGCCGAAAAATCTTTCATTGTTGTAAAAAGATCCGGGTTAAGCTTCGTTCCTTTCAGAGAAATATAAATAACAATTTCAATATCTATTTTATTTTGACCACGTCAAGAGAACAGAACCATAGGTAAGACCACCACCAAAAGCGACGAGAACAAGTTTATCACCTTTTACAAGCAGGCCTTTCTTCGACGCTTCGTCAAGGCAGACGGGAATGCTTGCACTGGATATATTCCCTGTATATTCAAGATTGCTGAATACTTTGTCCATAGATATACCCAGTTTCTTAGCCGCATTTTGGAGTATTCTCATATTTGCCTGATGAGGAAACACATAACTTATTTGTTCTGTTTCAATACCTGCGCCGGCCAAAACTTTTTTTGTCGCCTCGGCCATTATCCTTGCCGCAAATGTAAATACTTCGCTGCCGTCCATCCAAATAACATGTTTTTTCCCTTCATTCCGGTTTGCAATATCGGTATCCGAGGCGTATAGAAACGGCAAAGTAAGAACATGCCCGTCTTCTCCTACAGCTCCGATATAAGCCGATTCAACTCCTGTGTTGTCATCAACCTGGCTTAATACAGCCGCACCGGCGCCGTCCCCAAAAAGCACGCAGGTCTTTCTGTCGGTGAAATCGGTTACTCTGCTTAAAGCCTCGGCAGATACTATAAGAATATTCTTGTAAGTACCGTTTTCAATAAACTGTCTTCCGACTTGGAGCGCATAAACAAATCCGGTACAGGCAGCGCTAACGTCAAATGCCGCCGCATTTTTTGCTCCTATCTCCTTTTGCACACAGCAGGCCAGTGATGGGGTAAGATAATCAGGGGTTACTGTTGTGGCAATGATCAATTCTATATCGGCCGGCTGCAGCCCGGCATCTTCTATTGCTTTATTAGATGCATCGGCAGCAATCTTTGTAAGAGGGATATCCTCTTCAATAATATGTCTTTCCCTAATACCGGTTCTCTTGATTATCCATTCGTCACTGGTTTCAACTATACTTTCGAGTTGTTTGTTGGTTAGCTTCTTATCCGGCAGTACACTGCCGACTCCGGTTATTCCGGCTTTAAAGGGCTTCATCATACAGGCCTCCGACTTCCATACACGAAAAAATATTTTTCATCTGATCCAAAACTGTTGTACAAGCAGAACTGCAGGCCTTTAATATGGTATTCTTAATTGCTTTTGCCCTGGAATTCCCATGACATTTATAAATCATACCATTGATACCCAGAATAGGTGTTCCACCTAATTCTTCGGGATCAATTTGCTTTTTCAGCTTTTTCAGTTCATGCTTGATGAGTAGATAGCTTACTTTCCCCGATAAACTTCCTGAGTACATCTTTTTCAAGTAATCCATAAAATATTTACCGGTTCCTTCCATAATCTTTAGCATCGCATTTCCGGTAAATCCGTCACAGACCGCAATATCAACCTTTCCGTCGGTTATGTCACGGCCTTCGACGTTTCCAATAAAATTAAGCTTTGACTTCTGAAGCACTAAATACGCCTGCTTAAGAGCTTCATTTCCCTTTCCTTCTTCTGTTCCCACATTGACAAGACCAACTCTTGGTTCTTTTATTCCATACATGTTTCTCATGTATTCAGTACCCATAATGCCGAACTGGATGTAGTTAACAGGCTTGATTTGAGTATTCATGCCGGCATCGATAATCATAGTCTGGCCTTTGATCGACGGAACAATCGGTGCTAAAGCCGGCCGCGAAACCCCTTCCATTCTTCCGGCAATCAAAAGTGATGCTGCCAGTAAAGCTCCTGTGCTTCCTGCTGAAATAAAGGCCTGCGCCGATTGAGCTTTTATTTTTTTCATTCCGACAACTATTGAGGAGTTTTGCTTTTTTCTAACTGCTTCGGTAGGTTTGTCGGAATTGGTTATCTCATCAAAAGTTTCTGTAATTATTATTCTGTCGCTATTTATATCTTTGGTGCCTAAGCATCTTTCTATTTTTTCCCGGTCTCCCAACAGCTCAATTTCAAAACCATCGTTTTCCAAGGCCTCAAGGCATCCTTTTACTATTTCATGAGGAGCATTGTCTCCTCCCATTGCATCAACTATAATCCTCAATAGCTCAGCTCCTTAATTTAGTAGACTTACTGATAGTATTCTTGGAACTCTTTTATCATTTATCTCACACTAATTCTTTGATACATCCACTAACAAAAATTTTCCTCTGAAAACCTCGACTTGTTTATTATAAATCATTACCCATACTACATATTTTCCTCGGGGACGTTTCTCTTTTATCGTCACCTTTGCCACCAGCTTGCTGCCGGCATAAACAGGCTGCTTATACTTGATGTTTGCTATTCCGACCAAGGCTACATCCGCATCAATAACGGCTATTGCTATTGATTCTGCCATAGAATAGATATAATGCCCACGGACTACCTTAGATTGGGAAAAAACCATTTGATCCGTAGTATCTAATATTGATATGGCATTATCACCCAAATTAAGTTCGACAATTTCGCCGATAACTTCCTCAGCATTTAGGGTTCTAAGCTTGTCATAGTTCTTTGAAGCCATCTCACGGATGCGTTGTCTTAGTTCGGGCACACCCATTTCTAGCCTGTCAAGTCTTATGGTAGGAACACTAACCTCCAGTTGTTCGGCCAGTTCCTCATCAG
>JBMNTI010000151.1:0-5355 GCA_050945655.1 Acetivibrionales bacterium | reverse complement strand
CCGCAATTATCCAGCGTAATCAGACCGCTGCCGTTGTTGTTCATATCAAAAATGCTTCCGCCGTTATCGGGCACCACATAACTTGTTCTGCAATAACCGACAACTATCGGACACAAACAATATTTTATTTCGACTTTTCCGGTTATGTTGTAAATCTGACCCGACGTTTTCGGTAAAATGCTCAATATCCCCGCTCCGTCAAAATTTGAAAGATTTATGCCTCCCGCCGTATCTCCGTTTACATAAATTGTCGCGTCGAATGAGAGATGTTTCGGCAGTTCGTTAACCGCCTTTTGTATCGTCGCGTAGGGATTGGTTTGAGTTCCGTCGCCCGTGCCGTCGCTGCCTGTATTCGAAACGTATAGAGTTATCGGCGCGGTATTCGTCAGTAATCTTGTACTTACATCCGCCGTTAAGTTTGATACATCGGTTTGAAGATTGCTCACGTCGCCCTGCACCGCTCCCAAAGCGGTCTGAACCGCTCCGACGTTATAATCGGTATAAGCGAAGATATCCTGTTCCTTGTTTGTCGGGTCGTACATTCCCGCAAGCATATCCCCCGAACCTGCCGATATCTCGGCGTTAAGTATCGCCTGCGCCATATCGTCAAGCGTCGGAACTCCGCTCCCCGCCGTTCTCATTGCGGCAATAAGGTCGTTTAATTTATGCGCCACCATAGTCGCCAGCTTATCAAGCGCCTTCTGCATATCGACGGTGGAATAACCCGGTATATCGGGCAGTCCTTCAAGATTGTTGCTGTCTATTTCCTGTTGTGTGATTTGTGGATGATTAAAAGCCACTTTTAACCCCCTTTAGGTTTCGGCAAAGAGGGGTTTCCCCCTCAATGCCTTTAATGTTGATTAAGCAGTCAATGTCTGTGTCGCAACGGCGGAGGGGATTTGTCCCGTCTTTGTCGCGTAACACTTGACAACCGTTCCCGCAGCCGTTACGTCGCTTCCGGCGCCTGTTTTGGCAGTCATTGAGTATCTCGGATCGCTTCCGTCGGTCGTGAAGTGATAGGTTCCGCCGGTTACTCCGGAGAACGCTCCGCCCGAAGCCGCTATTGTCGGTGTCGTGGTTTTGGTTATCGTCGATGTGTTGTAGTAGGCATAGACGCCGTTGCATCTGTGACCGAACACGAAACAGTCATAATACTGTCTGCCTTCGAGCAGATTTCCGCTTATTCCGGGCGGGTCGACGTGCAGTTTGGTTTCGTCGAGTTTGACCGGTGCGGTCGCGCAGTCTTTCTGAACGATTAAGAAGCAGAGTCCTGTCGGCCATCTCGTCGCCGGAACTTTAACAACGGGCATTCCGTCGAGCGTTCCCACAACGCCGTTTTTAACCGCGTCAACGCCAAGGTCGTCAATACCGAGAAACTCGGTCGAGCCTTTGATGAGTTTGTAGTGTGCCGCGTCGACAAACAAAGTCCTTCCGTTCTGGGGAACTTCCGCGTCGTCAAGTGCCTGTGTGCCTGTGGCGACAAGTCCGACTATCGTCGAAACCGTAGGTGCGGTGCTTGATACGCTTGTGCCGGCTTTAATTCCGAGCTGCTCAAAAACATACTTGTCCATTTCGGGGACAAATCTTTCTTCGGTTTGCAATCTCAACACCACGGCCGCAGTCTTAAGATGGCTTTGGTCTTTGAAGTTACCTTTGTCAACCGTGAGAGAGAATGACCTGTCCTGCGTGAGCGTCAATTCCTGTACGATATCTCCCATTTCGGTAGGTGTGCCGTAACGGTTTGAGCCCGCTGTTCTGTTGTACGCCACCGTCGGAACGGTAATCGGAGTCATTACCCTGACGGTCTTAACACCCGTGAAGTCGTATTTGTTTGAAAGTCTTCCGGATATCAAAGATTTTTCCGCAAAAACCTTTCCTATTTGCTTTGCGTATTTTTCGTGTAATGTTATAGCCATTATTTAATCTCCTTATATTTGATTTTTACCAACCTTCTTCCCATCCCTCAATGAATGGGTCTTTCTTTTCCTCGGCAGTTCCTTTCGATAAACTGCCTGTTGCCTTTTCTTCCGTTTGTTTGGCTTTCTGATACCCCTCTATCTTCTGCGACATCTCCTGAACCTCTTTTGTCCTGCTCTCAAGCTGGTGCCTTAAATACGCGGTTTCGGGGTCTATCCCCAGCCTGACGAGCGAATAGACTTCTTCGGGTATTTTGTCCGCCCCCTCTATTTCGGGGTGCGACATAAAGAACTTGACCCACGGATCGTCCGCCTGTCTGTCGCTCCGTTCTTTGGCGACTCTCAAGGCGTCAACCTTTTCTTTCGCCATAATATCAACGGTATTCTCGTCAAGGTCGGGATATCTCTTTTTAAGGTCGTCGTACGCCCTCTCATACTCGTATCTTCCGCTGACCTCTCCGACAACTCCGGCAAGCTGCGCGACTATCTCCCCTTCGCTTTGTCCGCTTCTTTCGGCAAAACCCGTGATAGCCGAGATTATCCCGCCGTAGCGTTTGTCGATACGGTCTTTTAAATGGTCGTAGTTCATACCTTTTTGAAGAGTATCTACAAATGCCCTGTCATCCACTCCGAACGCTTTGGATAACTTCCCAACCGCTTCGGTATCAAGGTCCAATACCTGGTCTTTGTATTTAAATCTGATACCCTCTTCGGCCGGCGTTTCCTCCGTTTCGGTCGTTTCGGTTTCTGTCACTTCGTCGGACATTTCCGTCACTTCGGAAGTTTCTTTAGTAGTTTCTTCGGTTTCCTGCGCTTCGGACTCGGTCTGTCCGTCCTGCTCCGAAAATCCTTCAACTATCATTTTTTCAAAATCGTCCATTATTTTCCTTTCTCACCTGGTCTGGTGTTTGCCTGGTCTGGCTATTTTTATATATCTCAACCCGCTAATGCGGATTAAAACCCTTTGCAGTAGCTTTTCAGTAGTTTGCAGTTATCGTCTGATGTTTCCCCTTTCGACGAATTCAAGCGCTATTCCGTATATTCCGAACGGTTCCTTCGCCTGTTCGTTCTTTAAAGTAAACCTCACGCTGTCGGCTTTTTTAATCTTTATCTTTCTGCCTATCGTTCTCGGATTGTTGTCGCCCGAAAAGGAGAACTTCGAAAACGCAAGAGATGAAAACGAAAAGTATCTCGCAAGCGCTCCCAAATCCCCGAGTACGACTTCCCTGTTGCTGACCTTCGCGGATATCGTCACCGACGTCGCCGTTGCGGGCGCCATTTTCACCGCCAGATAACTAATCGTCTTGTTTTTATAGAAATCATCACCCGAAAAATCGAATTCCCACCTCGCCTTTATCGGCAGGCCTTCAAGATTTTCACCGAGTACCCCCACTCCGTCCATATACGACGTTATGGCGTTTTCGTCGGTGAAGAACTCCATTAAATGCCCGTCGGACGTTCCGAAATAGATGACGTCGCCGTCGCTTGCGATTATCCTCGCAGGGACGTTGTCCCATATATACGCCTCATAGATAAACCGTCCCGCGCTTCTCTTTTCATAAGACAAATCGATAGTGTCGAGAATATATACCTTGCCGTTTACCGCCAGCATATAGAAGTCCTTATACACGCAGGCATAAGCCTCGTTTAAGTTCGGTTCTTTGAGCAAAGCCATATCGATATACGCGCTTCGGTTCTGTATATATCTTTCGGTGAGATACTCCATAGGAGCAGCAGCGCTAATGCCTTTGGACGTCAAAAAGATAGGTTCCTTCACATATCCGAAAGCGTGATTGCTTATCGCCCCCTCGCCCTGTATGATGTCGGTTATTCTGAAATACGCCGATAGTTTGTTGGTCAGGGGTTCGTCGGGATTGTTCTGCGGCTCGGGAAGTTCGCCGTATCGAAGATATATGTTTCTCTCGTCGTCGTCGTTTTCCTTGTGCGTCGCTAAATGTTTGTTGATAATCGAATACCCCATTATCCGCGACTTCTTCTGTCCTATCTCTCCGTAGCGTATATCCCCGAAATATGTTCCGTCGTTGCGTTCGCTGTAAAAGTCTATGTTCGGATAAGTAGGGTTTCCCGATATGAACAATCTGTCCGCGTTTCCGTTGAGTCCGTAGCTTATACCGAACTTGCAGCCGTTCACCTTTTGTCTGTAATCGTTGTTCACCACGCTGTATGTTATCCTGACGTTGTCCTCTCCCGTTACCGGCGGTTCTCCCGGCGCGGTCGTAAAGGTTACCGTTCCCGTAGTCCTGTTGACTGAAAAATCCGTGCCTTCCGTTTTGTCTTCCCATACGCCCTGTGAGTTCTGCACCTGCGCCGTCACCGTATCGCTTGAAAGACCGTTGAAAGACAACTGATAAACCGTTGCGGTCTGTTCGCCGAGAAAACTGTCTCTGCGCTTGTCTGAAAGCATATTCACCGGTTCATATGTGGTTCCCCCTCCTGCCGGTTCTTTCGAGATAGTTACAGTCGGGATATATGCGTGATTTTCAGCCGGTTCAATAGTCGTATCGGTGCATCTCAAGAGTTTAAGTCCGTCTAAAATGTATAGATAATCCCCCAGTTGTATGGCGTAGCTTTTAACATCATTCGCGGACGAATATTTTTCAACGTCGTCATAAAATATCTTTGTTCCCGAATGAATTACTTTCATTCCCTTAAAGAAGTAAATACCGTTTATCTTTGACGGATATTGATGTAAGAGTCTGTATCCGGTTCGTTTCCTTATCTTTCCGGGCAAATCCCTTATCATATTCATTCCGTCGCAACTTCTCTTTATATCCACATTCGCCGGCTGGTTTGATAAGTCCACTCCGCCGAAGTATTCGATATTGAATTTTCGCTTGCTCACTCTCGGAGCCGTTATATTTCCCGTGATTTTAGGCATTACTAATCACCCATATCGTAAACATCAACTATTTCCGTAGGTATCAGCTTTGATACTTCACTTAAAGCGACTACATATCTACGTCTGAAATCCTCCGCCCTGTATGTATCGCCGTCGTCGGAAGCGACTAAAGAGGCGATAAAATAACTTAAAGCGTATTGCTGGAGTCTGTCGTCATACTCTATCTCGTCATTTTCTGAAGCAACCTGCTGCGGTGTCGTGAGTTCTTCCCCGCCTTCATATAGTCTGATTGAGTTCTCCGCCGCAAGACTTTCCGCCAATGCCTGGTTTATCCACGGAACGATATACTGTTCAAGCGTGAAATCTTCCTGCCTGTTCGTAGCCATTAAAGCCATTCCTCTGTCAAATATCTCTTTCGCAGTCATAATGCCCCTCACTTTAATTCGTGATGAATAGTCTGCACTACGTCGTCTTTGTATCTCTCACAGTTCGGATTGTAGCAAGCCAATTCCTGTATCATTACCGGTCTGTTAAGTACAACCTCTGTGTATGCTCTCTTTATTCTTAATTCCAACCCAC
>JBMNTI010000150.1:0-5364 GCA_050945655.1 Acetivibrionales bacterium | reverse complement strand
TGTCATCCTGAGCGTCAGCGAAGGATCTTCTGCGATTTAGCGCTCCATCTCCAACATCCTGTTTCCAGTCGCGCTCGCTACGCAATCCTTGCTTCGCTTTAAATCGCAGCAACCACGCCGCTTATTTTCTATTGCATAATCAAATGTTATAACCTGCATGTTAAAACAGTTTCCGCACAGTCTGCCGAAGGTAAAAAGTTGTTGCCGTATCGATAGGCGACCAGGAATAGACAGGCATTAAAAAGCCAAAACTATATTGTGAACAATTATTAGGGAGAAATTTGACATACAGGCAAAAGACGGCGAAAAATGCCCCTGCAGATGGAAAAATTGCAAACGGTTTGGCAAATGTGATGAATGCATCAAACATCATTTAAATCACAAACGCTACCCTTTGCCCTTCTGCAAGAGAAAAAATAACTCAAAAAAGAGCCGCCCCAATGGCCACGTTACCCCATAGATTTCACTTGATTTTTACAAGTATAAATATGTCGGCAGCATAGTAGGATCTTTCCGCCGATATTTCCAGGTTCAGGCTTTTTATTATGACAGTTATCACAGCATTGTCATTCTCCTCCGAGAATGTCGCTTCTTCAAGTGAGATTATTTCCTTTAAGCCGTTGCTGCCATCTTCAAACTTTTCAAATATCTTTCTTGTAGAAAAGTTCAATGCTTCCCGGTTGTTTTCATCAACCAGGGATATAATACAATCTTCGTCAGAATTAGTCTTCTTAAGGGTGAAGTCTTTCCCTGCCTTGCTTATGGTCCCTATAACCTCATTCTCGCCGTTATTCCGGGATATAATGACCGCCGTTTCGCTAAGAGCATCATAGCCTGCAATATCAAGCAATGCTTTATCCTCCAGCCTTAGATATGCAAATTTCGTCAAACCGCCTTGAGGCCCATACATGCTGAAACCAAATACCTTTTCAAAATCAGAGTAGTAATTAAACCCGGAAGGGAGAAAAGGAATTTTTCCGATATAATCCATCCTGTTTAAATACTCAAGAGCTTGGACGATTTTATCCCTGTCTTCGGTGGAAATATCAGGGTTAGGCTTTATTTGATCGTTATCCAGCATATTGTTTTTTATCAGCGTATCCCGGAGTACTTCCGTCTGGTTTATTCTGCTCACGGTAAAAGCGTCCACGGGTGGTACTATGGATATTACCGAAATAGCAATCAATATGGCCGCGACAATACCGTTTTTCCGTACCGGCAGGATGCTGAACAGTATGCCCGACGCAATTGCAAAAATGCCGAATATTATCGCATAGTAACGGGTATAAGTCATTCCCGTATCCCCTATTTTAAGAATGGAAGCTACGGTTTGAAAAATTACGATAGGCACCAGAACCTTAGGGAAGATTTGTCTGAACATCCGGGCAAATCTGTTTTCCAACCGGCTTGCCAGAATATATATAATAATTACCGTGATGGAATATGAAATAATCATTGGCTCCAACAAATTGTCCCGCCAAAAATCGCCGCCTATATTGATTGCGATATAGACAGCCAGAATCAGGGTAAAAACTGCCGTTAACGGGATTATTATATATGAAATCAGAATTTCCAGATATTTTGGGCAATTAGACATCTTATTAATTTGGTCCTCTTTTGATTCCAGGCTCTCCTCAGCCAGATTCTCATCAGCCTTGCCGTAATAAACAGGTATGAGGGACAAGAAGTAAATGGGTGCAAACAGTATAAATATTATATTTGCGGCATGGGAATATGCTTCGCTGTGTACTTCAAAGAGGAGTTCATTTGTAGCTGCCATTATGATGCCGGTGCCCGCAAAGATAATGACTGCAAAAAACAATGAGATAAAAAAGGCTTTAAACGCAACCATAAAGCTTTCGTTAAAGCTTGTTCTGTTTTTAACCGCCGGAACCCAAATAAAAGCGATTAAAAACGCGAACAGAGCCACCCATGTTCTTAAACTGGCTTCTATGCTCAGTTCGGGCAGCGGCATGATTGTAAGATAATAACAGACAGTCAGCAGGGCGGCCCCGCCGTTTAACCCTATCCGTTGATAATTCCCTTGATAAAACCTTTCAAATACCACTTGGGCAACCGCTCCAAGTATAGCTCCCACAATTAATGTCAGCAAATATTTTGAATAGTCGCCGTTTCCTTCAATATCAATTGCGTTAACAACCGCAGCGCCAATAAGGAACACCGATGTTAACGGAAAACGTGCAATAGCATTTGTCAGACCTCTAAGGGCATTTTGCAGCTTTGTTTTTTTCATTGTTATCATCCTCTCTATTCCGATTCTAACATATATTTTGATCGGAACATATTAAGGTTAGTTTACCATTTACCAAATCAGACTGTACAAAAAATGTTTTGACATGCAGGTTATAATATTTAATTATGCAATTGTAGATAAGCAACGTGGTTGCTGCACACATTTTACCTCTTTACATCGAACAAATGTTCGTTTATAATTAATTTACACACTGTTTTGGACCGGAGGATTATTATGAACACATATAAAAGCGGGGATCGTATCATCCTGCACATTGACGTAAACTCCGCTTTTTTGAGTTGGGAAGCTGCATATCGCCTTCAGCACGGAGCAAGCCTTGACCTTCGTGAGGTGCCAAGTGTTGTCGGAGGGAATGAGGAAAACCGCCACGGCATTGTTTTGGCTAAATCCATCCCTGCAAAGAAACACGGTATTCAGACCGGCGAGGTTCTATGGCAGGCCAGAAATAAATGTCCCGGACTTATAATCGTCCCCCCCGATTATTCGCTTTATATGCAGTGTTCCACCGCTCTAACCGATTTATTATACGAATATTCACCCATTTTGGAGCGATATTCCATCGACGAATGCTTTCTTGATATCACCAAGTCCTTGAAATCGAAAAGCCCTTTGGATATTGCCCGGGAAATCAAGGATAAGATCAAATCTTTTCTCGGGTTTACTGTGAATATCGGGATTTCGGTTAATAAGCTCTTGGCCAAGATGGCTTCGGATTTTGAAAAGCCCGACAAGGTGCATACGCTTTTCCCGGATGAAATTCCTAAAAAATTGTGGGGTCTTCCGGTCAGGGATTTGTTTATGGTGGGAAGGCGTACAGCCACCAGACTTTACCGCTTGAACATTTTTTCCATTGGTCAGCTGGCTCATACCAGCCCTGAGTTTCTTACTGCTCACTTTAAAAGCTTTGGAAATTTACTTTGGCGGTACGCCAACGGCATAGACAATTCGCCGGTGAACCCTTATAGCGTTGCGGCAAAAGGTATCGGTAATTCCACGACCACACCCTTTAATGTGGACACTGAGAGGGAGGCCCTTTTGTTTCTCCTTTCCCTTGTGGAAACAGCTTCTTCCCGGCTGAGAAAGGCCCGACTTTTGGCACAGGTGGTTTCGGTATCAATACGGAAAACCGATTTAACCTTCTTTTCCCACCAAAGAAAGCTTCTTACTCCCACAGACAACACCGAAAGCTTGTTCAAAACTGCGCGGTCACTTTTCAGGGAGCTTTGGGACGGTGATCCTCTGAGGCATTTGGGTGTTGCTTTTTCATCCCTTTGTAATGATCGCTTCTGCCAAGCCTCAATCTTTGAAGATGAGCAGATTTATAAGAAAAAGGCGCTGGACTCAAGTATTGATTCCATACGCCTTCATTACGGGGACACCTCGGTGGTCCGGGGGAGCTTTATAAATTCAGGAATTCCGCCTCTTACGGGCGGAGTCACCGATGACTATCCGGGTATGCGAAGTCAGCTTTGATTTTTGGGAGCAATATTATGAAAGTATTAATGAAAAGCGTTGATATGATTTGTCTCAGCAGTTGCGATGGAGCCATTACTCCTCTTAAATTCCGATGGTGTGAGGAAGGTCAGGAGCCTAAAATTATTCGAATAGACCGCATATTAGACAGAAAAACGGAAAAGCTTGCAGGAAATCTTATGCTGGTGTTTACTGTTCAAAGTATTATAGACGGAGTTGAACGGACTTTTGAAATGAAATATGAGGTTAACAGTTATAAATGGTATCTTTATAAGCTTTAGGACAAAAATAAAAGCGTCGGTTGGATTGAATCAACAGACGCTTAATTTTTTCAACTGCTGGAATTTGCAATAACAATCTTACGCTTATCAAAATATGACGCTAGTACTCTTTCTAAATCCAATACATCCTGCATACCAAAGAACCCTTTTTTCCCTTTAATAAAGCGTACTCCTCTTACGGCTCCGTCTGCGAAAGCCTTTCGGTTGAATGACTCATGCACAATCTCTATTTTGTCGTTTTCTCCGGCAGCCATCAGCTCGTGTCTTCCCACTATGCCACCGGCTCTTATCGCATGAATAGGAATTGATTCAATGACTTCCATCCCGGAAGACTGCAATCCTTCTTCAACCTGGTCTGCAATTTTTAATGCGGTTCCTGAAGGAGAATCTTTCTTATGCTTGTGATGGGCTTCATTGATCTCAAAATCATAATCACTTAAAATCCGGGCTGTTATATTGGATAAGAGCATCATAACATTAACACCCACCGTTATATTGGGTGCGTAAAGAATACCGGAACAATGCTTTTTTGTCAGCACTTTCATACGCAAAATATCAGTCTTGGAAAATCCTGTTGTGCCAATAACCAAAGCGGCCTTTTTTTCAGCTATACTTGCCACGTAGCTCATTGTCGCTTTATGGTTGGAAAAATCAACAAATACATCGGGTTTAAACTTTTCAAGAACGTAATTAAGCTGGCTTGTGGGATATATTTTTGCTCCCGTTTCAGGTAATCCCAGAAACTCCCCGATATCTTTTCCGGCCTTGCTTGACAATTCAGAACAAATAGCTCCCACAATCTTCATATCACGCTGATCCATAATAGTCCTTGCTATTTCCAAGCCTGTTCTGCCAAGGCCAATTAGACATACATTGGTCATAAAATCTCCTCCAATCATGTTTACTAAATTATTGGACTCATAATTTTATGACGTTACAACATAACAACCACCCTCTCCTCCAACGCTTACGAGATTAGCTGACGGGTTCGGGTCGAAAGAGAATAACCCTACCGATTAACAGATTCACCCCAAAATTGGTTTTCCCGTTCTTTGATAAACAAAGATTCAGCGCTTAGTATTAAGAATAAAGTTTAGATATGCAACACCATATAAAGGTGCTAATACATTATATGCGATGATCTAAGAGAATATTCGCAGTATTTAAGCTTTTTAATTTTAACATAAACTTTGAAAATGGTCAAACCCCCAGCAATAATAGTTAGTGTCAAGTACTCGTGGGCAATTTATTAATTTTTCCAATAGTAAGAATATACCAGTGTTCTAATCTACTATATTTAGCCTTGTTTTCCCCATTTATTCCACGCCTCTTGAC
>JBMNTI010000149.1:0-5546 GCA_050945655.1 Acetivibrionales bacterium | reverse complement strand
CTTTCGTTTGGTTTGTTTTGTTAATTCTCAAACTACAGGAAAATCGTGATTATGGGAAGACCTATTTTGGGGTTCTTCCCTTATTTTTTATTAAATTGCCTACGATAATTTTACTCTAAGGGTATAGGGGCGCGACTGACATAAAGATACCCCAAAAACATTATGCTTCGGGGGTCTTAAGCATTTTCTTTTCAGATATATAATTTGCTGCTATATAAACATAGTTCTCGGTTATGATAAAGCTTAGTAAAAGATACTCTATGCAAGCATCATTTTACGTCCCTAAATATGCCGATCTGACTCCTTCGTCCGCCAGAAGCTCGGCGCCTGTACCTGATAAAGTAATTCGTCCTGTTTCGAGTACGTAACCTATATTGGCTACTTTTAATGCCATATTGGCATTCTGTTCAATAAGCAAAATCGTAACTCCCTGCTTATTTATTTCCTGAATAATTTCAAAAATATTCCTGACTATAAGAGGCGCCAGTCCTAAAGACGGTTCATCCATCATCATTAGTTTTGGGCGGCTCATAAGAGCTCTTCCCACCGCCAGCATTTGCTGCTCTCCTCCCGACAGTGTTCCTCCAAGCTGCCAGGACCTTTCTTTTAAACGGGGGAAAAGATCATATACCAGGTTTATATCATCGGTAATATTATCCTTACGGAGATACGCACCAATCCGCAGATTTTCTAAAACGGTCAAATCGGGGAAAATTTTTCTTCCCTCTGGAACCATGGTGATTTTCCGCGATACAATATCGGCTACCTCCATTCCCGTTATATCTTCACCTAAGAATTCAATATTTCCGCTCTGTGGTTTAACTAAGCCGGATATAGCCCTTAGTGTCGTACTCTTACCCGCGCCGTTTGCCCCAATCAATGTGACAATACTCTTTTCCGGAACTGTAAATGATATGCCCTTAACTGCTTCGATTCCACCGTAATTCACTTTTAAATTGCTGATTTTAAGCATCGTCAGCCACCCCCAGATATGCATCGATAACACGCTGATTTTTCTGTACTTCAGCCGGCGTACCGTGAGCAATAAGCTTTCCAAAGTCAAGAACATAAATCCGATCCGAAATCTGCATTACTAAATCCATGTGATGCTCTATCATCAAAATAGTAATATCATATTTGTTCTTGATTTTAACTATATACTCCGCCAACTCCTGTGTCTCTTGGGGATTCATTCCTGCTGCAGGTTCATCCAAAAGAAGAAGCTTTGGTTCGGTTGCTAGTGCTCTCGATATTTCAAGGCGCCGCTGTAAGCCATACGGCAGACTGCTTGCTAATTCATCTTTGTATTGAAGCAGATCCTGCTCTTCCAGTAAAGCCAGGCTCTCTTCCCTTGCTCTCTTTTCCTCTCGCCAGTTTAATCTTAAAATAGCGGTCATAACGTTCTGTTTTGCTCGCATATGCTTTGCAACAAGAACATTTTCAAATACCGTAAGGCTGTTAAATAGCCTGATATTCTGAAAAGTACGCGCAATACCCTGCTTTGTTATTTTATCCGGTGTCGGGCTGATTATCTTTATACTCTCTTTGCTTTTATCACCGGAATAAAGCTTCTTCATTTTTCCCTGAGGACGGTTGGATACTATCGTTTTACCGCAGAAACTTACACTTCCGCTTGTTGGTTCATATACCCCTGTTATGCAGTTAAAAGCTGTTGTCTTTCCCGCTCCGTTAGGTCCAATCAAAGCAGCTATCTCACCCTTGTTAACATCTATCGTCAGGTTGTATAATGCGATAACTCCGCCAAACTGCATTGTAATTTTTTCAGTATGCAAAATATTTTCCATGACTAAGCCGCTTCCTCCTTATTGTTTTTCTCGAACAGCTTTTTAAAGAATCGGAGTATGGCATCAATAGAAAATTCTTTTGTTCCCATAATACCTTTGCTGTAAAACAGTACCACAATCATAATAAGAACCGAGAATACAACCTTTCTGAAACCCGGTGCCAAAAGCGGTAATTTGAAACCTCCAATGCTGGTCTCATTGTCTAAAAACCTCAGCCACCACTCACTGGATGCAATAAATAAAAACGAGGATATGCAGCTTCCGGTAACCGACCCGATACCTCCGATAACAACAATAAGAAGAATCTCATATGTCATGGCAGCCTTAAACGGGGCAGCCTGCACTGTTGTCTGGTACATAGCCAAAAGAGCTCCTCCCACTCCTGCAAAAAACGAACTTATAGTAAAAGATAATTGCTTATGCCTGGCGAGGTTAATTCCCATGGCCTCTGCAGCTATCTCATCGTCGCGTATTGCCTTAAAAGCTCTGCCATATGAAGAATTGATAAGCAGAACTATTATTGTGATGCAAATACCTGATACCAAAAAAGGGAATAGAGTTGTAGTAAAAGCGGGGAACTTTTTCAGCAGATTGGAGCCGTTAGTAACAGGCCCGAGTTTATCCC
Organism: Acetivibrionales bacterium; assembly: GCA_050945655.1. GTDB lineage: Bacteria > Bacillota > Clostridia > DSM-8532 > DSM-8532 > DTU059. The sequence goes on along the minus strand of JBMNTI010000149.1, from coordinate 3,116 downwards.
ACTGGAAAATAGCGCGTATTATTTCCGCAAACCCTAATGTGGCAATAGCCAGGTAGTCGCTTTTTAATCTCAGGACGGGAAGCCCTACAAGATAAGCAAATAATGCTGCTGCCAGCCCTGCCATTATCATTGCTGCGGGGACAGGAACGGTGAATCTTATGATTCCGCCGTTAAAATACTGGTATACGGCAGTTCTCGCTTCCACGGGGATAGTAAATATCGCATAAGTATATGCCCCAACAAGCATAAAGCCTGCCTGTCCCAACGAGAAAAGTCCGGTAAAACCATTTAACAGGTTCATGGACACTGCAACCAGAGCATAGATTGCGCCCTTCTTCAAAACCAAAAAAATCATAGCAGAAGGTGACATCACCTGCTCCATAATGAAAATCACTGCAAAAAGCAAAGCTAACAGTGCGAAGGCAACCCAATTTTTCCTTAAAAAACCTTTATTGTCCGGGGGAGTAATTACTCCATTCAAATTTCTATTTCTTTCATTCATATCACTTACCTATACCTTATCTGTAGATTTCTCACCGAAGAGCCCGGTTGGCTTTGCGACAAGAATGATTATCAGCAACGCAAAAGTAAAGGCGTCAGAAAAAGTAGTCCATCCGAAGCCTTTAATAATATTCTCACTTATACCAATAATAAATGCTCCAATAACAGCACCAGGAATACTTCCGATGCCTCCGAATACCGCCGCCACAAAGGCTTTTAATCCGGGCATTGCCCCGGCAACAGGTGTAACTGTGGCATAGTTTGAAAAGTAGAGAAAAGAACCAATAGCAGCAAGAAGAGATCCAATAACAAACGTAAAACTTATTACGGAGTCTATTTTTACTCCCATGAGCCGACTCGTTTCAAAGTCCCTGGCCATAGCTCGCATTGCCATACCGATTTTAGTATGTTTAATCAATACAACCAATGCTACCACAAGAAAAAGTGTAAGAATAGGGGTGATTATTGTTACTATTGTGGTTGTTGCAGAACCTATTGAAATGGATTCACTGATCCATGGTATCTTTGGATATTTTTTTGCTAAACCGCTTGTTATATACCACGCACAGTTTTGCAGGAGGTATGATACTCCGATGGCACTAATCATAATCGACATTCGCGGGGCTGTCCTAAGAGGCCTGTAGGCTGTGCGTTCTACAAGGAATCCCAATAATACGGTAATGATAATGACCAATGGTATTGAAACATATAGCGGCAGACTGGCCGAAAGGTATACCATTGCAAAGCCCGCAACCATAAAAATATCGCCATGAGCAAAGTTTATGAGTCTGAGTATACCATATACCATGGTGTACCCAATGGCTATTAAAGCATATTGCCCGCCGACCGATATGCCTGCTAACAGGTAAGGCAGATTGGTGTTTAAGAATTTCATCCCGGATCCTCCGTTTAGTAGCTGTTTAGTAAAGGTATATACACCGAAAGGAACAAATCCTTTAGCGGCGACTCAAACCTTCCGGTTAGAGATGAGGGTTAAACACGGCGGGGGCAAAAACCCCCGCTGCGTTTTTATATGTTTCTATTTTACACTCTGTATTGCTACAAAGTTCCATGAGCCGTCGGCAGTGTTGACGCTCTTTATATATGCTACATTACGGATGGCGTCGCCGTTTTCCTGATCAAAAGCAATGTCACCGGTTACGCCGGTATACTTGATTCCCCACAGAGCCTCATTGATTGCCTTTGAATCCGGACTTCCGGCTGCCTTTATAGCTTCCACGGCAACCATATAAGCATCGTAGCCTAATGCCGATACTGCAGCTACGATATCATTGCCGCCGTTGTTTTGCTTCTTATCATTGTTGTCATTAAGCCACTTTTTAAAATCAGTAACAAATTTTGAGCCTGCAGCCGAGTCGTCGCCTTCATCAAAGAAGGTTGATACGAAAATCTGGCTTTCGGAACCCTTGGCCGCATCCAGAATAACTGAGCTGTCCCATGTATCACCGGCTAATAGAGGAATTTTTATCCCTTGTGAAACAGCCTGCCCGATAATCAGGGAAGCTGCTTCCGTAGATGTCGGAGCAAATATAACATCTGCCTTTTCGTTAGCGGCAGTTGTCAGATAAGCCGTAAAGTCGCTGTTGCCTTCCTGGAAGGTTTCCTCAATGACAGTACCGCCAAGTTTTTCGAAAGCTTCCTTAAAGTAGTTTCCAAGCCCAACCGAATAATCGTCGCCAAGCTTTGTCAGTATGTAAGCTTTCTTTGCTTTGAATTCATCTACTGCAAAGTTTGCAAGAACTGTGCCCTGGAATGGATCAAGATAGCAGATACGGAAATAATGTGTGTTTCCTGATGTAACCTGCGGGTTTGTACAAGAAACACCGATTACAGGGATCCCTGCTTTGGCGAATACGTCACTTGCCGCAATAGAAACACCAGAACCATAAGAACCCAGAACAATAGAACATTTAGCACTAACCAAAGATGCAGCTGCCGACGGAGCTTTATCATTTGAAGACTCGTTATCGACGATTTCAAGCTTTATATCATATTTTTTCCCGCCGATTTCTACCGTATTAAGAACAGAATTTGCATATTCTATTCCGAGTACTTCCTGCTTTCCGCCCGCTCCGTTGTCGCCTGAAGAAGGCTCAAAAACACCGATTTTGATTACGTCGTTTCCAGTCCCAGCCGGTTTACTTCCGCAGCCGGATAACATCGCGATTAGCATGCAAAGTGTCATTACGATTGCAATAGCTCTCTTCATTCCAAAAATTCCTCCTATAATTCATACTTTCTCGCTTCATAAAAACTATAATAGAAGCATATGCAACTGTCATTGTACCCTATTTTTACAGCAAATACAATTCTTCTAATTATGGTTTTCAGAATTGATTTTTTTATATTAAAATAATATAACAGAATCATCAAGAGTGTAAAGAAACAATTTTTGTCGCAATACTCTCACAGAATGCGCCGTCATGCTCCACAAACAAGATAGTAGGCTTATATGACAGCAATAATTCTTCAATTTGTATTCTGGAAAATATATCAATAAAGTTAAGTGGTTCGTCCCATATATGCAAATGTGGTTTTTGACATAGGCTTTTGGCAATGAGAACCTTTTTCTTCTGCCCCTCGCTGAATTCAGC
>JBMNTI010000148.1:0-5571 GCA_050945655.1 Acetivibrionales bacterium | reverse complement strand
CTCTACAGTGACCCAGATTATGTTGAGCTTGCACGTAAAATGAAGGATGTTGATTGGAGTCAAGCAAACTACTGGCCGGCAGAAGTGGTTCAAACCACCAGAGCCTTGGGATTAGCTGATACATATCTATTTGGCGTTAGAGGATTTGACACACCGGGATATAATGTGGACATAGTTGTACTGGACAAATGGCCGGAGGGTCATGGAAAAGAAACATTAGGAATCAGCATGAACCTGTATACATATAGGCCTTTCATCCATATCAACGCCGGAAATAAGACAAAAATGCCCCATTCTGCTACAGAAAAAGGGACGGTGGCTACTTCGAACCTTATTCTTACAATAACCCATGAATTATTTCATGTAGTTCAGAGTAGGGCAGTAACCTTTGATTCTGACGAATTCACTATGTTCTGGGAAGCAATGGCTGTATCATTAGAAAAAGAAGCTTTTGATTACTTTTCAAGCGAGGCTGGGGGAAAAGTAATAGACCCAACTCAAACTACCGTATTAACTGATCGCAATTATTTTGAATATTTATACTCAAGATCTTTATTGGAGCCTTCCTTGTGGAACAACAATGGTGATAATAAGGAATATCTTAGGAATCATGGTTATATAGCTTCCCATTGGATTGACTTTTTGCGTGACCGATATTATGCAGGTAATCCAAACGATTTTATAGCAAGTCTATTAAAACGATTTAGCCTTTCGTCACGAGTGTCAGGTGATATATTTAATTTGATGCTACGCCAGCAAACGGCTAATAGTACAGACCCTTCTTTCGGGCAACCATACAGCAAGGATTTTATTGCATTCTGTCAAAAGAACTACAACGCAATGTATTCCAGAATACAATACACCACCCCCAAAATTGAGGATATAAAGCTGGACGCTGATAATCCTATGGCTGAAATAAATATAAAATGGCAGCCCTTATCTATTGCATTTCAGGATTTTAGAATTGACAGCAAAGGAGCTGACGGAAAGCCGGTCGAATACAGACTGGCTGTCAAGGGTAAGCTCCCTTGGGATAATTATTTTATCACCCGTAATTTTGTGGATGGCTCAAAAACCACAACTGTCGATTTCGATAAAGAAATTTTTATGTTGCCTGTCAGCACCTCCGGCTTAATTACTCTCATGGAAATACAGGCGCAGATTGAAGAAGTATCTGCCGATAAGCAAAGCGCCACATACCAGGTTTACCTTCTACGCCAGCCCGAAGAACCTACTATTGAAATTGATGAAGATTATCTGATTATTACGCCTCCTGACTGGAGCATCCCGGACCCCAGAGATATTCTATCCGGATATGATATTATCATTACCGGTCCCGGTGGAGCAGAATACCGTCACAGCGAAGAAGTTTCTCTGGCAGAAGTAGAAATTCCCCTAAAAGATATCAAACCTAAGGATAAAAGCAAGGTCTCTGAGGATGACGAGGATGAATACACCGCTTACATTGTCGAAAGAATAGATATGCCCGACGGTAGCAGTGAATACGGTCCTAATGGAAAAGTAGCAAAGCTTGGTGATGAACTGAGATTTGAAGATGTTATCGGGCAATATGATATGGTCCAGAATGTATCTAACTTCCAAACTCCATATCTTGATGATATTGTTTCCCAGATGGAGGGAGTTGAAGGGATGGAAGACTACCTCAAACAGTACGAACAGTATTATTCTGATGCTCAAGGCACTCATAACGGAATAATGACTATCTCAAAAACAGGAGAAAATACCGCTGATGTAGGATTTGATACAGAAGGTGCACAAAACGGAGCCATTATTTTTTACAAGGGAACATGGGACAACGGAGTCTTACAGCTTACCCCGACAGAAGGAATACTTGGAGGAAGCTTTGACTTATATTTTAAAAAGAATAAAGGTATTATAACCTGCCAGGGAGAAAGCACATTTGCAGACGAAATGGCATCTTATTCATATACGATTTCAGCTACGAAGAAGAACTAAACAAGGAGGAATAAATATGAGATTCTGTGTTTATTGCGGCACTCAACTAGATTCAGATGATAGGTTTTGCACCGCTTGCGGAAAAAGTACACCTAATTCAAAAGAGAACGCTGATCAGCAAAGCCCTAATAACGGCACACCCCCTATACGCCCGCAACCCCAACAATACACTCCTCCGGTTCCGCCGGGACAGCAATCAAGTCCTACATCTGGTCAGTATACTCCCCCGGTACCACCGGTACAGCAAACTTATACACCGCCTCAACAGTTCGCAGGCCCTCCCCCCTATCACCCGGGAGCGTCTTCTTCCCAGAATTATGCATCCCCGGGAGCACCACAACCCCGCCCCGGAGGCAACAACCCGTTTACCCAGTTTTCGGAAGAAATGAACACGGGGAACATACAAAAAAGAACCGGAGGCCGGGGAATGCTCTTAGGAGGCATCATTGGGCTGATTGTTCTAGCCATTATTATTGGCGGAATCATAATAGCATTACGCCCAAAAGACTCCTCCGGGCGTAATGATGATAATCCAAAGGATAAGAAATCAAATTCCGCTTCAATTGATAAAGACGCCGAAAAAGATAAAGATAGTAAAATGCCTGACAAAGAAAAACCTTCCAATAAGTTACCGGAAAACGTAAAAGCTGACGCTCAGCTATCCGATATAGTCGGGTACTGGGAAGGAACCATACTCTTTACCCGCATGGAAGGTTTTGAAAATATCCCCGAAGAGGATCTGCCTCCCGATTTTGACATGAGGGCGTTTATTGCCGAGGTCATGGCTACACCGGTTCCCATGGAAATTGAATTTGAAGAAGACGGGAGCTGGGAACTGGACATTGATATTATGGAGGGAATGTTAATGGGTAGCAGGGATTACGAAAGAGAAGCTTATGAGTCCAGCCCCCTTATTATTAATAAACTCGAGAAAGGAACCTTCAATGTAAATTTCACCGAAAAAGTTGATGAGGGTGGTATTTCGGGTGAAGCTCAGCTTTCACTAAGCGGAAGTGTTGTCGAAGAAGATGGAGAGCTTTCCATTAAGGGTACGTTTTTAATTACGTTAGTAGAAAATGATATTGTAATAACAGAAGAAGGCGAATACACAGTCTTTTCGCAGCAGTAATTAAAGCATCACCAGCTGCTTCCGCCACCGCCACCTGAGCCGCCGCCGGCGTTTCCTCCATCGGAGCTTCCACCGCTCGATGAAGATGGTCTGGAAGAAATATCCGAAGATATACCCCTCAGGCTTTGCTCTAAATTAATGGCAAAGCCTGAGGCATTAAACATACTAGGAGTTGCAGCAAAGTACCAATTGGGGGGCGAAACCATAATATTATCAAAGTTCTTAGCCCATTTGTCGGTTACTCCCAAGACCATGGCAAAGGGTAGAACATTGTAAAAATACTGAGGATTGTCATTAACAAGAAGTTTAATGCGATCCAGTTCAGTAGCCTTTAAGAATTCCCTAAAGCCAACTAGCCTTTCCTCATACCATGTGCCGATGGATGTTCTTTTATTACAACGGCATGATAGAAACGCCAGAATTATCGCGCTTACAATCGCAATAATCATGCAAATGAGGATTCCGCTTTCAACAGCAAGATATATGCTAAGTCCTATGGATAACAGGGTAAATATAAAAGCTATAAAAACTTGATTAATTCTCCCCTTCTTCGGGAGGCTTTTCCAATTCGTAATATTATACATAATTGCATATAGTGATGCAGAAATTAACACCGAAAATATCAGGCTAATTATCAGTGATTGCCCCGTACTGTCTGCATTGAGAACTCTATCGACACAAACGATAAGTATTGGAAATACAGCCAATACCATCATCACCCATAAAAGCAACTTACATAATGCGTTCTTTTTATCGAATATTCTTGTTTCCGGGTCACCTTCAAAATCGTTTTCTATAAAATACTTAACCTCATCGGCGGTTCTGTAAAACCGGTTGGAAAGCTCTGCTGTATACACCTGGGTACCGTTACCGTATAAAAACATTTCCGAAAACATTTTTCTTTCATAGGGCTTTACCTCATCGCCCATTTCCCGTAGCTTTGTAAGTAAAAAACCTTTTTTCGTGCCGAATAGCTTTTTTGTATTATACTCGGTTATGGAAAGATAGCCTTTGTCGGCCCAGTATATAATCAAAGAGGTAATATCGAAAGGATCTACACGGCCATCGATGAGAAAGCCCACATCGGCACTGGTAGTTCCCTGGGGAGGGTAGAATTCGACAGTAGGAAAGCTCTGCTTCTTTTTCCCCAGTGATATCCAAATAAGTATACCGCCTATGCCCGCTAAAGTAGAAAGCATCCAGCCAAACCTGTCTATGAACCCGTCATTTATAGGCTTTGCGTCTTCAAAATAGCCTTGGGGTAACGGAAGGGCAATTGTCAAGGCCTCATTAGGGCCAAGCGAACCGTTAAGCTTGCCCGTTATGGTTCTACCTTCCACAATGTAGCTTACAGCATCATTTTTAGTGCTACCTTTCTTGCCGTATGTAAAATTCAGTTTTTCATCATCGAACCGTTTGGGCATTTTAATTGTAAAGGTGATGTTTGAAATCGGGCAATCCCAATCTGTTCCAATAAGGTTAAAATATAATTCGTCCATATCACGGAGTCCATCGTCCCCAATACCGTAGACATAGGATATAGTATAACTTTCTTTATCGCCGGCATATTCATCTTCATCGCCGATTTTGATGTTAAGATCCCCTGAGTTTTTACCAGTTGAATACTTATGCCCGGATACCTTAATTTGGGTTATTGCAGCCGGTGCACCGCGATAGGTTTTTAACGGGATTGAGCGTATAATACCGTGCCTTTGCTCTGAAAATTCTACATCGATAGTCTCGGTAATCTCGTAGCTGTTATCACTCTGTACATCCATAACAACATCAAAAGCGGTGATCTCGAAAGCCTCCAGAGCCATTACCGGATTTGATATATTCACCAATATAAGAAGAGCTGTAAATATGAGCACAAGGCATCGTTTTAGCATCATATCATTCCTCCGTCAGAACCTTACCTGCACGTTTCTGCGTTCATATTCATCCACCATGAAGTATGGATATCTCTTAAAACCAAACATTGCTGCCAATAAATTTGATGGAAACATTTCGGTTTTATTGTTCATTACTTTTACAACGCCGTTATAATATTTTCGGGATTGAGATATATCATTTTCAAGCCCGACGATTTGATTTTGAAGGTTTAAAAAATTACCATCGGCTTTAAGCTGCGGATAACTCTCCGATACCGCAAACAGTGATTTTAGTGTCCCTGAAAGGAGATTCTCACCCTGTGTACGTTCCTCAAAGGTTCTTGCGCCCATAGCCATGTTGCGGGCTTGAATTACTCTTTCTAATGTTTCCCGTTCATGGGCGGCGTATTGTTTTACAATTTCAACCAGGTTTGGAATCATGTCATAGCGTTTCTTAAGATAAATATCCATGGTTGAAAACGCTTCGTCTGATTGGTTTCGCAGCTTTACAAATCCGTTATAAGAAATTGAAAAGATAATAAGAATCAGTAAAACAGCGGCAAGGATAATATACAGAACCATAATGACTTCCTC
>JBMNTI010000147.1:0-5584 GCA_050945655.1 Acetivibrionales bacterium | reverse complement strand
CTCGATACCCTCAAGGCCCAGAAGACCGAGATACTGCAAAAGCTGAACGACGCTGTGAAGAACGGCGACGAGGAAGCTTTCGCGGCGGCGTTCACCGAGTTCGCCGACAATCTCCAGCAGGCTGTCATGGCCGAGGCGCAGGGGCTTGTGCAGGCGGCAGACAACACCATTTTGATGGGCCGTGGGGTCCGTCAACTGACGTCCGAGGAAACCCAGTACTACCAGAAGGTCATCGGAGCGATGCGGTCTAGCAACCCCAAACAAGAACTGACCCTGATCGACGAAACGCTCCCCAAGACCGTCATAGACGCGGTGTTTGAGGACATCACCGAGGCGCACCCGCTTTTAAGCGCGATCAACTTCCAAAACACCGGCATCCTGACGGAGATCATCGTCAGTGTGCTCGACGGTCGGCACATGGCGACGTGGGGCAAGCTGTGCGACGAAATCGTGACGGAACTGATCGGTGGCTTTGATACAATCGACCTCAAGCAGAAGAAGCTATCGGCGTTCATCCCGGTTTGTAAAGCGATGCTGGAGATCGGCCCCACGTGGCTAGACCGCTACGTGCGCGCCATCCTGGCAGAGGCAATCGCAAATGGGCTGGAAGAAGCGATCATCGACGGTGACGGCCTCGACGAGCCGACCGGCATGATGCGCGACCCGAACGGCATACTGGACCCTGCGGACGGGTATGCGCCGCTGATCCCGGTACCTATCACCGAGATCACGCCAGCTACATACGGCGCGCTGCTTGCGGCGCTGGCGGTAGGCCCGAATTTCCTGAACAGGACGATTTCCGAAGTGATTTTCCTGGTCAACCCGGTCGATTATTTCACGAAGATCATCCCCGCCGTGACGGTACGCGCGGCAGACGGCTCTTATGTGGAGCGGTTCCCGTTCCCGACTAAGGTCATCCAGTCCGTGCATGTGCCTGCCGACCATGCCATTATCGGCATCGGGCGCAGGTACTTCTTCGGGCTCGGCACCGGCAAGGGCGGCAAGATCGAGTTCAGCGACCATTACCACTTCCTCGAAGATGAGCGCGTGTACCTGACCAAACTCTACGGCAACGGCAAGCCTCTGGACAGCACATCGTTCATCGTGCTCGACATCTCGGCTCTTGCGCCGGTGGTTCCGCAGGTGTTCGTCACCAACGACCCGCTGAACGTGGCCGGTAACGTGGCCGTGACGGGCGAGGTCGAAGTCACCAACGACCCGCTGAACGTGTCGCCGCTGCCTGATGCACGGTTGGCAAGCCTGAAAATCGGCGCTAAGACCCTTGTGCCGGAGTTTAACAAGAGCATATTCGCCTACGAGTGCGCTACCACCGACGCGACGAACACCATCACCGCCGTGGCGATGAACGGTGAAGCGGTAATAGAGATCGACCTCAACGACGGTACCACTGTGGAGAACGGCGCAGCCGCAACGTGGGAAGCTGGAGAGAACACGCTTGTCATTACCGTCACCATCGGCGACCAGACCGAGACCTATACGGTTATCGTCACCAAGACCTGACGGGGGGTGTAGAAAATGGTGCCTGACGGCCTGCTCAACGCGGTGAAGAACTATCTGGACATCACCTATGAGGATGCGCAAGGCGACATAAAGCTGGAGGGCATCATCGAGCGCGGCATGAAGTACATCGACAAAGTTGCGGGCGCGGAACAGGACTACACCACAGAGGACAAGGCCCGCGAACTGTTGTTCGACTATTGCCGCTATGCGCGCTCCAACGCGCTGGAGTATTTCCAGGACAACTACCTGCACGAACTCTTGAGCCTGCAAATCGCGCAGGAGGTGGCAGACTATGAAGAAGCCCCAGACGTTTAACGACGGTCTCTGCGTGATCTACAGCATCAAAAATATAGCGCAACCAGGTGAAAAACCGAAAGACGGGCTGGCCTTCAAGGCTGGCCCTTTGCGCTATGACGAGCGCACGGTAGGCGTGACGCGGTTCTGGGCGGCAAAGCAGGCGGACGCGCGAATCGACCGGCTTATCAGGACGCACCGCATCGAGGGCGTGACAACGCACGACGTGGCGGTGCTCAACAACGGATACCAGTACACTATCGAGCATTTGCAGCACCCGCAGGACGTGGAGCCAAAATGTATGGACCTGTCGCTGCAACGCATCACAACAAGATACGAGATCGAAGAGCCGCCGGAGGAAGAAGGTGACGGGGATGATTAACCTCGACGTCTTCCGCGATCTGCTTTTGGATGCCGACCCTGCCATCACGAAATACGACGGCGGCGGTACAGAGAACTACACGACATGGACCCCCGGCGGCGTTGACCGAAGATTGGCAGACGACGAGGACGACGACCAGGTGCAGCGCGTCTATGTAGACCGCTACACAAAGATCGACAAAGACCTAATCGTAGACGCGATCTGGGACAAGTTGAACGCGGCGCGTATCCCCTTCGAGTACGAGCGGGATTATGAGCCGGACACAGGATATATACACCATATTTTCACCTGCTACGTGGCAGGAACAAAAGAAGGAGGATGAATTATGGCTTACGTGGGGAAATCCATTGGAGCACGCAGATTCACGGGCTTTGAGCTTCTAAACGACCCCGAGGGCGGCGGGACGCCGACGTACGGGGTCGCCAAAAAGCTGTCGCGCCTTATCAATATTCAGGTGTCGCCGGTTTTTGCGGAGGGCGTGCTCGAATCCGATGACGGTGTAGAGGACGATCTCTCTTTGATCGTGGCGTATGACGTCACCATCAACGCATCACAATTAACCGACGAACTGCGGGCGTGGCTACTCGGGCACAGCGTCGATGATGGCGGCGGCATGCTTACAGCTGGCGGCGATGTGCCGCGTGAGGTCGCTATTGCGTGGGAAGAGTTGCTCTCAAAGAAAAGCGGCGTCGACCAGTACAAAAAGGTCGTGCTGTACAAAGGGAAATTCAAGGAGTTCCAGGAAACTGCGAACACGATGGTACAGGGCGGTATCACGTACCAGACGCACAGCATCACCGGGCGGTTCTATAAGCGCAACGACGGCGCGCTGAAATACAGCCTGCGCGAGGACACGCCTTCGGCGGACCCCGCCAAACTGGCAAATTGGTTCACCACGCCACAGGAGTACGGCGAGCCGTACGCTGAACAAGTAGCGACGCCTGAGGCAACGCCCGCCGAAGGCGCGGTAGCGGCTGATACCGAGGTATCGCTTGCTACTGATACCGTCGGCGCGGTGATCTACTACACGCTGGACAGCAGCACGCCGACGGTCGCAAGCGGCATCCTGTACAACGCCCCGATCGTGGTGTCCGAGCCGGTGACGATCAAGGCGATCGGCGTCAGACCGGGGATGCTGAACTCGGAAGTGCTGACGGCATCGTATACGATCACCTGATGATTGGAGGTGTGTGGGGGCGGTGTAATGCCGCCCCTTTTGCGTATGATAAACGAAGAATTGCAGGACCTCTACCCGCACGAGAACTATGCCACACTCAAGGGAAGAGAATACCGCATGAAATGGTGTAACGCGGCCTTCCTGCACGCGATCAACTATTACAAAAAAACGCACGGGGAGGAAATTACCTACGATGGCCTTATCAACGCCGTGCGCGAGAGTAAGATGTCTGGCGTCGTCGCGCTGATATACGGCGCGGTGCGCGCCGCGAATCCGTCGGTCGACTACATCCGATTTTGCAGCATCTACGATAACGACCATTTGACGGACAACATTTCGGCGGTGCTTGAGGGCGTGTCGGCGTACCTGCCGGAGCCCGAGGGCGTCGTGGACGACGGCAAGAACCTTGATGAAACGTATCCTGACACCCAGGGTGAACTAAAAAAAAAGGTGTCGAGCACAGAACAGACTGGGGCTTTTGGTTTTGGTTCGCTCGCAAGGTTGTGGGGATGTCAAGTACAGAGTTCGGACAAACCACGTTCCGAGCCCTGATGGTGATGTATAAGAGGCACATGCTGGAAAAGGGCGTCGATATGTACAAAGAGGACGACGGGAGCTGGCTGTAATGGCGCGATTTCGCACCGACGGATTAGATGAGCTTATCGCCGACATGGACGCGATGGGGCAATCGACCGGGGATTTAGCTGACGAGATGCTTATGGCGGGCGCAGGAGAAATCAAGGTAGCATGGAAAAAGTCTGCGCTGATGCATGGGCACAGGGACACCGGCGACATGATAGCGTCTATCGGCTACCCGCGCGGCCCGAAGCGCATTGGCGACATAAAAGCGATCGACATATACCCGGTAGGCCGGGACAGGAAAGGCGTACGCGAAGCTGAAAAAGCCTTTATCCTGCACTACGGCACAACGAAAATTAAGGGCAGTCACTGGGTAGACGACGCGGACGACATGGCCGCACCGCTGGTCGAGAAACGGCTGTATGAGATATACGGTGCATGGCTGGCGAGACACGGGATGGGATAAGGAGGGGCACGCATGGCGCGCGAGATAAAAACCGTATTTGCCCTTGACGGCGAAACCCGGTACAGGGATGCCATCAAGGGTATCAATCGCGAAATGGCGCTGTTGCGGGCAGAGATGCGCGCCTCCGACAACGCCTTTGACACGTCGGGCGACAAGCAACAGAAGCTGTCTACCCGCGCCGAGAGCCTCGCGCGGCAGATTGAGCTGCAGAAAAAGAAAGTCGAGGAAGCCCAGAACGCAGTAGAGCAGGCGAACAGGCGGTACGAGGAAGCGTCCGCAAAACTGGAAGAGATGCGCGCGGCGGGCAAGGAAAGCACCGACGAGTTCAAAAAACAGCAGCAGGAAGTCGAACGCGCCGAGAAAGCGTTGACCGACTACAAAATCGACGTTGCGAACGCAGAATCCTCGTTGGGAAAGATGCAGACCCAACTTGCGAACACAAACAAGGAAATTCTGCTGAACGAAAGCCGCTTGAAAAAAGCCGGAACCGCTATGGAGGCGTCTGCCAAAAAGGCGGAAAAGGTCGGCAAGACCCTCACGAACGCGGGGAACAAGCTCACGACGGGCCTGACCCTGCCTATCGTGGCGGTGGGCGCGGCGTCGATCAAGGCGGCCATAGATTTTGAATCAGCGTTCGCCGGGGTCCGCAAAACGGTCGATGGCACCGAGGAGCAGATGGCCGCGCTTGAGCAGGGCATCCGCGACATGGCAAAAGAGATACCCGCCACCACAACGGAGATTTCCGCAGTGGCCGAGGCTGCCGGACAGTTGGGCATTGAAACAGACAGTGTGCTTGCATTTACCCGCGTTATGATTGACTTGGGCGAAACGACAAACCTCTCGGCAGAGGAAGGCGCAGCGGCCCTCGCGAAGTTCGCAAACGTGACACAGATGAGCCAGGATGACTTCGACCGCCTCGGCTCCGTCATCGTCGCGCTCGGCAACAACATGGCCACAACCGAAGCCGATATAGTGGCGATGGGGACCAGGCTTGCGGGCGCGGGCAGGCAAGTCGGCATGACTGAACCGCAAATCATGTCTTTCGCGGCAGCCCTTTCGTCCGTCGGCATCGAGGCCGAAGCTGGTGGCAGCGCGTTCTCGAAGGTCATGGTGGAAATCCAGCTTGCGTCGGAGAAGGGTGGGGCGAAGCTCAAGCAGTTTGCAA
>JBMNTI010000146.1:0-5599 GCA_050945655.1 Acetivibrionales bacterium | reverse complement strand
TTCGTTTTAAAACACTGCAGCCACCCGGCACATTCTGCCGGCCTCCTGCCTAATCCAGCCACCAATTACAAAGGCTGATTCGAAAGGAACTCAACCCATTATGGCAATCATAGACTGCCAATGGCTACCCGGGAACCTTGTATACTATAATAATCGGTACCGCAAAAAAACATGGTATAATGGTATAATATAGTCTTAATGATATAAAGCTAATTACGAGGTGTTTAAGGATGGAGTGCGGGGAATTGCTGAAAAAGCTTAGCGATATCAAGGCTGTTACAGGAAGAGAAAATATGTCGGCCGGAAAAATTGCCGAGCTTTTCCGGGAATATTGTGATGATGTCAGCATTGATGCTTTTTATAATGTTATAGGATTCAAAAAAGGGTTGGCCAAGTATCCCGAAAATATTCTTGTAACAGCACATTACGATGAAATCGGTCTTATTGTAACCGGAATTGAGGACAGCGGATTTTTACGTTTTTCTGCAGCCGGCGGAGTTGACGCCAAGGCCATAGGGGCCATGGAGGTTACTGTTCACGGTAAGAAAGATCTTTTTGGGGTTATAGGCACAAAACCGCCGCATCTTATTTCTCCTGAAAAAAAAGATAAAGGTATTAAGATGGAGGATATGCGAATTGATATTGGTTTTGGCGGTGAAAAGGCAAAAGAACTTGTCAGCATCGGGGATATGGTTTCCTTTAACAGCCCTGCCTGCGATCTTATGAATAACAGGATCTCAGGGAAGAGTATGGATAACAGAAGCGGTGTTGCTGCTCTTGCCGAGATGCTGAAAGAGCTTAATAAGCTAAAACACGATGATAACGTGTATGTTGTTGCTACCGTCCAGGAAGAACTTGGCCTGATCGGAGCTATTTGTGCCACTTATAACATAAAAGCCGATCTTGGTATTGTAATAGATGTCTGCCATGGTGATATGCCTGATGCTCCAAGTGACGAAGCCTTTCCTCTGGATAAAGGAGTGGCGGTTGCCATAGGTCCCATAATCAGCAGAAAACATGCTAAAGCGTGCATTCAGCTTGCGAAGGAAGAAAACATACCCTGCCAGATTGATCCGGAAGCCGGGGACACAGGAACAGAAGCGGCGGTTCATGCCGTTGCCCGGGAGGGAATACCGGTGATTCTTCTTTCAATACCATGCAAATATATGCATACAGTAGTGGAAATGGTTTCGGTGAATGATATTGTTTCTACCGGCAGACTTGCAGCACGTTATATCGCAGGGAGGGCAAAAAAATGAAAGAGGCAATGAAAAATTTAAAGAAGCTTACTGCTTTAGATGGTGTATCGGGTGACGAAAAGCCTGTCAGGGACTATATAATATCCAGGATAAAGGACTATGTAGATAATTATTATGTTGATAATTCAGGGAATTTAATAACCTATAAAAGGGGCAGCGGAAATGGTTCAAAAGTGATGCTGGATGCCCATATGGACGAGGTCGGGCTGATGATTACCTTCATAAACGCGGACGGTTTACTGAAATTCCGTACCATAGGCGGCATTGATGCAGGAGCATTGG
The DNA here is from genome assembly GCA_050945655.1 of Acetivibrionales bacterium. Classification (GTDB taxonomy): domain Bacteria; phylum Bacillota; class Clostridia; order DSM-8532; family DSM-8532; genus DTU059. Next base: position 4,058 of record JBMNTI010000146.1, on the reverse strand, counting down.
TTGGAAAGCGAGTGAGAATAGGGGAAAATGGAGTTCCCGGAGTAATCGGGTTTAAGCCTCTCCATCTTCAGAGTCCTAAGGAAAGAGAAGGTACCGTAGATAAAAAACAACTTACAATCGATATTGGGGCGAAGAATAAGGAGCAGGCCGAATCAAAAATCGAGATCGGTGATTTGGCAGCCTTCGCATATGAGCCGTTAGAATTCGGGGATAATAAGCTGATGGCCAAGGCTCTTGACGACAGAGTTGGATGTGCAGCTCTCATAGAGCTTCTGAAATACAATTATGAGAGTGATATATACGGTTGTTTTACCGTGCAGGAAGAAATAGGCCTGAAAGGCGCAAAAACTTCTACTTTTAAAGTAAGGCCCGATATAGCTTTAATATTGGAGGGCACTACCTGCTATGATTTGCCCGATACCAGGGAATATGGGATGAGCAGTGTTTGCGGTGACGGGCCGGTGCTGACTGTGATGGACAGAACGGTAATTACAGATAAGGAATTAGTTAAGCATATAATTGATTCCGCAAAATTGTATGGTATACCTTATCAGTTTAAACGGACTGTTTCAGGTGGAACCAATGCCGGAAGAATCCAAACCGGCGGTAACGGGGTAAGAGTTGCAATAATTGCGCTCCCCTGCAGATATATACACTCTCCGGTATCGGTCATGGATATAAAAGATTTTGAAAATATGATAAAACTGGCAAAGAAGTTCCTGGAAACGCTTCCGGCATCAATCACCCTTTATCGTGAGCAAGAAGGAAAAACATATATTTAAGTGGGTCAAGAATATAGCAGACTGCGCAAAAACTGTGGCACAGTCTGATTGATCTAGTGTCCAAATATTCTACAAGGAGGAAATACGTATGTTTGAAATAATAAAAAAGCTTACCCGAACTTTCGGGCCGTCAGGAAATGAAAAAAAAGTAGCTGCTCTAATAAGTGACATGCTGACAGGAAAGGTTGATGAAATAAGAACAGATGCTTTGGGGAACCTTATCTGTATAAAAAAAGGTAGCGGAAAAAGGATAATGCTGGCTGCTCACATGGACGAAATTGGTGTAATAGTAACATTTATTGATGATAAGGGTTTTTTGAGATTTGGCAATATAGGCGGGCTAAACCCCCATATTATACTGGGGCAGCGTGTTATTTTCGAAAATGGAACAATCGGTGTAATATGGTACGAGGAAAATATTGATGATTTAAAAAATCTAAAACCGGATAAGATGTATATTGATATTGGGGCAAGCTCGAAACAGGAGGCCGAAAAGCTGGTGAGTGTAGGAGATGCGGCGATTTACGCAGCCGACACCATCCTTCAGAACGGAAAGCTTATTTCAAAATCCATGGATGATAGAATAGGCTGTGCCATTCTTGTTCAACTGGCTCTTAATTCTCCGAAGACCGATAACGAAATTTATTATGTATTTACCTCACAGGAAGAGGTTGGGTTAAGGGGAGCCGGAACAGCAGCTTTCCAGTTGGTTCCTGATATGGCCTTGGCAGTTGATGTCACCAAAACAGGAGATACACCCGAATGCAAGCCTATGTCGGTGCTTCTCGGAAAAGGCCCGACGATAAAGATTAAGGATAGGAGTGTTATTGCTCATCCTGAGATTAAGGATCGATTGATCGGCTGCGCTAAGGAGAACAATATACCATATCAGTTTGAAATCCTGATACAGGGTGGTACTGATGCGGGAAGCATACATACCACCGCCGGGGGGATTCCTTCCGGAGGGGTATCCATTCCAACCAGAAACGTTCATAATACAGCCGAAATTGTTGACATGAAAGATGTTGAGAATGCTGTAAAGCTTCTTGAAGCCTTTGTTCGTTAGTTTTTTATTAGGTTATCAGCAATTTAAGGAGGAAAGCAAATTTGCAATCCTCCTTATTTAATACAATTCTAGCCGATAATGGATGTAAATTTCTCCATATCAATTCGGAAATAATTTTATTGTAACAAATTGTATATTATACATAATTGAAAGTAAATACTAAAAGTCCCCTTTTGTTGGCATGTAATAAAAAAATGAAAAGAATCAAATAATAAATATTTGAAAGGAGGATTCGGCTCATGAGTATTTTTGATAACATGATGATGAATAACAGTAAAAACCAAAAGCAAAGCAGTATGAAAAAAAGCAGCAAAAACGGCACCGATTCATTTACGGAGGAATATTCCGATGACCTTGCCGGTGATGTTTCCAGGTATGGTATTCAATCTTATTCCAAGTCCGGTGTTTCCTTTGAGAAGCTTTCCGAGGCACAAGGAGAAGTCAGCTATTCCGGATTGCTGGCAAAAAGCGGGGCACAGGAAGTGTATGGTGTGTATGGCTTTGGAAGCAATCAAAACTGGGAAGCAGTATCCACCCTTCAATTTAAGAAAGAGGGCGAAAACTTGTTCAGGGCAATTATTCCTATTGAACAGGGAAAAAATGTTAATATTGCCTTTAAGGATTCGGCGGAGAATTGGGACAACAATTCCGGTATGAATTATACTTTTGTAAATTAAACATGGATAGTATGAATTGATGGGGGCATCTGCCCCCTGCTTTCACAGCCGGCTTCCGTCGTTTACCCAATCACGCGCTTCCTCCACGGCTTCATCAGATGCATAAGGTATTTGTCCTTCCGACACGGTTTCTTTGATTTCGGTAGCAGCATTGGTTATATAGGTTCGGTATTTGCCGGAGACATAAGCCTTTTTATTTTTTTCATCCATATAAAATCCCCTCCCTGTTTAGTTTTATTATTATTAAACAGTTTATTCATTACAGCTTGTTGGTGCATACAAGGAAGAAGGTGGTATAATATAATCAAATTTATAAAACAATAATTCTGCGAGAAAGGAATTCACGCCATGGAAAAGATCAAAGTGTGGTTGGCTTCATCAGAAGTAGAGCCCTTTATAAAGACAGGCGGCCTTGCAGATGTAGCAGGTTCCCTTCCAAAAGCGCTAAAAAATCTGGATATTGATATCCGGGTAGTCTTGCCAAAATACGGACAGATCGATCAAAAATATGTTTCCAGGATGGAGTTTATAGGAAGCTGTCAAGTTGAGCTTTCATGGAGGGAACAATATTGTGGTGTCTTTAAGCTGGTTCATAACAGTGTAACGTATTATTTTATTGATAATGAATATTACTTTTTCAGGAACGGCATCTATGGCCTGTATGATGACGGAGAGCGATTCAGCTTTTTCTGTAAGGCTATATTGGAGGTTTTGCCCCTTATTGGGTTTAAACCGGACATTATCCATCTTAATGACTGGCAGACCGGTATGGTCAGCCTACTCCTTGATTCTCATTACAGGAACAGAGAGGATGGCTTCTACCGTAATATTCACACATTATTCACCATTCATAATCTTAAGTATCAGGGAGTTTTCCCAAAGAACGTTTTAGGTGACTTGCTAGGTTTAGATTGGAAATATTTCAACGTAGACGGTGTGGAATACTATGACAACATAAACTTTTTAAAGGCAGGCCTTTCTTATTCATCAACAATCAGCACAGTCAGCCATACATATGCTGAGGAAATTAAATATGACTTTTTTGGTGAAAATCTGCAGGAACTAATAAAGCGCCGTTCAAATGATCTGTACGGTATAGTAAACGGCATAGATTATACTATTAACGACCCTAAAACAGATAAAAGGCTTTACTTTAACTTTGATAAGGATGATTTAAGCGGTAAATATGAAAACAAGCGGATGATTCAGCAAGAGCTCGGATTAGAAGCCGAAAGGAGCACACCTCTGGTATCATTAATATCCCGCCTTGTCGATCAGAAAGGTTTGGATTTGATAGAATATATGTTGTGGGAGCTTATTGACCTGGGAATACAATTTATCGTACTGGGAACAGGGGAGAAGAAATATGAAGATTTCTTTTTGTACGCCCAAAGCCAGCATCCGGGCAGGGTTTCGGCAAACATAAAATATGACGGGAAGCTTGCACAACGCATATATGCAGGCAGCGATATGTTTTTAATGCCCTCTTTGTATGAGCCCTGCGGACTATCTCAGATAATTTCAATGCGCTAC
>JBMNTI010000145.1:0-5599 GCA_050945655.1 Acetivibrionales bacterium | reverse complement strand
TCCGAGCTTGGAACAGAGATTTACGTAATATCTGATGAACCTTATATTTCCATTGTCTATGACGATGTTGAGGTGCCCAATATGATGTCGATCTTCAATAAAAGTATTACCGTGAATTCCTTTAGTAAATCATTAGCTCTGCCGGGAGAAAGAATAGGATATATTGCTGCAAGCAGCCGAATACCAGGTGTGGATATGCTTATGGCTATTATGATAGGGCTTAACAGAACTCTTGGCTTTGTTAATGCACCATCTCTTTTCCAGAAGGTTGTTGCAGATAACCTGGACGTAGCAGTTGATGCATTGAGCTATAAGAAAAGACGGGATGTTTTGTATGACCATCTTATTAAGGTTGGATTTAAGTGCAATAAGCCTGACGGTGCATTTTATCTTTTTGTGAAAACCCCTATTGATGACGATGTTCTTTTTTCTAAAAGTGCAACTAAGTACAATCTGCTTGTGGTTCCCGGAAGCGGTTTTGGATGCCCGGGTTATATAAGACTTGCCTATTGCACAGCCCTTGATATGATTGAAAGAAGTCTGGATTCATTTACAAAGCTGGCGCAAGAATATGGTTTGAGCTGATAGTATAATAAATTTCCATTGTATTACTAGGCAATAACAGATGGACTCTACATTAGTCATTGGACAAAATTTTAATGTAATTAAATATGTAATAATAAAGGACTGAATCCGATATTAAATTGGAATCAGTCCTTTAATATTTGGCAGAAAAAATTATGAACTTCGATAAGTTTCAACAATTAAATCAAGTTTATTTGCAAAAAAGTAATTGATTATGTTGTTAAAAATAGATATATTGAACATGTAACTAATGGAATATTTTTTTTATATTATCTTTACATCGGACAAATAGTTTAACCGTATGAGCGAGTGGTTCATGAGGGGAGTGAATCGTATAGTACTTAAAAATAATAATAAGATCAGAACAAGTACATTGCTTCGCAGGCTTTTTAAAACCTCCGATTTAGATGGGTTTATGGTAAAGCACGAAAATGAAATGAATGAACCGTTATTTCATGAATATCTAAAGGAATTGTGCTATGTGATGAATCAGATTCCGGAGAGGGTAATTAAACATGCAGCTATCGAGCGTACATACGGGCACCAGCTTTTTAACGGAACCAGAAAGCCGTCCAGAGATAAGGTTATACAGCTTGCATTAGGATTTGGTCTTGATGTCGAAGAGGTACAAAACTTATTGAGAATAGCACAGAAAAGCCCCCTATACCCAAGAATTAAGAGGGATGCGGCTATCCTGTATTGCATCAATCACAATGCTACTATTGAGGAAGTACAAGGCTTGCTTTATGACCTTGGACTTACATTGCTGGGGGGAAATCTATAATATGGATAAGTCAGCTTTAGATGATTTTTTGAGCGGTTTTGATGACAGCCGTTATCCGGAGAGCTTCCTAAAATCATATGAGCCCTTGGAGTGCCTTTCCAGCAATCAAGCAAGTGAAACACTTCTTGTTAAGCATCGTGAAACAGGTGAACTTTTTATATCAAAATGCTATTCAAATTCATCATATCACTCAAATATCACTGAAAGTGAACTTTTAAAAGGTTTGCAGCACCATGGATTACCCGGTTTTGTTGAAGAAAACCAAGGTAATGAGATGACTTGTGTTGTTAGGGAATACGCTAAGGGTACTCCCCTTGACAGGCTGGTTTATGAAAAGCCGCTTACCGAGCAACAGGCAGTAGATATTTGTATTCGGCTATGCGATATTATGATTTATCTCCACAGCAAGACTCCGCCAATAATACATCGGGACATCAAGCCTCAAAATATTATTGTAGATAGTTTAGGTAATGTTAAACTTATTGATTTTGGAATTTCCCGAAAATATAATGAATCTGCCCAAAACGACACGGTGTTCTACGGAACTGAAAAATTTGCCCCACCGGAGCAATACGGCTTTTCTCAGACTGATTGCCGGTCAGACATTTTTTCTTTTGGCGTATTGCTTTGCTGGCTGTTGACAGGTAATGCCGAGATAAAGGTTGCGATTGGTACAATTAGGAATAAGCGCCTAGCCAGAATAGTAAGGAAATGTACATCTTTTGCACCGGAAAAGAGGTATAAATCGGCGGCTAAGCTAATGACAGCGTTGTTATATTCTGATGGCCATTTACTTAAAACAATTTCACGATTGCTTTTTGGACTAGTGTTTCTTTTTTCCGTTTTTTCGGTGGGATTTGCTATTGGCCGGTATTCAGATTTTACGCCCGCATTTATTGTGGAATCTGGTATAAAATTTGAAGAACCGCTTATTGAGCAGGCTATTCGCCTTACCCTCGGCAAGGTAGAGAATGAACCTATTTTAAAAGAGGATATTTTAAAGGTTACAAAGCTTTACATTTGCACCGACAGAATAGCCGAAGATGCAGAAGACTTCAGAATAATAAGCGAAGAGGTAATGCGTGAGGGCGGTGATTTTTTTGCTGGTATCGAATCTCTGAATGATATTCCCAAGTTTGAAAATTTGCGTGAATTGGCCTTAATAAGGCAAAGTATAAATGACATTTCACCTCTTGAGAAACTTCAAAAACTAGAGATGGTTGATTTAAGGCATAATCCTGTAACAGATATATCTCCTTTGAAATCCCTTAAAACATTACATTCATTATTCCTGTATGATACTTATGTTTCAAATCTTTCCGTATTATCTGATTGCCCCCGCCTTACTAATCTGGATATTGGGAAAACCAATATTACAGCCTTTGATTCTTTAACGGGGTTGAATAACCTGAAGAGTCTTGGGATGCAGGATTCGTTAATTAAAAATCTAGATAGTATTGAAATGTTTCCTTATCTTTCTAGTATATATCTGCCTCGCACATATATTGAGGACCTCTCACCGCTTTTGTCTATGTCGTGCCTTGAGGAAGTCGTCTTAGATGAGAAATTGAGAGTTGAGGCTGAAAAAACCTTAAAAGATGCCCTTTTTAACGTTAAATATGAATAGTAGCGTTTAATTTTCAAAGGTCATGGGTGTGCAGGATGCACACCTTTTTTATTATGCAAATTGATACAATTATATTTATAAAATATGCTCCAAAGAGAGTCGTGAGAGGAGACTAAGTTTATGATGCGTAAGATTATCAAACACATTTCCATTTTATTGATTATGGCTTTTTGCCTTACATTAGCATTTCCTGTTTGTGCAGCTGAACCTATGGCGGCGGAAGCCGAAGCGTTAGCTTTAAGACAGCTAAGGCTTTTTCTTGGGGTATCAACTACAAAGATTGATTTTCAACTGGACAAAGCTCCGACCAGAACACAAGCTATTATTATGCTGATACGTGTATTGGGTAAAGAATCGGAAGTCTTGAACGGAAATTGGACTCACCCATTCACAGATGTGGACCCTGTAGCTGATAAATACATAGGTTACGCCTATCAAAACGGGTTAGTCTACGGATACAATGATAAGTTCGGGACTGACAACGCAACCTCAGATATGTATCTTACCTTTGTGCTCCGTGCACTTGGTTATGATGATACAAAAGCTGACTTTGTATGGACTGAGCCTGATGCACTTGCCGAGTCTGTAGGAATCCTACCTGATGATATTGATACGGAGAATTTCCTGCGTGCGGATCTTGTCAGGATTTCATGGGCAGCTCTCAGTGCAGAATTAAAAGACGGAAACCAAATACTGGCTGAAAAACTCATGACTGATGGAGCTTTTACCGATGAAAATTATGAAAATGCAAAGCATATAGCAGCTTATAACAGCGGAACTACAGTATCTACTTCTGCCGAGCTTAAGGCTGCTTTGGAAAACGGTGATACTACTTTGATAAATATTGGTTCCGACTTGGAAATTACAAGCCCTATTGATATCGTACGGGATGGAGAGGACGGCAATACTGTTAATATGGTACTTAATATTAAAGAAGGCGCTACATTAACAGTCGGCGAAGACGTTACCATTGTAGGCGGCTATAATGTTGTGAATGACGGAACGATAATAATAAACGATACCTTTTTCCGTGCTCTGGGGAGCTTTACCAATAACGGTACCATAGTTGTGAAGGCGGGCGGGGAATCCAGTTCTGCCATGACAAGCATATATAATTATGGCACTTTTACAGTAGATAGTGATGCCACTATGCCTATAGACAGAGGCTCCCAATTCTTTAATTCCGGCACCATAACAAATGATGGATATATCTATGTTAAAGATGGCGGAAGCCTTAACAACACAAAAGGTACGATAGTAAATAACGATGTCATTGATTTGTTCTCATATTTTGAGGGGGATATTAACGAGATTACGGGAACCGGGACAGTCAATGATAATAGGGAATGAATAGCTTTTTAAGATAGGAAAAGAGTCTTAGAATGAAGGGGACAGCCCCTCTATCCAGATGGAGCAGAGTGGGCATCCCCTATATTTATTGGTCAAATATGTATGTTAGTGTATCCGGTAAGGCTGTAATATGCTTTTTAAAGCCACAAGTACATATTTTGGCGAGGCTATAGCCGCTAAACTTGCATAATTTTTTACTTTTAATAGTTTTCAGACAGCCTGTCTAGATATAGCAGGGGTCAAATCATAAGGATACCAGTATTCTCCTGTCTTAATAAAGACACTTGTTATATGAAGCTCCAATATAGCGGCAATTACATTATAATTCTTGTTATTCGTGTCCTGGCGTGAAATTACGTCCTGATATGTTATGGTTGCGCATATTTCCGATACACCCGGATAAATCTCATTGATATTACTTATTGCAGTGGATTTTAACGCACCGGACTCATTCCAGCCGCCGGGGGGCTCTTCTCTTGCAGGCAGACTGGTTTCATCCATTGCCTGTGTCATGGTTTGGCGGAGCTCTGTTATGTACTTCTCAATTATAGTTCTGTTAAAAGATATACTTTCCGGAACAGCTCTGGCAAGAGTTTCTATAGCATACTGAAGCTTGCCGAAGCGTTTGCCTACAGCATCATCGCCCAAATAGGAAACCTCCCATACCCATTTTAACGAATCTTCGGCTTTTTTCTTACGTCCGGAACGGAAAATTTTTGAGAAACTTGAGATTCCAAAGATTAACGAAATAGGGGCACCTAGATAGGCTCCACCATATCCAAAGAATAAAACACCGGGTCCTACAAATTTACTGATAACCCATCTGCCGAAAAACCATAGGAAAACAGCTCCGATAATGCCTATGGCAAACCATTTGAGAGCTTCATTCACCTCTTCGGTACTGACCGACTTTTTTTCAAATGGAATTAGTGTCAGCTTTTTTGCCTCTTCTTCTTGAGGACGGCTTCCTGTGATGTTAATATGAACAGTCTGTGGTTTACCGCTTTGCGGGTAATAGAAATCTGCACCTGCCATAATATCCCCCTTAAAAAAATATTTTGAGTTATAGATAGAATTTATTTTTAAGATAATCATATCAAAATTGCTAAAAAAATAGGTATGCCTGCTGCACACATATGGTGTGTGCAGCAGGCATACCAAAATTACATAAAATACTATATAATATTGTTAAGTAAAGAATAAAAAGGAGGAAAAATCATGAAAAAAGTATTATGTATATTTATATCTCTTTT
>JBMNTI010000144.1:0-5607 GCA_050945655.1 Acetivibrionales bacterium | reverse complement strand
GCGGTGCGAAATCAATGACATGGAAAAAGATGCTGGCACAAATCGGACTTTTTGATGTGCTGGATATCAATGTTTCAGGAGAGGACGGTACTTCGCTCGGTTCTGCTATTATCGGTGGGGTTGCCGCCGGGATTTTCTCGTCTATTGAAGACGGCGTAAAGTCTATCAAGACACAAGGCAGAGTATCATTCAATAGAGATGAATCAAAGGCGTACGAAGATGCATACAGGACATATGTGAAGCTGTATCCTTCATTAAAACATGTTTTTTAATCAGTTGGGGATATCAGATAAAACAATATATAGTTAGAGGTTTGATGAAGGATAGCCAATAATCTTCTTAATAATAAAAGCCGGAAAAATCCGGCTTTTATTATTGGATATATATGATAATGGTTAATCCTAAGAAGTAAGAAAATTTATTATTAAGAACAGCAATTCCGATTATTCTTTTAATAAATAATACCTAGTGTCTGCAATAGAAGTATTTAAGCATTGTGAGTGGCTTAACTGGGAAGACAGAAATCCAATAGTATAGTGATGTTATACAATCAACGGAAGCATGGAGGAGCAATAAAATAGTTTTGTTTATTTAGTTTTAAAAAACTTATGAAACAGGATACTTATTCAAAATGCAATTATATTATATTTTTAATAATCTTTGTTGATATTAAACACGCCTAAATAAGATCTCATCATGCTCCACAAAGGCCTTTCCAATTTTTTCAAACCTAGTGGTATGCTTTGTGGATTCCATTAATAGGGAATCTAATTTTTTTGATGCTCGTCTTTCATATTATCATTCTTCTGGGTAAGAAGCTCCTGCCCTTCAAAAAGCATATCTATTTTAGGCATTATTTTATTTTCAATGTTTAGGTTCGTTTTAGTAATCTCCTGTTTAAGCCCAGAGAACTCTTCATTCATTTCAGAATACATTCCTGTTAGCTTGCTAACCTGTGCAGCGATAATCTCCAAAAGTTCTCTGTCTGTAATTTCACTCATTGTTTACTCCTAATTTTTAATTAATATTCTTTAATAAATTATTTCATAAGTATTGTGATAAGTTCCGGCTGTTCAGATAGCTTTTTCATACCCTTGAATAAAACTTTTGCCTCATAATAAATCGCATAATACTTGAGAACAAATAAAGTACTTCATGAATAATTATATGCGAATAAGATTCACAAGTAAATGTAAAGGATCAAGAAAATATATCCCATAAGATTACAAATTTATATGCATTGCATATGGTGAACTAGTAATTGCTTGCAAATAATGATGACGAAAAAAGTGATTACTTAAAATATGCGTTATATAACTAAAAGAATAAACCAGTTTTTCATGCTGGTTTATTCTGCGTGAAGGGTAAAGTATGGAGGTAATAAGTTCAAATATAAGTAGTACTCACTAGAAATATTTTTTCTTGCCCATAGTCTCTTGCACAATTCTGAGAGCTTCGCCGAATCGCTGATAGTGAACGACTTCGCGTTCCCTTAAGAAACGAAGGGGATCAATAACATCGGGATCGTCCGCCATACGAATCAAATATTCATAAGTTGCTCTGGCCTTCTGTTCGGCTGCCAGATCTTCATTAAGGTTCGCTATAGGATCCTCCATTGATTCAATATAAGCCGCTGTGAATGGAACCCCATTAGAATCCGAGGGATAAACAGCCCTGCCGTGGATAGCGTAAAGTGTATCCACATGCAACTTTTCCAGTTCTTTTGGCGGGACCTTATCCATAAGCTGATGGATCATTGTGCCTATCATCTCTAGATGGGCTAATTCTTCGGTACCTATATCATTTAAAATTGCTTTTGTTTCCTTGGTGGGCATTGAAAATCTCTGGCTCAAATAGCGCAGGGATGCGGCCAACTCTCCGTTCGGGCCGCCGTACTGAGTAAGTATATTCATAGCCATTCTTGGGTCAGGCTTTTTTATATTGATAGGATACTGGGTCTTTTTCTCATATATCCACATTTTTTATACCTCCTTTGGATCCCACGGCCACGGATCGTTAATCCACTGCCAGCATGTAGTGTTAGGCAGATAACGAGGGGTCAAAGGTCCATACTTTGTTTGATATTGACGCCTGATGTTCTCAGATTGTTCCAAGGCCATTTTATAGTCCCGGAGGGCGTTTTGGTCTGAAGGGTGTGTGTTGAGAAAAAGCTGTAAGTCATAAAGGGCAAAATCATATGCCATTATCTGCTCCAGCAAGGTAGTCTGTTCGTCCACGTCAAAAACACCTCCAAAATAATTATTTAACAAGTTCAGGGAAAACAGTTCCTTTTTTTAAACCTTCTTGTGCGGAAAAAATTCTATTATAGATCTGATATGGTACGTAAGCCTGGGCAAGCTCCGGACGCACAGGCATAACCGGTATCATGATGGGCTCGCCGGTACAATTGTTTCCTGTATATACTGTTGCTATGTTAAGGTTATCCATTTCAATAATGCCTCCATGCTTGTTTCTTTTATATAATATGTACAAGCGTAACAACGTGTGAAAAATTGGAAGAGATCATAATTCAGATATAAATACTGGTTTTACGTACAGAAGACGGTGCTTTTGGGTATAATATATGATAGTTGAGCCTTTAAGCTTGATGAATATGGGTAAATATTAGATAATAAGACTATTGGGAAACATAGGGAGGTAAATTTCTTTTATGGTAGAAAATGAATTGAAGGTTAATTTAAACGGCAATGAAATGAGAGTAAAAAAAGGTACGAGAGTAGAAGACCTAATTAAAGGACTAAAGGGAAAAAAGGATTCTATCATCGTAGCTGTTATGGTGAATAACGAACTAAGGGAACTTACCTACCGATTGGAGAACGATTGCGATATTACTTTTGTAGACTTGACAAGCGAAGATGGCATAAGAATATATGAAAGAAGCTTGAAATTTGTTTTAATAAAAGCAGTACATGATTTGTTTCCCGATTTGGAGGTACAGATCAGGCATTCGGTCAGCCGAGGGGTCTTCTTTGAAATCATTGATTATCATGTTACCAAAGAAGATGCACTGCGCATTGAAAAACGGATGTGCGAGCTGATTGAAATGGACATACCTTTTACCAAAGTAATCGTGTCTATTGACGATGCCAGAGAACTATTCTTAAAAAGAGGCCGTGAAGACCGGCACAGGGTCATAGAAAACCGTGAAAAAGATTATGTTTCCTTCTATATATTTGATGATATTGAGGATTATTTCTATGGCTACATGCTTCCTGGCTCGGGCTATCTTAAACTATTTGCTTTAGAAGCCGACAATGGCGGTCTGGTATTGATTTTGCCCAAAAAAGAGAACCCGACCGTACTGCCGGATGTGCCTATACCCAGAAAGCTCTTTAATATTTTTACTGAATATGGTGAATGGATTAATATCCTTGGCGTGGAGGATGTCGGAAAGCTGAATAGTGTAATAAAAAAAGGCGGGCTAAAAAATCTGGTGCTTGTTGCAGAGGCTTTACACGAAAAGAAAATTGCTATAATTGCCGATCAGATTAAGCATCAACAGCCACAAAAAAAATTGGTGATGATTGCGGGCCCTTCATCTTCGGGAAAGACCACTTTTGCCCAGAGATTATCTATACAACTGCGTGTTAACGGCTTAACGCCGCATATTATTTCAGTTGACGATTATTTTGTGGAAAAGACGAATACCCCTATCGACGAGGACGGAAAGCCAGACTATGAAGCTTTGGAAGCAATTGACCTCGCTCTTTTCAATAGTGATCTGAACAGGCTTATTGCATGCGAAGAGGTTGAAATTCCTCACTATAACTTCAAAACAGGCAAAAGGGAATATGTTGGCAGAAAAATGAGAATATGTGAAGGTGAGGTATTGATCATAGAGGGCATACATTGCTTGAATCCCAGACTAACCGCCGACGTTAAGCAGGAAAACAAGTTTAATATTTATATTAGTGCAATTACATCAATGCGTATTGACAGACATAATCGAATTCCAACTACTGATTTAAGGCTTGTCAGGCGTATGGTCCGTGATAATAGATCCAGGGGCACAACCGCGCCTAGAACTCTTGGAATGTGGCCTAGTGTAAGAAAAGGTGAAGAAAAAAACATATTTCCCTTTCAGGAAGAAGCTGATGCAATGTTCAATTCGTCGCTCATATATGATCTTCCTATGCTGAAGCCGCTGGCAATACCATTGTTAAAAGACATAACAAAAGGCATGCCAGAATATGCGGAAGCGCGCAGACTTCTTGAATTCTTGAGCTATTTTGTATCGGCGCCTACCGACTTAGTACCGTCTAATTCAATCCTGCGGGAGTTTATAGGAGGCTCGCTATTCAGGGGATAGGGTCGCATATATAGTTTGTTTAGTCTAACGATGAATATACTGAAAGTTAAGTGTACCTTCCGCCAGGAAAAAAAAGACATTTTTATTAAGTTAAAGGAGAAATATGAAAAAATTGCGGCTATTTGCCACAGCAGCATTTGGTGTGGAATCTGTTGTGGCACGTGAAATAAAACACCTGGGCTACGAAGATACTTTTATAGACAACGGAAAAATTTTTTTTGACGGTGATTTCGAGGCAATTTGCAAAGCCAATCTCTGGCTTCATTCAGCAGGCCGTGTATATGTTTTAATGGGTGAGTTTTCCGCCACAACCTTTAGTGAATTGTTTGAATCGGTTCTTGCAATTCCTTGGGAAGAATGGCTCCCGAAAGACGCAGAATTTCCCGTTACCGGTAGATGTGTTAGATCAACGCTTATGAGTGTTTCCGATTGTCAGTCGATAATAAAAAAAGCTGTCGTGGAAAGGCTGAAAAAAGTATACAAGCTTGAAAATTTTCCAGAGACAGGATCAAGGTTCCATATAGATTTCAGTATTACAAAGGACAATGTTATAATCTCACTGAACAGTACCGGTGACGGGCTTCATAAAAGAGGGTACAGGAGCCTTGCCTATTCTGCGCCCATAAAAGAGACTCTTGCGGCAGCCATGATAAGGATAAGCCGATGGTCACCGGGTAAAAATCTGATAGATCCTTTTTGCGGATCGGGGACTATACCGATCGAAGCGGCACTGATGGCGATAAATAAAGCTCCGGGCTTAGATAGGGATTTTGATTGTCAGGATTGGCCAATAATCCCGAAAAAAATATGGTATAATACCTTGGAAGAAGCCAGAAGTCTGATCAGACCTGCCGGTGAAAAAATTATACAAGGCTATGATATAAATCCGGAGGCTGTGAGTATGGCGAATTATCATGCCAGGCAAGCCGGAGTATCAGATATAATACATTTTCAGGTCAGGGATGTAGAAAACATATCTTCAAAAGCTAAATATGGGTTTGTCATTACAAATCCGCCCTATGGGCAAAGATTAGGAGAGAAAAAGGAAAACAGCAGGATTTATCGGTTAATGGGAGAGAATTTTAAAAAAAGGCTTCCCACCTGGTCTTTTTATATAATCAATGGTGACCCTGAGTTTGAAAAGGCTTTCGGAAGAAAATCGGATAAAAACCGAAAGTTATATAACGGAGGGCTGCTATGCTACTATTACCAGTATTTTGGCTCTAAGCCCGGGAAAGACCCATCATAAAGCGTATTAATAAAAGGCGGCCTGTTAT
>JBMNTI010000143.1:0-5634 GCA_050945655.1 Acetivibrionales bacterium | reverse complement strand
ATTGCACGCCAACCGCCTGTTCCAAACTTTATCATATTCACCATCATACCTTTCAAATTTATTCGAAAAGGACTTCACTCCGACAGACTGTGCGAAAACTATCAATAGAATTAAATCTATGCAAGCAATCCGCTTATTGACAATTGCATAATCAAATATTATTACCTGCATGTTAAAACAGTTTTCGCACAGTCTGCCGACCTTATCTCACTATCCCATGAGTACATATACCCGGTTATGGGAGCCCTTCGGCTGCTGCGGGACTTTGCCTTGTACTTCGCTACCATTAATCAGCATCCTTTGAACACCATTACAAACCCCTAAGGGATTCTCTATATGAATCACATACACCGCTTCACGCCAAATACGTGTCATATTGTAGCTTTTCCAGTCTGAAGGGATGCAGGGATCTATAATAAGCCCGTCATAATCGGGACGTACTCCCAGAATATACCGTGTTGCCGCAAAATACGCCCAGCCGGCCGTACCCGTCATAAACGGGTGCCTGGCACGTCCGTGGGCAGTGTGATCCCTGCCCATTATAAACTGGCAGTAGGAATATGGCTCGGCTTCGCGGATTTCGATAATATCATTCTGGTTTTGCGGAAGAAGCGCGTTGTAAAACTTCATGACCCTGTCACCACGCCCCAATACCGATTCTGCACACCATGCCCAGGGATTGGGATGGCTGAACACTGCCCCGTTTTCCTTGACCCCCGTGTATACGCGGGTTACAAAGCCTATCTCATCGTCAGGCTTCGTATAGGAAGGTGCATTTAAAAGCAACCCGTAATCTGTATACAGATATTCGTCTACAGCATCCATGGCCAGTATACCACGGTCTTTGTCGGCAAGGCCTGAAAAGATAGCCCATGCGTTGGATTCCAGATGGACTCGGCCTTCTTCGTCTTCCCTGGTGCCAATTTTACGCCCTGAAGCTGTGATTCCGCGGATATACCAGTTTCCGTCCCACAAATTTTCTTCGCAGGCCTTTTTGACCCTATCAGCCATCTTTTTATATTTTTCGATATATTCGGTTTTTTGTACAAAACGGGAAAGATCAATAAAATATGAGATTGCCCAATAATGGAGAAAACTTACCATAGCACTTTCGCCACCACCAAGATTAAGGCAGTCGTTCCAGTCAGCCCGCAAACCTTTGCATATGCCGTTAGCCCCTACCTCCCGTGCTGAGAAGTCAAGAATCCGCATCATGTGTTCATATACCGTATCTTCACCACCGTCGGCATAGGTTACCTTCTCATCCAACAAGGATAACTCCCCGGTTTCCTTGATATATTCGCATATGGAAGCAATCAGCCATAGCGCATCATCCGAACAGGCATCCTTTATGCCGTGTACAATTTCGCTACTTGACGGAGTTGGAATAACTGTGGGGGATCTAAAGCTCTGCTGTTTTCCTGCAAGCTCAGGATCAAACCATTCGGGTTGGAACAGATGTAGCCCGTACCCATCGGAAGTCAAGCCGCGCAACAGTTCAATGATCCGGGAACGACTTTTTTTCGGGTTGGAATGGGGAATAGCCATAGAATCCTGAGCAGTGTCACGATAGCCAATACCGGTACGCCCCCCTACCTCAATGAACGAGGCAAACCGTGAGAACATCAGATTAATTTCCGACTGGTATAGATTCCATATATTTAAGGATGTATTCATGTTCTGATTGGGCGTATCGACATGAAGACGTGACAACTTATCATCCCAAAACTGCCTAATTTTTTCGAATTCTTCATCCAGCCGTACAAAATCTGAATATTTTTTTCGTGTTATTATACCTTCAGACCGACGTCCCTCTCCAAGCATAAAAGCTATGCGAATTCTTTCGTCCGGAGCAAGCATCATCTTCTTATGCAGTACACCGCAGTGGTTGCCTGTTTTCTCAAAACTTCCTGAGCAGCTTCCCCGCTCTACCGCAATCGGATTTGACTCATTACGATATGAGCCTAAAAATTTATCCCTCACACAATCAAAGCTGTCAGGTGTAAAGCTGGCTCCAAACCACTGATAACCACATTCTTCATAGAATAAATCATACTCAATGATTCCGTCGTCGTAATCACTGCCTGAAGCATACAAACTCATCTGAAAATTCTGGTTATCCATTTCGATATGATGAAATGAAAACTCCATATATGAGAAAACGCTTATGTGTCTTATCCTGTCTGATTCATTGGTTAATACAACATCCCATATTTCTACCGGGTCATTTATGGGTATAAATACGGTCTGGCTTGCCTTAATTTCGTTATATTCACAGCTATAGACTGAGTATGAAAGTCCATGCCGACACACATATTTTGCTTTATTAAGGTCTTTGCCAACAGGCTGCCATGATATACTCCAATACTCTCCGGTTTCATCGTCCCGCAGATAAACATAGTGTCCGGGGCCTTCAATGGGTGAGTTTGGTCTGAAACGGGTAATTCGGTGATATTGAGGTGATTTGTAAAATACATAGCCGCTTGCTGTCTGATTGAGGACAGCGCACATATCGCCGACACCAATATAATTGATCCAGGAAACGGGAGTATTGACCCTTTGTATGACATATTCCCTGTTTTTATCATCAAAATACCCATAATCCATGATTAAACACCCCTTTACAATAAAGCACATCTTTATTATAAAGGGGTTGCATTTCTGATTGAATAGACAAACTTGCAATAAATTATACATTATTGCAGAGCTTGAATAAAAATTATAATTCAATAACAAAAAAAAATAGAGAAAGCTATATCAAGAGAAAAATATACATATAGAGTCCATGGCCCTAAATTACTTATGACAGCAACGCACGGTCATAAGTGAACTCCTCGCCACTAACGCTTCCAAAGCGCTCCAAAAGATTCTCCACTGTAAGCTTCTTCTTTTCTTCGCCTCTGATATCCAGTATTATCCGCCCATCATGCATCATTATCAAACGGTTACCATGTTTTATGGCATCACGCATATTGTGGGTCACCATCATTGTGGTCAATTTATTTTCGGAAATCAGTTGATCTGTCAGAGCTAATACCCTCGCTGCTGTTTTTGGGTCAAGGGCAGCGGTATGTTCATCCAAAAGAAGTAGCTTGGGTCTTTTTATCGTTGCCATCAGAAGGGTTACAGCTTGTCTTTGTCCTCCTGAAAGCAGCCCTACTTTAGTATGAAGCCTGTTTTCAAGCCCCAAATCCAAATGAGACAGCATCTCTCTGTAAGTTTCTCTTTCCTTGCCGGTTATACCCCATCTTAAGCCTCTGGATTGACCCCGGCGTATTGCTAAAGCCAAATTTTCTTCAAGAATCATATCGGATGCGGTACCCATCATAGGATCCTGAAAAACCCGTCCCAGCATAGAGGCTCGCTTATGCTCGGGAAGTTTTGTAGCATCCACGCCGTCAATAAATATTGTCCCCTTTTCAACACCATATACTCCGGCTACACAGTTCAGCAAGGTGGACTTTCCGGCTCCGTTTCCGCCTATAAGGGTTACAAATTCCCCTTCCTCCATATTAAAGCTTACACTTTGCAGTGCAATCTTCTGATTTACCGTACCGGGATTAAACACTTTAAAAAGACCGTTTACTCTAAGCATCCTGCTCACCCTCCTCAATAGATATTTTAGGCGGGTTGAGATATGCTTTAATAATCGGAAGAGCTAAAGCCACAGCTACGGTAAGAGCAGTAAAGAGCTTCAAGTCATTGCTGTGCATACCAAGCTTTAATACAAATGCTATTATGATCCGATATGTAATAGCACCCATGGCAAGGGAAATCAGTCTCAGGAAGAAATTTCGCCTCCCGAACAACACCTCGCCTATTATTACCGATGCAAGCCCAATAACAATTGAGCCTGCACCCATCTGGACATCGGCAAAGGTTTGGTTTTGTGCTATAAGCGCCCCGCTTAGTGCAACGAGCCCGTTACTTAATATAAGCCCGATAATTATCATAGTATTTGTGTTTATACCCTGGGCCCGAACCATGTTGGGATTATTTCCGGTTGCCCTTATGGCGCAGCCGACCTCTGTCCCGAAAAACCAATATAGAAAACAAATAACGAATGAAACACTTATAAAACCCAATGAAATAACTGCCCAGGAAGAATCAAGGCCAAGCCTTTCAAATGCCGTATAGACTGTTTCCATACGCAATAATGAAAGGCTTGCCTTTCCCAGAACGCGAAGATTTATTGAGTATAGTGCAATCATTGTAAGTATACCTGACAACAGGGCAGGAATCTTAAGCTGTGTGTGTAATAAGCCGGTTACTAATCCGGCAGCCATCCCTCCCAAAAGAGCAATACCGGTTGCCACAAAAGGATTGATCCCTTTGGAAATTGCTTGTGCGGCAATAGCCGCGCCCAGAGCAATGCTGCCTTCCACCGTAAGATCTGCAATATCCAGGACACGATAGGTTATGTACACTCCTATTGTCATGACTGCCCATAGCAAACCCAGGGAAACCGCACCTTTAATAATTTCAAGCATGTTTGTCCATCCTTTTCCCGAGTCCTATTGAATCTAATCAATTGTATAACTAAGCTGTTTTGCTTTTATTTATCGATTACGTATTCCAAAAGATCCGAAGGTATTTCCAGACCGATTTCCTCAGCCACAGCACCGTTAATGGCAAAATCAAATTTACTGGCTCTTTCAATAGGCATAGTTGCAGGTTCTGCTTCACCTTTCAGTATTTTGATTGCCATAAGACCGGTTTGATAGCCCAAATCATAATAGTTTATACCAAGAGTCGCTAACCCTCCGTTTTCTACCATTCCGGCTTCACCGCAAATAACGGGTGTCTTGGATTTTGATGTCACTCCGTAAACAGTAGGTATTGCAGTCGCAAAGGTATTATCGGTCGGTATGTAAATAGCGTCACATTTTTCTACAATGGACTGGGTAGCCTGCTGTACATCGTTAGAATTGGCTACGGTAACTTCTACATATTTAAGCCCCATGGCTTCTATATGCTCTCTGGCAATAGCGGCCTGGAGAATTGAGTTATCCTCACTTGAAGTATATAGTACACCAACAGTTTTGGCATCCGGGGCAAGCTTGACAAGAAGTTCGATTTGTTCTTTAATCGGGTTCATATCTGTTGTTCCGCTGACATTAGTTCCAGGGGCTTCATTACTATTTGCCAATCTCGCAGCTACATAATCTGTAATAGCTGTTCCCAGAATGGGAATCTTATCTGTCTTTCCGGCGATCGACTGACCGGCAGGTGTTGCAATAGCCAGCACCAAATCTACATTGTTGCTGACAAATCGATCGCTTATGGTAGATAGATTTGTTTGATCACCTTGAGCATTTTGGATGTCAAATGTAATATTCTCGCCTTCAACGTATCCATTGTCTTTTAAAGCGTTGATAAAACCTTCACGTGCCGAATCCAATGCGACATGTTCAACGTATTGGATGATGCCGACCACAGGGTTATCCTTCTTCTTTCCACACCCTGCAAATAACAGAATCGATGCCATGACAAGCAAAATTGCCACAGCTCTTGCTATTCTTTTCATAACCATTCCTCCGTGCTACATAATTTAATGATACCCAAAGGGTAAACCATACTACTAGAATCATTATATTCACCGCTGGTTCCCTTGTCAATAAACAATGGCCAGCG
>JBMNTI010000142.1:0-5710 GCA_050945655.1 Acetivibrionales bacterium | reverse complement strand
GGAGGCTCATTGTCAAGAGGATCGTGGAATAAATGCGGAAACTTGGCACGTTCTTCACTTTTCAAGGTCCATTTCAGTCCAAAATTGCTAAATGTCATTTTTTCATAAGTTACTTTACACTATCTTATTAATAAAGCCGGAGAGCCTTAACAGACGCCCTTCGGCTTTTACACGGACTGTACAAAAACTATCAAGTATTAAGTCTATCCAAGTTTAGCGGCTGTAGTCTGCTGCGATTTAGCACTCAATTTCCAACATCCTGTTTCCAGTCGCACTCGTTACGCAATCCATTCTTCGCTTTAAATCGCAGCAACTACACCGCATTTGTGATTTCGTAATAATATTACAATCTGCATATCAAAATAGTATTTGCGCAAAATGTAAAGATACAATAGATGTCCGGATATCCGTTATTCGGTTATGGAAAGTGCCTCATCAATTGCAGCCTCGGCTGTAATACTGCCTGTTACAATGTTCTTGATATTAGCAAATAGTGAAGCCCGGGCGGTCTGATTGAGATTGTCCTGAGTTGCCGGAGCAATACCGGTAGAGCCTTTTGTCATTTCGATTGCTGCAAGCATCAGTGAATCTGCATTGGCGGGAGGAACAGCGCCATTCTTAAGAGCAGTTACTGCGGTTGCACCAAATTTGGAAACTACATCATCCCTGGTCATAGCTGTTACAAAATCAACTGCCGCCTTTTGTTTAACGGGATCATTCCAGGCTTTCCTGGTGATATAGTATCCCATTGAAAGTCCACCGATTATATCTGTAGCTTTTCTGTCGTTTCGGCCGGGAACGTATGTAACTGTAAAATCATCGATGTTTTTTGCGTTTTCCTGGAACCAGCCGATTTTCCATGAACCGTCGATAGCGAATGCAGCCTTGTCTTCAACCATCATCTGAAAGATTTCCGCATCGGTTGCCGTTAGAGTGTTTACAGGGAAATATCCTTTCTCATACATTGTTTTTATATCGTTGATGCCAGCAGTCCAGGCCTTTCCGGAATTATCCGAAGAAGAGCCGGGTAGATTGTTGTGAGTTTGTACAGAACCATGATTAAATATTGTAAACTCAAACCAGTAATGCGGTATTTCCTGTAATGAAGCAGCTACAGAAGTGTAACCTTTGCTCTTTATGGTCTCACAGTCGGCAAGGAACTGATCCCAGGTATAGTCTGCGCCGGGCACTTCAACCCCGCAGTCGGCAAGAACCTTCTTGTTCACATACAGGCCTTCCCAGTAGCCGTTTACAGGAACCGTATACTTTTTACCGTCTGCTGGAGAAACCGGAAGAATATCTTCCTTCATGTTGGAAGCATATTCAGGATAAACCGAACGAATCTCTTCTATGCTGACAACCTTTCCGTTTTCAATGAGCTTGTTTGCATCAACCCCCGCAAAATAGAAAAGTACGTCTGGCTCTGCGCCTGTTTCAAAGTCAGCCATTATTTTGGCTTTCCATTCTTCATTCGCGGTACCTGAACCATCCTTAACGATGTTGCCGGTAGATGCCTCAAATGCTTTATAAGCCTCCTCATAATTTGCACGATTTCCGTCATCGCCGCCGTATGAGGTTACTACGGTGATTTCCACGGGACCAGTACTTGGACTTGGACTTGGACTTTCGTTGTTTTTATTCTGTTCTGTGGGTTTGGACTGCTGACAGGCTGTAAATACCGAGAAGCAAAGAATTGCAGAGAGAAGCAACGCAATTATTTTTTTCATTAATCTGACCTCCTAGCATTTTCATGAAAAGTAAAACAGATTTTTACTTTATATAATCATGTTACAATTAGCTGCTATAAAAATTAATAGACAGAGTTGTGCTTTGTTGCATATTATTGTTTTCTTTGTTAAATCGCAATAATGATCTGGAAAACGGTGTGTCCGCTTTGATTATTTTTCACAAAAAGACCACCCTTGTCTCCGTAAAGAATACGCAACCTCTGATGCACATTGCGTATGCCCAGACTGGTAGATGCTGCATTCTCGTCATATAGCAGCTGTTTGATTCTAATCAAGTCTTCGTCTGTCAGCGCTTTATTGTTTTCTACCTCAATGGTTAGGGTGCTTGCGGAAACAAATGCGCGGATAATAATTTCACACTGCTGCTGTGGATGCATTCCATGCTCTACCGCATTCTCAATGATCGGCTGGGTAATCAGCCGGGGAACATAATAATCCAATACGTCAGGCTCAATCATCTTGCTTACTTTAAGCCGCTTGCCAAACCGCTCAGAAATTATGTACAAGTAGGAATCTACGTAAATCATTTCTTCCGAAAGACGGATGAACGGCTTGCCTTCCCTGTCTGAAGCGGCGTTAAGCATGGAAGAAAGTGCCTCGATCATTCGCGCTATCTTACCATTTTTAGAAATACGGGACTCCCAATTAATAATTTCCAGCGTATTATTCAAAAAATGAGGGTTGATCTGGGACTGCAGTGCCATGATGCGCGCATCACGCAAAGCAAGCTCCTCCTTGTAGATTCGGTTAAACTGATACTGCAGCTTTAAAGACATTTGATTGAATGCGTCGGTAAGGTATTTAAATTCCTTATTATGTGGTTCTTTTTCCACCGTAACTCCATATTTTTCATCCTCTATGCCGCGTGCCGCAGTAATCAGACACCTGGTAGGCTTTGTCACATTTTGAGTAAAAAAGTTTATTGCCAATCCTAAAAAAGGAAACATGGCAATAAGCAGAATAATGAGCAGGAGCCGGATTCTCTTAGCTTCCTGCATTAAGACGGTACTGTCGATCTCGATAATATATGATAGATCCACAGCCTCTGTTTTTTTCATTCCATATACATAATTCAATCCTTTTACTTTACGGTATTCCTGCTTATTTGGCGGGAATTCGATGGAAAGCCCGTCCGGATCCAGCGGTTCGCCTTCCAGCACAATAGGAGTATTATTCAAAAATATGGTGGCTGCGCTTTGCCACGCTACATTTGTCAGATTACCAAACATATCCTCAACGTCCAACTGTAAAACCAATGCTCCGAAGGGTATAAAGTTTGCATCCATCAGATTTCGTACCATGTAAATATTGTTGTTTATATTAAAAAAGGCTATTTCAGTACCCAGCTCCTTTGCTGCTTTTGAAATCTGCTCATGTGCATTTACAAAATAATTTCTTACATTGCCGTAGTTTGAGTCATTGACCTCATTGTATGTGTAGAAAAAAGTATCGGAACCATTATGTAAAAAGAAGGCACTGATTAGAAACAAACCGTCGTATTTGTACTGTTGAGATAAAAAAGAGGTAATTTGATCATAAAGATGCATTTTGTTTGAAGTTAAAAGATATTCGGCGTATGCATCCTTGATAGTAGTATTATAAGAAGCATACCGGGATGCTATTACAGCAGAGTCCAGCTGCGAAGCCGAAAGCTTTACCGCATTTTCAACTGAGGAATTGATAGATTGTGTAATCTGGTTTGTGATATTGTGAGTTATATAATAGCTCATAACCCCGCCCAAAATGCCGATAGGGACTACCCAGCACAATGCTATAATAATTACGAGCCATGACCTTAGCGATAGTTTGCTTTTAGTTATGTTTACCAGCTTACTCAAATGCTAAGCACCCCATTTGTCATGCATCATAAGGCTTTGCAAAAACCACTATAATATGCATATAAGAAATATAATCATGTAATTGGAATTCACTTTAAATTATATCATAAGTTGCTAAGCGATTTATCAAACTGTGCGAAAACTGTTTTGACATGCAGGAACGTGCAATATGCATTGATGACATTCCTCATTACGTTCCGCGCCATACGGGTCATCCTGAACGTAACGAAACGCCATACGTGTCATCCTGAACGTAACGAAACGCCATACGTGTCATCCTGAACGGAACGAAGTGGAGTGAAGGATCTTTGGGTTAAACAATAAGATCCTTCGCTGACGCTCAGGATGACAGATGTCAACTACAGCTGCTAAACTTGCACAGATTTAATACTATTGATATCAGATTATGCAATCGTAAATAAGCGGCGTGGTTGCTGCGATTTAAAGCGGAGCAGGATTGCGTAGCGAGCGCGACTGGAAACCGGATGTTGGAGATGGAGCGCTAAATCGCAGCAATCTACAGCTGCTAAACTTGCACAGATTTAATACTATTGATAGTTTCCGCACAGTCTGAATTTTTTGCTGTCGTCAACATACGGTAAACCGCCTGTTTTTATTATTCCAATGAAAGAAATTTCGCCAGTTTATCGCTGGTTTTTTTAGCTTCTTCTATTGTCGGCATTTCGCAAAAAATACGCAGCAGGGGTTCGGTTCCGGAAAACCTTGCAATAATCCAGCCCCCGTTCTTAAAATAAACCTTGCACCCATCCAAATAGGAGACCTTATCAATCTCATAAGGGAATTCAGGAAGTAATTTGTCATTGTAAAGAATATCGCTGATATACTGTTTCTTTGACTCGGAGAAGCAGTAGTCATCTTCGGTCATATCATAAGTCCCGTATTTTTCTTTAATCTCTTTATAGAGAGAAGACAGGCTCTTGCCTGTTTTAGCTATCATCTCCACCAACAGAGCCGCGGCATATATACCGTCTTTTCCCTGAATATGACCGCGTACGGTAAGTCCCCCCGATGACTCGCCACCGATAATGGCATTGGTTTCAGCCATTTTTGTTGATATATACTTAAATCCTACCGGAACCTCGTAACAAATCTCATCATAATCCTTTGCTATCCTGTTAAGAAGGTGGGTTGTGGCAACATTGCGTACGGCACAGCCGCGCCACCCCTTATATTTTAAGAGGTAATAATATAGCAGCACCAGAATGGTGTTAGGATGCAAAAACTGGGCACAGTCATCCACAATACCCAGACGGTCCGCATCTCCATCGGTTGCTATACCGATATCGCATTTATTCTCCTCAACATAGTTGATAAGGCCGGCAAGGGTTTTATGGTTAGGTGTCGGCAAACGCCCCCCAAACAAGGTGTCATGCCGATCGTGAATCACATCCACATCACAGCGCGCAGTCAGCAAAATTGTCTGTAGTGCAGTCTTGCTCACACCATACATGGGATCAAGTACGATTTTTAAGTGGGTATTGCGGATAGCCTCAATATCCAGCGCACTTATTATGCTGTCTATATATTCGTTTATAGGATCGATCAACTTAATTGTGCCTGTTTCAACTGCTTCATCAAATGATGTTACGACTATATCGGCAGGTGTAAGACCGGCAGCATATTCTTCAAGCTCCCCGGTCAGCAATTCATTCGCATCACGCCCAGCCTCCATAAATACCTTAACTCCGTTGTAAATGGCGGGATTATGGCTGGCGGTGATTGAAATTCCAAAAGGCAGCCCCATATGTTTAACCGTAAACATTATAAGAGGGGTCGGCGCTTGCCGGTTAACAAAAAAGCAAGGGATCCCCTGGCCTGCCATAGCCTCTGCTGCCCATCTTGCAGCTTCCTTTGATAAAAAACGCCGATCATATCCTATTACAATCCCCCGTTCTGCTACGTTTTCAGACTTCATTTTTTTTGCAATTGCCGACATAAGCAGTTGCACATTATTCTTAACGAATCCATCCCCAATTATTGCACGCCAACCGCCTGTTCCAAACTTTATCATATTCACCATCATACCTTTCAAATTTATTCGAAAAGGACTTCACTCCGACAGACTGTGCGAAAACTATCAATAGAATTAAATCTATGCAAGCA
>JBMNTI010000141.1:0-5721 GCA_050945655.1 Acetivibrionales bacterium | reverse complement strand
GTGGCTGCGTAGTTTGCAGGAACTGCGGCTATTCCAAATGCGGATAATGAGTTAAGTGAGACGAATGAGCTAAGGGAACGTATCCTTTGGCTCATTATTTTTATATGAGAAACCTTGCTCCGCTTTATAACGTTTAATATCAATAGGAACCGCTGCCGATGTCATGCGTGAAGCGGAGAAGGATTGCGTAGCGGTCGCGAATAATTTCCGGATGAAATTCCTGAGCGGCACGCATGATATCGGCTAGAGGTTCCAGAGTTATACGAACCGCTGTCGACAGACTCTGCGAAAGCTATTAATAGTATTAAATCTATGCGGGTTTAGCGGCTGAAACTGACATATGTCATCCTGAGCGTCAGCGAAGGATCTTCTGCGATTTAGCGCTCCATCTCCAACATCCTGTTTCCAGTCGCGCTCGCTACGCAATCCTTGCTTCGCTTTAAATC
The DNA here is from genome assembly GCA_050945655.1 of Acetivibrionales bacterium. Lineage (GTDB taxonomy): Bacteria > Bacillota > Clostridia > DSM-8532 > DSM-8532 > DTU059. The sequence goes on along the minus strand of JBMNTI010000141.1, from coordinate 5,275 downwards.
GCAGCAACCACGCCGCTTATTTACGATTGCATAATCAAATATTATAACCTGTATTTCAAAACAGTTTTCGCACAGTCTGCCGAAAACAAAGGGTATGTATAGGCTCCAAGATGAGCAAGATAAAAGAATTCAAAGTATCAGGCATAAAATCATATGCTAAAAGTTCATTGTACTTGTGCCTTATTTGCCGTATAATAATGTAAAATGTATTGATTTTATCAGGAGTGATTTATAATGAAGCGCCTATCAAGGCTTGAACTAAGATATGGTCGCTACGCCATCAGTAATTTAACCTTATATATTGCCGTATTGAATCTGGCCGTATTTATACTCAGTATACTTACGGGCGGTTTTGGCATTGTAGGGCTGCTTACTCTTAATCCGGAAAGAATTGTAAAGAACCTGGAAGTTTGGAGAATAATTACGTTTGTCTTTATCCCTGAAACCTTCAGTATATTTTGGATCCTGTTTTCAGTATATTTGATTTATATGCTGGGCGAATCGCTGGATCGTTATTGGGGTACGTTTAAGCTTAATGTATATTATTTTGTGGGAATGCTCGGTTCAATATTTGCGGCTTTTATAACCTATATTTTTGCCGGGGCCGGAAACATGACCGGATACTACCTCAATATGTCTTTATTTTTAGCCTATGCCACTCTATTTCCTGAGCAGGAATTTTTAATTTTTTTCGTATTGCCGATAAAAGTAAAATATTTAGGTATGCTGGATGCGGCGTTTTTATTATACTCAATTTATTTTAATATAAGAATTGGAGCATGGTATCAGGCGGTAGCAATTTTAGTAGCTATCATAAATTATTTAATATTTTTTGGGGAAGACTTTATCAACTGGATTAAGATGAAGCGCCAGGTTGCGAAGAACCGGAAGCGTTTTTTTGATCAGGTTCGCCCTTATAGGGACAGAAAATATTAAATATTAAGTGAGGAACATAAGTAATGGATTATAGAAATGAGATTCTTCGGCTAAAAGAAGAGCGGAATGCGATTATTGTAGCTCATCTGTATCAGGATGGCGAAATACAGGACATTGCCGATATGGTTGGCGACTCCTTTGAATTAAGCCGCTATTGTGCAACAACAGATAAAGACGTTATAGTATTTTGCGGCGTACATTTTATGGCTGAAAGCGCAAAAATCCTTTCACCTGAAAAAACCGTCCTTCTTCCTGCAATTGACGCAGGATGCCCTATGGCAGATATGGCAAACGTGGAAGATCTGAAAAAACTAAAGGAAAAATATCCGGAAGCTACCGTAGTCTGCTATGTAAATACCACAGCAGCCATAAAAGCCGAATGCGATATTTGCTGCACTTCATCAATTGCGGAAAAGGTTGTACGTTCTGCTCCGAATAAACAGATTATTTTTCTTCCCGACAGAAATCTAGGACAATATGTTGCAAAGCAGGTTCCGGATAAGGAATTCATATTCTGGGCCGGTTTTTGCCCGACTCATAATGCTCTTACAACAATGCATGTTGCCGAGGCCAGAGCAGCTTACCCAAATGCCGTACTGGCAATACATCCGGAAGCTCCTCCCGAGGTGGTTGAGTTGGCCGACTTTGTTGGGAGTACCAAGCAAATAATAGATTTTTGCACCAGCTCGGATAAGCGGGAGTTTATTATAGGTACCGAAGAGGGTATTTTGCACCAGCTTAAGAAGAAAAATCCCGACAAAGCTTTTTATATGCTTAAGTATAGGTTCATTTGTCCCAATATGAAAAAGACATCTATGGAGACTCTCTACGAATCGCTTCGGGACATGAAACATGAAATAATACTGGATGAGAGAACAATAAAGAGAGCGGCTTTAAGCCTGGAAAGAATGCTTAAGGTAAAGTGACATTATTAAATATTTGAAGGTGAATACTGATGCAGGAGCTTAGACAGGAAGAACACGGGATACAGGATCGATATCTTATTGACTTTGACACTGATAATCTGCCCTGTGAATTTTATGATGTGGTAATTATAGGGAGCGGCATAGCGGGAGTCTATACTGCCTTGTCCTCACCAAGGAATGCTAAGATACTGATCATTACAAAGGAATCCATAGAGATAAACAACTCGGTTCTGGCCCAAGGCGGAATTGCTGTTTCCCTGGATCAAAACGATTCCCCGAGTCTTCATTTTAAAGACACAATATATGCCGGAGTAGGCCTTTGTGATGAAATGGCGGTTAATGCCCTGGTTACTGAAGCCGCAGATAATATTGCTACCCTTTGTTTATACGGAGTTAATTTTGATCGGGACAGTGATAAGCGGCTGTCTCTTACCAGAGAAGCAGCCCATAGCATGAACCGAATTATACATACCGGAGACGCCACCGGCAAAGAAGTCTGTGATACGCTTGTAAGCGCAGTATCAGGATTGGATAATGTGACCATACGGGAACAGACTTTTGCCGTAGATATTCTTACCGAAGACGGGGAATGTAAAGGAGTTTTGACTTCAAACGAAGACGGAACTGAGCTAAAAGCATATTTTGCGCCGGTTGTTGTCTGCGCATCCGGAGGATATGGAAGACTATATGCAAAAACAACTAATCCAGAGGTTGCAAATGGAGACGGAGCGGCTTTTGCTTACAGAGCAGGAGCCGAACTGATGGATTTGGAGTTCGTTCAATTTCACCCTACTGTTCTGTTCCATCCGGATAACCAGAATTTTCTGATATCTGAGGCCGTACGCGGAGAAGGAGCATTTTTGCGCAATAATAAAGGCGAACGGTTCATGGAGAAATATCACCCCATGAAAGAGCTGGCCCCCAGAGATGTTGTTTCAAGAGCTATTTTTCAGGAGATGCAAAAGACCGGGGTCAACCATGTTTTTCTTGATATAACCCATAAAGAAAAGCAGTTTTTAGAGCACCGTTTCCCTATGATTTACAAGACTTGCCTTTCTTATGGCTTTGACATGTCTAAGGATTTTATACCCGTAGCTCCTTGCCAACACTATAGCATGGGTGGAATCAAGACCGACGAATGGGGCAAAACTAAGATAAGAGGATTTTACGCAGTGGGTGAAGCCGCATGCAACGGTATTCACGGAGCCAACCGCCTGGCATCCAATTCTCTTTTAGAGGGTTTGGTCTTTGGAAGGAGAATAGGCCTCCAGGTGAAGGAGAACCTGAACCAAATAAAGATGAGAGAAGGTTTTAAGCCGAGAGTAAACTATAAGAAGGAACGGAAAAAAACAGGCATTGATGTTGCATCTATGATAAATAAGCTGCAATTTGTCATGAGCCAGAACGTTGGCATTATAAGAAGCAAAGATAGTCTTTGCACCGCGATGGAGGCAATTGAAAAAATGACAAATGAGGTTGAAGGCGAAAGAGTTGTTCATACTCAGTTTATGGAATTAATAAATATGCTGACACTTTCAAAAATGGTAGTGAAAGCCGCTTTGCTAAGGGAAGAGAGCAGAGGAGCCCATTTCAGGAGTGATTTTCCTGATTCGGATGACAAAAACTGGCTTAAGAATATTGTCTTTCAGGGAGGGATCCCAAAATGATCGATTATGTATTGATTGACGAAATAATATGGCGTGCGCTTAAGGAAGACATGCCAATGGGAGACATTACAACTGAAAGTACAATACATGAAAACGAGGCGAGCTATGCCAGACTGATCGCAAAAGAGGATTGTGTAATTGCGGGTGTTGAGGTTTTTCCCCGGGTATTTGCCTTGCTTGATCCGCATATCTACTTTGAGCGGTATGTAAATGATGGGGATAAGGTAAGTGCCGGTACTGTTATTATGCAAATATCAGGTAATTCTAGAGCTATGCTCAAGGCTGAAAGAACAGCGCTGAATTTACTTCAGCGTATGTCAGGAATAGCAACTGCTACAAGAAAATTTGCGGATATCCTTAAAGGAACGAATTCAAAAATAGTTGACACAAGAAAAACAGTGCCTGGATTGCGTTATCTCGATAAAATGGCCGTGAGGATAGGTGGGGGCACTAATCATAGATTTTGTTTATCGGACGGTGTTTTGATAAAAGACAATCATATCAAGGCTTCGGGAGGAATAACAACTGCCGTGAAAAAGGCAAGAGCGTATGTGCCTCATACAATAAAAATTGAAGTTGAAACAGAGTCGATGGAGCAGGTAAAAGAGGCTATTGCTGCCGGAGCAGACATTATTATGCTTGATAATATGGATCCGGAAGCCATGAAAGAAGCGGTAGCATATATTAATGGAAGAGCCCTTACAGAGGCATCCGGGAATATCACGGAAGAAAATCTGGCCGCTGTGGCAAAAGCAGGTGTGGATTTGATTTCGTCAGGAAGCCTAACGCATTCTGTTAGGGCCGCAGACATAAGTTTGAAGTTTAAGTAACATGAAAGGCTATGTAATCTCGTGCAAAGGACAAAAAATACATTGATCTTACAAAATTATTATGACGAAACATGTAGAATTAGAAAAAAATATGATAAAATATATATGAGAATTTTCAATAATAGATAAGAAGTTAAGTTGTAATGACGACTTGTGGACAAAATAAGAAAGTATCCACAGAAAAAACCCCGAAATGAGCATTAATTGGTAACAGAAACCCTATAACCTGCATATAGTGCGGGCTATGAGGGTTTTTATTTTATCCACAGACTTGTGGATTTCTGTGGATAACACTGTTAAAACTTCACAGAATAAAGTTTTGAGAATGGGAAAATATAATTTTGTACGCTTAGGTTCATCAACAAGGAGGGATATGGATCATGAGCAGACATAGGGTTATGTCAGAAGATCTGAAACATGAGATTGCCCGTGAACTTGGTGTATATGAGCAGGTAAGCAAAGAAGGATGGGGATCAGTTTCATCCAGAGATTGCGGAAATATGGTAAAAAAGGCGATCGAAATTGCGAATAGAAACTCCGCAGGACAACCGGGGTAACTGTTGCGGGGTACAGTGACCCGGATGGATGAGCCAAAAGCGTATTTAAATAAAGGGCATGGGAGTTATCCCATGCCCTTCATAGTGTTGACAAAGCCCTTTTCGTGTTGTAGAATATAATCCGTCACGTAAAAATTTATGGAGAGATGGTCGAGTTGGTTTAAGGCACCGGTCTTGAAAACCGGCGTAGGTGTGAGCCTACCGTGAGTTCGAATCTCACTCTCTCCGCCAATAAAAGTGAGTCATGGGAAATGAGAAGTGGGGTATAAGCTGGATCTCACCTCTCACACCCTGTATTTCATATAAATGATGGAGAAGTACCCAAGCAGGTCGAAGGGGACGGTTTGCTAAACCGTTAG
>JBMNTI010000140.1:0-5722 GCA_050945655.1 Acetivibrionales bacterium | reverse complement strand
CCCGGAAAATATAATACTATAATAATGATTAGCAACTTAAATATTTATATCTTAGACATAATTTCCTCTAAATGTTGGTCTTTGCATTATACCTGAAACATGAGGTTATATGATCGTTTATTATCCCGGTGGCCTGAAGATGGGAATAGACTATGGTGCTACCCAAGAATCTAAAGCCCCTAGATTTTAAGTCCTTGCTGATCCTGTCGGAAAGCTCGGAATTAGCGGGAACCTGCGAAATTTCAGTCCAATGATTTTTCACAGGTTTATTATTAACAAAGCTCCAGATATAATTGTCAAAGCTGCCGAATTCCTTTTGTACTTTTAAAAAGCAGCGGGCATTATTGATAGAGGCTTCAATTTTTCTTCGGTTTCTTATAATTCCTGCGTTATGCATAAGCTCATTTACTTTATTTTCGTCATATTGAGAAACTTTGACCGGGTCAAACCCGTCATAAACCTTCCGGTAGTTTTCTCGCTTACGAAGGATTGTTATCCAGCTTAAGCCGGCCTGTGCCGACTCTAGAACCAAAAACTCAAATTGTTTATTATCATTGTGAACGGGAACACCCCATTCTTCATCGTGATATTTCATATATAATTCATCAGTACCGCACCAGGGACATCTGTTCAAGTTTATCAAACCTTTCTGTGTATATGTCTGTAAATACTATTTTATCATATTTTTTCAATAAGGGTATTTTCCGTTAACATAAAAGATCTTTCATTTTGCTTTGCTCCATTTAGAATGACGGCTAACGAAGCTAATGATCTTTTAATTTTTTAAATTTGTTATAAAAAAAACCACGATCCGGTGAACTCCGAAATCGTGGTTGCTATAGATGCTAATAAGAATAGTCATAATAAATAAATAAGGAAGGATATGATTTGTTATTTCTTTGATTTTCCGTTATTTGACTTATCTTTATTGTTATTCTTATTATTATTCCTGTTATCGTTGCCGATATCGTTGTCGTTGTCGTCATCGTCGTCATCATCATCATCAGCAGCAGCAGCGTCATTGCCATTGTCATCATCATCAGCGTCATTGCCGTCATTGTCATTGTCATTGTTATCATCATCATCGTCATCGTAATTGTCGTCATCATCATTGTCGTCATCATTATTATTGCTTAGAAATTTACCGTTATTATTCTTTACCTTATTATTTTCTGTGTTTTTTTCCTTATTCTTTTCTTTTTCGGAATTATCATCATCATCATCGTCGTCGTCTGCATTACTGCCTAGATTCTTGCCATTAATATTTTTTTCTTTATTCTGTTCTGTGTTCTTCTCTTGATTTTTTTCCTGATTCCTTTCTTTTATATACTTATCATCATCGTCATCGTCATCTTCGACATCGAATTTGTCATCAGCCTTTTTATTTTTTCTGTTTTCGTTAACTGCTTTATTTATTTCCTTAACAGATTTATCCATCCAATCTTCGATAACAAAATCATCAGGGTCATCAGTACTGTCTCTTAATTTTTCAATCAAATTAAGTTTTCCCGGGGTAATGCCCAATTTACGAGCTTCTGCTACTCTTTCCCGCCCAACAGCTTCCACCTCAACATCAACGTCAATTTCAGCTGTTTCATTATTTTCTTCGAGATATTTTTCTGTCTTTTCAAAAATCTCATTTATCAGAACCTCTGCCTTTGCAGAGTCTGATACAGATATTACAACTCCGGCATTTTCGCCCTTTGTTATGTAGCCTTCAGCTACTATCTTGTCCAAAGTTTCTTCCAATGCTACTGCAATTTTTTTATTCTTAAGATTAAGATTTTGAATTATTTTTTCACCGTCCTCATTTACGGATTTAATAGACAATACTCTGTCAAACAGATTAATCGAGTATTCTATGGAAGGGTTAACATCCAGACTTACATAACTTACAGGGGTGAAATAGGCAAATGCGCCTACCGTTAAAATAATCATTGCAGCGACAAAACCGGACGCAAAGGTATAAATTTTTGATTTTGGTTTCTTAGTGTTTTTCATGCTTATCATCTGTCCTATACTATAGCCTTTGTTTTTAATTTTTGAGACAGTTCCGTCATCAGAGAGGATCACTGCCTCATTACGGTTAATTTCCAATACGATATTTTTCATCTTTCTAACTCCTCTCTAACAAACTTAAGATAATCGGATAAAATGGGATAATTTCCGGACGTTATCTCTATTCCCGCTATTATATATTTTCTATGCCTTTCGATAATTTTTCGGGGTATGTTCAAATTTTCTGTAATAATTTTTATGGGAAGATATTTAGTGCTTTTTAGTTCATTCAATAATATAGGCCTTTTCGCCACAAATATAATAGCTTTTGCACAGGCAATTTTAGTTTTTACTGCCTTTGGTGATACGGAAACCAGATCTGAAAAAGAAAAACCATATTCTAACAAAGTCTGGGCTAATTCTTCTATTTCAAGTCTTGCATCGTTATTTGGTGTAACGGCAACTTTTCCCATTATTTCATGAGCGATTGCTGCTTGCTCTTCCTCAGCGTTATTTTCAAAAACATGAGGATTTACGAGAACTTCAGGAGAATGACTTGATTGTTTTCTTATGTAATCATAAAGCCTTCTTCTTATTACTTTTTCTGCAAAAGAAATAAAACTGCCCTTCTCAAAGGAATATGACTTTACAGCTTCATTAAATGCGGATAATGATACTGACCACTGATCGTCACTCCTGTGTATATATTTGCCCAATATCTTATAAGACAGATGCATTATAAACGGTTCATACTCACATATGAATACTTCAAGGAAATCCTTATTGTTTTGTGCTTTAATTGCACTTTCATCAATTTCTCTCATTTCAGCATACCTCAATATATATTTTCGAAAGCTTACCTAGAAAAAACAGGGTACTATAAATGTATTATAACAAAATTAATATGCCTCCCACCGCCTATAGAAGCGGGAGACATTTTAATTTTAAGATGCACCGCCGCTAAAGGAGCCAGAAGCAGCTTATTTTCGGTATGTTTAATAATATAAAAAAATTGAATGACTACAAAAAAGAAGGTTCCGGATTAGGTTTATAAGCCTTATCCGAAACCTTTAAATTTTCATGTTTAATTCTTATACATCTTTTCTGTTCTGCAATTTATACTGGATTTTATAGCCCTGACTTTCTATGGATTTTTCCATTTCAGCCGTATTCATAGAATTAATCCCTATTACAACGGAGCTTTTACCGCTTGAACCGCGGTATACAGCCACATGATTTATATTAGCCCCGAAATTTCCGATAATACCTGTCAAATTTGCCATTATTCCCGGTGCATCATCTGCTTCAACGGTAAGGCGTGTTCCTGGTTCGCGGAATCCTAAAAGCTCAATAAATGAATCGAATATATCACTTTCGGTAATAATTCCTACTAGCTTACCGTAATCTACAACGGGCAAAAAGCTAACATTATTATCTCTCATTAATATGGCAGCCTCTTCTAAAAGAGCATTTGAAGTTATAATAATAGGATCTTTATTCATTATTTGGCTGATTTTTGTTTTAGAAAGCAAATAAGTGATTTCGCCCATGCTAAATGTTGTCGCCTTGGAGGGGGAAGCCTGCACGATATCCTCTTTCGATACCACTCCCACTAGTTTTCCGTTTTTCATAACAGGCAGGCGCTTAACACCGTTTTCGGCCATCATTTCATGCGCGTCGGGAATGGTTTGGTCTGCAGAGATAGTGAAAGGGTTTGCAGTCATCTTATTTCTTACAAACATAGTACTAACCTCCTAAATACGCTTTTTTAATATCATCGCTTTGCATAAGCTCGGCTCCTGTACCTGAAAGTACTATAGACCCGGTTTCCATTACATAAGCCCGGCCGGCAATTTGCAAAGCCATACTGGCATTTTGTTCTACCAGAAGGATTGTTGTGCCGGCCTTGTTTATATCTTTAATTATATTAAAAATTTCCTGAACTAGCAATGGAGCAAGACCCATGGAAGGCTCGTCAAGTAGCAATATTCTTGGGCGGCTCATCATTGCGCGACCAATAGAAAGCATTTGTTGCTCTCCACCTGACAATGTGCCTGCAGCTTGTCTTTTTCGGTCGGCCAGTATCGGGAAATGCTCATATACAGTATTCAAATCTTTAGCAATTTCCGTTTTATCGTGTCGTAGATATGAGCCTAGTTCCAAATTCTCTAAAACAGTCATGGTTGAAAATACCCGGCGACCTTCCGGAGCCTGTGAAATGCCCATTGCTACTTTGTCTTGAGCGGTAGATCCGGTTATATCTTTTCCCTCAAGTAAAATACGGCCGTCAGTGGGTTTTTTTAGGCCTGAGATAGTACGCAAAGTAGTAGTTTTGCCTGCTCCGTTTGCCCCTATCAGGGTAACAATTTCACCTTTATTGACTTTGAGAGAAATACCTTTTAGGGCGTGGATTACACCGAAATGCACATTGATATTCTTAATTTCCAGCATTGTTCAAATCCTCCCCCAGATAGGCTTCTATAACGCGTTTGTTTGTTTTAATCTCCTCCGGAGCTCCGTTTGCTATAACCATACCGTAATCAAGAACGTAGATACGCTCACAAATTCTCATAACTAGGGACATATCATGCTCAATCAAAAGTATTGTTAAATCGAATTCTTTCCTGATCCATTCTATTAACTCGGTCAGTTGCGAAGTTTCAGCCGGATTCATGCCTGCGGCAGGTTCATCCAGCAATAAGAGGATTGGGTTTGTAGCAAGTGCACGGGCAATTTCCAAATGTCGCTGCTCTCCGTAAGGTAGATTTCTAGCCAGCTCATCTTTTTTATGATCAAGTTTAAGAATCTTCAATAATTCCATGCTTTTTTCGACAAGTTCGGCTTCTTCTTTAATATAAGAAGGCAGATGAAAAAAACTTGAAATTAGACCGTATTTTATATTTTTATGCATTGCGATACGAACATTATCAAGTACAGTCAGGTCCTTAAATAAACGTATATTCTGAAAGGTTCTGGCTAAACCGTTCTTACAGATGGTATAAGGTTTTAAGCCCCCTAAGGATTTGCTTTTTCCTTTGGTATTTAGGGTAATAGTACCTGATGAGGGTACGTAAACTCCCGTTAAAAGATTAAACAAAGTAGTTTTCCCTGCACCGTTTGGGCCAATTAAGCCTACCAATTCACCCTCGTTGATTTCCATATTAACTTTTGAAACTGCAGTTAATCCTCCAAAGGATTTAGTTAGCTTTTTTACATTTAATATTGACATTTTAAACCCTCCCTTTCTTGGATTTAAAACCCTCGCCTATCTTGCTAAATATCGAAAGGGATAGTTCTTTAGAACCCATTAAACCCTGTGGCCTGAATATCATAATTATAACCAGCAAAAGGGAGTAGAGTATCATTTGTATATTAGCAAAAGTTTGTAAATAAGTAGTTACAACAGCTAATAAAACAGCAGCAATTACAGAACCCGAAATGCTTCCCAAACCACCTAACACTACTATTACCAATATATCTATTGATTTAGAAAAACCAAAGATTTTAGGATCTATAAAATTAAAGGTTGAAGCATATAAAGCCCCTGCTATTCCGGCGAAAAATGCCCCGATGGTAAAAGCGGTAACCTTATATTTGGTTGAATTGATGCCCATAGCCTCCGATGCTATTTCATCCTCCCGGATGGAAATGCATGCTCTTCCGTGAGAGGATTTTATAAAGTTAGAAATAATGAGGATCGTGCCTGCGGTGTAAAAAAACAGCC
>JBMNTI010000139.1:0-5728 GCA_050945655.1 Acetivibrionales bacterium | reverse complement strand
AGGATGTATTGGTTTGCATTCATAGCATAGCTCCCTCCGGATATGGTTAATAAATAAAGCTAAGGTTCTCTTCTCAAACCGTTGTTTAATTTTTTCCGACATATCTAAAGCAAGGAGCAAGTCACACCTGCCCCTTGCTATAATTTTTGAATAGGTAAAAGAGGGTTATTGTGCTTCGACCATATTTTCTTTTAGAATCTTTTTGTAAGGAACCCATACATATTTTCCATCGGTAATTTCATAGCCGATATTTTCTTTCGTAGGGGTTTCGCCTTTACCAAGTGTATATGCTATATTAAACGTAGCACGACCCTGGTTTTTAGCATCATTAAGTACTGTTCCGAGAAGTGTTCCTTCTTCTAACGCTTGGAGCGCGGGGGCTGTAGCATCAACACCAACAACCGGCATAAACTTGCCGTCTTTAAAGTATCCGGCAGCCTTTAATGCTTCAATTGCTCCCAGAGCCATATCGTCGTTGTTAGCAAATACTACTTCGATTGCATCGCCATGCTTGGCAAGAAATGCGGCCATTTTTTCCTGACCTTTTACGCGGTCCCACATTCCTGTGTCTTCAGCAAGCTTTTCAACCTTAATACCGGCTTCTTCAACTGCTTTAATGGAGTATTCGGTACGGAGCTCGGCATCCTGGTGGCCCGGCTCACCCTTCAGCATGACATATTGCATTACACCATCACCGTTAATATCAGCGTCGGGATTAGCCTTCCAATAATCCACTACAATCTCGCCGGACATTGTGCCGGATTCCTCTGCTTTTGCTCCCACATAGTAAACCTTATCCCATTTTTGCATATCTTCAGGCAAAGGCTCTTTATTAAAGAACACGATAGGAATATCTTTTTTCTTTGCTTTCTCAAGGATGACACCAGCAGCTGTGCGGTCTACAGGATTAATTGCAAGGCTATTAACTTTCTTCGTTATGAACAAGTCTACCTTGTCATTCTGTGTTGCCTGGGAATTCTGACTGTCAACAATTTCGATATCTGCCTTATCTTTAGCAGCTTCAGCAATGTTGTTACGTACGCTTGTCATGAAGGTATCATCAAACTTGTAAATAGCACAACCTATGGATACCTTTCCTGAACCTTGTCCACTGCCGCATCCGGCAAAGGTGGCTGCCAACATCAGTGCTACCAGAACAACAGCTACTAGTCTTCTCATTAAAATCCCTCCATAAAAAAATTTTTTTATCCTACCCATAAATTATCTTAAAAGAAAACAATATTTTGAAGACAAAATCCTTTTGAAAAATATAAAAATCCTTCTATGATTTTATTAAGTTTCAAGAAGGACTTAGATTTCCCCGTATCAACTTTTTGGGTGAAAAGCTATTTAATAAATGGAAACAGAAGCTTCTGGTTCTCCTTAAGATACATATTTTCCTTAGTTATTACCTTTGCTTCAATGTTAAAATATTCATCTATTTTATTCCCGTTGAGCATTTCTACCGCATATTTTACTCCAAGATAGCCCATGGAAAACGGATTTTGAATAACAGTCGCTTGTATGATGCCCTCTTCAAGATAGTCTATTTCTCTGGTCGTACTGTCAAAAGCTATGATTTTGACCTTTCCGGCAAGCCCCAATTCTTCAATTGCCTGGGCGACCCCTTCGGAAGAAATGGAGTTTAAAGCAACTATTGCGTTTAAATTATCATGCTTTGAAATAATCTCTTTTGTTAGCTTACTGGCCAGATTAATGTCCGATAAGCAATATTCCTTTGCAACAACCTTAATCCCCGGATGCTCCCCGATAACCTGCAACAGTCCCTTTTCCCTGTCATCGGCATTACTTGTGCCCTTAACAAAATTCATAATAGCAACATTGCATTCCGTGCCCGCTATATCTAATAGAACATTGCCTGCCTTTCTGCCGGCATCAAGATTATCCGTTGCTATATAACTATGAATTTTATCAGTATCAACTAAAGATTCGATTATGATAACCGGTATTTTTTTATCATAGGCTTTTTCAGTTACTCCCACCAGCTCCTTAAAATCACTTGCCGCCAATATAAGGGCATCCACATTTTCATCAAGGGCTTGATTTACTAAATCAATCTGTCCTTTAACATCATCCTCCTGAAGCGGGGCATAGAAGTATAAATTCACATTAAATTCTCTGGCGGCGGTATCGGCTCCCTGCTTTATAGTACCCCAGTGATAGCCTGTATTCATTTTTAGGACAAGAGCAACCTTAGCCTTTCCATCTATGTTAAGGCTGGTTTGTCTGTCGCAGGATATGATAAAAACCGCTATTATAATCAGGCTGAAGAACAAATTAATTCTTTTCAATTTCTAATTAGCTCCTCTCCCTCATAATAGATAATCGGCTGCCATATTTTTACCACAGTGCCTTCCTCCGGCTCGCTTTCTATTTGGATTCCATACTCGGCACCGTAAAAGAGCCTTATTCTTTCATGCACATTTTTTACTCCCACACCTGATCCCTTCGTGCTATTAGACTTAAAGGACAAAATATTCTTTAAGACATCAGGCATAATACCAAGGCCATTGTCACTGACCTCAAACATAAGCATGCCATCTTTTTTCGCAGCCTTTATTCTAATCAATCCCTCATCAACCATATACTCTATTCCATGATATATTGAATTCTCAATTATCGGCTGTAAGATTAGTTTAACCGTCTTGCATTTCAGAACCTCATCATCAGCTTCAATTTCAAAAGTAAACTTGTTTTTGTACCTGATTTTCTGGATTATCAAATAGTTTCTGGCGTGTTCTATTTCCTCTTCAACTGTTATAATATTTTTTCCTTTACTTATGCTTATTCTGAAAAGTCTTGCCAAAGCTGTGACCATAGTAATAACCTCTTGCATTTTACCCTTTTCAGCCATCCATACAATTGAGTCCAGTGTATTATAAAGGAAATGAGGGTTTATTTGGGATTGCAGGGCATCAAGTTCACTGATTCTTTTTGCTTCCTGCTCACGCATTATTTGATCCATTAATTGTCTTATTCTTGCAACCATCAAATTAAAAGATTTTGAAAGATGAGCAACTTCAGCCTCGCCCTGAACCTCAATATTAATATCAAATTTGCCTTTCTCAACCATTTTCATATATTTTTCAAGTCTTTTTATCGGTTGAGATATCTTTGATGAAATAAAGAGTGATATGAATATGGAAAATAGTATTCCAAATAATAATATCCCTACGACATAGCCGCCTATGTCATTCATATTGTATACTATTTCGTCCATATACGCTATTCCGACTATTCTCCATCGGGCATAGTTAACCGTATCAATTATAATAAGGCGCTTTTCTCCGTCTTGTTCGTCAAAGAAGCGCCCAAAAACATGTTCCAATACATCGTCAAGATTTTCGGACTTAAGGCCTGCATTAATCAGCTGCTGCTGCGGATGATATACTATATTCCCGGCTGAATCCAATATGTAGATATAACCTTTTTTCCCCAGGGTTACATTTTGGCACATCTGATCAATGGCACTAAAATTCATGTCGACCAATAAAACCCCTTTTTCTTTTTTCCCCCCACGGTTGAATGTGATTTCTCTGCTCAAGGATACCACCCAGCTGTGCTGCCTTTGAAATATATTCTGAACATGGGGGGATGAGAAGAATAGGGTTTCGGGATTATCAATTGTTGCTGTAAACCAGTCGCTGTCTGTAATATTAATGTCGCTTTTTACCTTATAAAGAGGTTCTCCGGCAACCAATTCCCCTTTGCCTGAGAAAACAGCCATTGTGACAATATCCTTTCTTGTGTCCAAGATGGAGTTCATCTGCTGCGTAAGCTTAGAATTAGGTATATCTTTATTTTCCTTGATGATACTAATTAAATGATTTGATATTTCCATCATATTTCTTAGATAATAGTCAAGGTTGGAATTGACTTGATTTATTATCTGCCTTGTATTAACAGCGGCATTTTCTTCTGCTAAGGTTCTTACTCTGTTTGTAAGGGCAATGCCGACAAAAACTATCGCAATGGTGGTAACAAGAATGAAAGAAGCCGTAATAACAAATTGTATACTTATCGACCTAAGAAAATGCAGTGTTGAGCGTAACGTCTTTTTTAAGAAGCCAATACATAATTCAATGAAATTATTATATGTATTCCTCAAACCCTTGCCTGTCTTAGGTCGGCTGCCATATTCCCTGTTCAAGCTATCACCCCTTTAGTGTAATAGTGCAATATTCCATATATTGGCCCCGAATATAAGGACTGTTGTCTTAGCTTTGTTTTCTATACTCAGACGGTGAAATGTTAAAATTCTTCTTAAAGCAATAACTGAAATAGTTCGGCTCGGAAAAGCCCACCTTCTGCGCTATTTCAAAGGTTTTCATATTTGTTGACCTTAATAGCTCCTTAGAAGCCTCCATCCTGACATGGGTAAGATAATTGTTGAATGTCATATCCATTTCCTTTTTAAACAATGTGCTGAAGTAGGATGAGCTTATATGCAGATGCTTGCACACCTTCTCAATGACAATATCGCTGTCATGATAATTTTTATGAACATATTCGATCGCTTTTTTTATAATCTGACTCGATGTGTCCTGCCGGTTCTTTGATATATAATTCCGTATTTTTATGCATATTCCGGTCATCCATTCCCTGACATCACTTAATTCCTTAAGCTTATAAATCTCGGTTATCAAATTATAAGTCTCTCCAAAGAGTCTGTATAAATCAACGCGTAAATCTTTAGCTACCTTTAATATGGCGGTCAAAACTTCTAAAAGATAAATCTGATATTCCTTATAAGATATTTTTGCTTCATTTATCTCTTTGAAAAGATTATCAATAACCAATGATATTTCTTCTGTGGTGCCGACTTTTATGCAGCTTGAAAGAGAACGTTCCTTTACCTCGTTAAAAACTAATTTTTTACTGTCTCCCGGCTCAAGATCCTCAATATATATAACACGGTTTTTGTTTAGTATCAGACTATAATCAAGCGCTGTAACAGCATCTTCATATGAGGAAGACAGATCAGCCACACTATGGCAAAACCTCCCTATACCTATTGTTACGGCAGCTTCCAGATATTTTTCTAAACATATGCGAATCTCATCGAGAATAAATATGCTTTTGTCTATCAGATCTTCCTTGATACTGTCCTGAGATGTAAAGATAAAAACTATATATCCGTCATGGATGAATGTTATCCCGGCTTCATATTTTTTTGTTATCTCTTCGGATATATTCAATACTGCAAATTCCAATAACTCCCGGTCATCAATTGCACCGGATTCTGAATCTTCCGCAGACAAGCTTTTCTCCCCCCACCGGTTGTTTATACCTATATCTGAATCGATTCTTAAAACAGAAACAATAAAACCGCTTTTATCTATATCCAGTCCAAAACTTTTGGCTTTCCTTGCAGCATTGCTGCAATCGTATTTGTTGGTAATAAGGGAACTCAAAAATTTGTCCCTGAATAATGGCAGGCTCTTTATGTAGTGCTGTCTAAGCATATCATGGTCTTTTTTCTGCATAATTTCAAAATCAAGAATATTTTTTATTTTTAATAGGATTTCTATCATTTCAACAGATGAAACAGGCTTTAGTATGTACTCTATTACATTCAACTTTATGGCTTTCTGAGCGAACTCGAATTCATCGATGCCGGTGAGGAATATAATCTTGGTCGTAGGGAATCTCTCTCTTAGTTTTTCGACAAGAGCCAGGCCGTCCATATACGGCATTTTAATATCAG
>JBMNTI010000138.1:0-5750 GCA_050945655.1 Acetivibrionales bacterium | reverse complement strand
GTATCAATGTTCTTGGGCACCCGTTCGAAATCTCCGATTTCGGTAACGGGTAAGGTTATTATAACACAGTTCTCCACTCTCATACACCAAAAAAAGACAAGAGTTTCGAAATAAACCCTTTTGCCCCACCTGTTTCATCATGCAACTTATCCGAAAATAGTCTTTCAGCTATTTCAGTAATATTTTTTGCCGCCTGACACTTTGGATTAACCAAGCTAAAAGGTTTTTGTATTTTAACGCTTTTTGTCACATTTTCATCATATAATATATACCCAAGTTTTAATAGCCTTAAAGATAAAAATTTTTCCGACACTACACATAGCTTATTGGCGATTTCATTGGCCTCCCGGGGGTTGTCGGCCTTATTCACCAAAATGTTTATCCGTTTCTTTTTGTCGCGGCGTGAAACCATCTTAACCAAAGCATAAGCATCGGTTATTGCTGTCGGCTCCGGTGTTGTCACCAGCAATACATCATCGGCAGCTAAGATAAAACTCATGACATTCTGAGAAATACCCGCTCCCGTATCTATAAGGATCACATCAAATAGCTTATCTAGCAGACTGATACTTGCGACAAACTTCCTCAGCTTCTTTCGGTCCAGCCGTATAAGCTCTTCAACACCTGATCCTCCGGAAAGAAATTTAATATTATCAGGTCCGTCGGTCAGAACCTCAAAAATATTTTTTTCGTCATGTATTAAATCCAGCAAAGTGTACTTAGGTACTATACCAAACAGTACATCGATATTTGCCAATCCAAAATCTACATCCAGGATTACAACCTTAAGACCAATCCTGCTTAATGCCAAAGCCAGATTAATAGCAATATTAGTTTTTCCGACTCCGCCTTTGCCACTAGTTATGGTTAACACCCTGGCTTTTTTTTCAGCTTTTTTGTCAGAAATATCATTTTCCTGATTCCCGATTCTCATATTTACTATTTTACGAAGCATATCTGCCTGGTCGTTCATTCGTATCTCTGCCCCTTCCCTTAGTCAGCAGCTCAGCCACCGTTTTCATTCAAGATGCTTGCCACAAGCTGCCTGACATTGGCTATGTCAAGATCATCGGGAACACTTTGGCCTGCTGTGGTATATGAAAGTGGTTTTCCCGTCATATATCTGGCGTTGAGAATGACTCCCGGTGCAGGTGTTTCATCCAGCTTTGTAAAAAGAAGCTTATAGTTTTTTATAAATGCGTAGTATTCTAATACTTCACGAACCGCTATCCTGCTAATATTACTGCTTATAACCAGGTATGTTTCATCTGCGTCGGATGCACTTACCAATGCCTTCAGCTCGTCAAAGTGCTTTTTGTTTTTATGGCTCCTTCCGGCAGTATCAATAAGGATTAAGTCGTTGTCTTTGAGTCTCTCAATAGCATCTTTTATTTCACCGGGTGAATACACGACCGTTACTTTGAGATTTAAGATTTCAGCATAAGTCTTTAACTGTTCGACAGCTGCAATTCTATATGTATCAGCTGTAATAAGACCTACTTTTTTTTGCCGGAAAGTAAAATCAGCGGCTATTTTTGCTAATGTCGTAGTCTTGCCCACTCCGGTAGGTCCAAGAAAAATAGCAACGTGGGGCTTCTTCCCTTCCATAAGTTTTATGGGTTCAGGTTCACCTAATAAAATCGTCATGACCTTTGAGGCAAATTGATATATCTCTTCTTTATTAAGACTTTGGCCTCCCCGTTCCCGTATTTTTCCAAGTATTTTTTCGATTAGCTTTGGTTCTACATCCTTCTCAAAAAGAATATTTCTTAGGTTTAATAACGAATTGTCTTCAATCAGTGTTAAATTTTCATTTTTATTCTCAATTTCATGTAATTCCAATTTTGTTTCAATTGTCGCTTCCTTTTTGGATTCAGCCGATTTTTCAGTTTCAGCCTGTTTTTCAGTTTCAGCCTGTTTTTCAGTTTCAGCAGTTTTTTTGGTTTCAGCGGGTTTTTCGGTATTTGTCCCGGCTTTCTCCATATCCTGATTTGCCTGAACAATCCGGTATATTTTATCCAGCATATTCTCCATGCTCTTAACTTTATCCTCAAGCTCGGAGATTTTTTGGTTCTCTGCGGTTTTATCCACATGCTTTTCATTTTGAACAGATGCTCCAACCGCCGACTCGGCCGGCGGCATATGTATTTCGGGAGCGAGCTGTGGTCTGTAATTCCCGTAGGATGGCACTTTACTTTGATTATAATTAATTCTGCCGGGCCGCACATAATCATCATCAATAGCAGCTACAACCTCAATCAAAGGCTTCTTAAACAGACCAAAAAATCCTTTGGGTTTAACCTTCTTGCTGTTCATAATTACAGCTTCACTTCCAAGGTCCATTTTTACCTTTAGCAAGGCTTCCTGCATATCCTTACATGTATACCTGCGAATTTTCATTCTTTGTTATCCGACCCTTTCCGTTAAATACTGACCATACCGATTGCATTAACCTCTATATTCGGATCCAATTCGTTATATGAAAGCACGACCAGCCCGGGTATAGCATGTTCGGTAAGCCGTTTAAAATATAACCTTACAACCGGCGAAGCAAGAATTATCGGTTGCTTGCCTGATTGCGCCATCTTTTCAGCAAGGGTTGCAGTATTTGAAACTACTTTATTGCTTATTTCAGGCTCGATTGCCATAAACGTGCCCGCTTCATTTCTTTGCACCGAATCTATAATCAATTGTTCAAGCTTGGGATCCAGAGTAATTACTTCAGAACCGGAACCACTTAAATAACCCTTGGAAATAGCTCTTCCCAGCGCTTGTCTTACATATTCGGTAAGCATATCCGGGTCTCTTGTAACCGGCGCATAATCGGCCAGGGTTTCCAGAATGGTAACCATATCTCTGATCGATACACCTTCTCTTAAAAGATTAGCCAGCACCTTTTGTATCTCACCGAGAGACATCAGCTTAGGTATTAGTTCATCCACTATGGCCGGATATGAGCTTCTCACATTGTCGACAAGAGTCTGTACGTCCTGTCTGCCTAACAGCTCGTGGATATATCTCCTTATTATCTCAGTCATGTGTGTTGCCACAATTGAAGGAGTATCCACAACGGTATACCCCATCATTTCGGCCTTATCTCTCATTGTTTCAGGAATCCAAAGGGCAGGTAAACTAAATGCCGGTTCTGTGGTCGGTATGCCGTTGATCCCTTCATCGGCCGTTCCCGGGTTCATTGCCATAAAATGATCCAGCATAAGTTCCCCGCTTGCCACCTCAACACCTTTAATCTTAATTATATACTGATTGGGAGAAAGCTGTATATTATCCCTAAGTCTTATTATAGGAACAATAACACCAAGCTCAAGAGCCAACTGCCGTCTTATCATTACTACTCTATCCAATAAATCTCCCCCCTGATTTTTGTCAGCAAGAGGGATTATTGCATAACCGAATTCCAATTCGATAGGATCAACCTGAAGAAGAGAAACTACATTTTCCGGTTTCCTGATTTCCTCGACTTCCTTTTCTTCAACTTTGAGCTCTTCGGCTTTGGATACCGCTTCTGTTTTACTCTTTAAATATACCCCAAGGTATACTAATGCACCGGCCATCATCATTAATGCCCATTGCCGCAGGATAGGCACCAGTAAAATGCAGCCCCCAGCCCCGATAAAAAGAACGTTCGGGCTGTTAAACAACTGTTTAACTATATCAGTTCCGAGATTATCATCCGATGCGGCTCGTGTAACAATTATACCTGTTGCAACGGCAATTAGAAGCGACGGTATCTGACCGACAAGGCCATTGCCTATGGTAAGAATAGCATAAAGTGAAAGAGCTTCCTCAAAGGTTTTATTTAAAAAAATCATTCCCATGACTATTCCGCCGATGAGATTAACGAATACTACAAGAATACCTGCAACAGCATCGTTTTTGACAAACTTGGTAGCACCATCCATAGAGCCGTAGAAGTCTGCTTCTCTCTGAATGATTTTTCGTCTTTCTTTTGCCTCCGACTCATTTATGAGCCCCGAATTAAGATCGGCGTCAATAGCCATTTGCTTTCCGGGCATTGCGTCCAAAGTGAAGCGTGCCGCTACCTCGGACACACGTTCCGCACCTTTGGTTATAACCATGAACTGGACAATCATAATTACCAAAAATACAATGACACCGACTACCAGATTATTTCCTCCGACAAACCTGCCAAAGCTCTCAATAACCTTCCCGGCTTCGCCTTTGCCTATTATAAGCCGTATGGCAACTATATTTAAGGACAGACGGAATAGAGTCGTAAACAGGAGCATGGTAGGAAAAGCGGCCATGGAAAGTGTATCCGTAGAATAAATTGTATTTAACAATATTAACAGAGACAGGGTAATATTAATAACTAAAAGGATGTCCAACAGAAAAGTAGGGATGGGAACGATAATAAATAGCACTATAAAAACTACACTTACGGCGACCATCAGATTTCTGTTGTTCATGTAAATTCCCCCGGCATAATTACCATTTTCTTTAGTAGTTAAACAAGTCCTGTTTTTTTTGACATATCCCATTGAGAAATCAGAGAACCTGTCATATATTATCATTTTATAATAAAGCAATCGCTAAAACAATAGCTAAATAAATATGCAAAACCCAACACATGCCGGTTTGAAAAATATAACCGAAAACCAAAGGCCTAGCGATATTTAAACTTATAATAGGGGCTGTTTCAAAATACGCAACATGTCAGTTTTGATAAAATCCTTCACTTTGCTCAGGATAGCAGTCTTTACGCAACATGTCGTTCTGAGGCAGAATAATGGCCGATGAATCTTTAAAAATGACAGCCCTAGTTTGATACCTCTTTAAAACAGCCCTCTATTCGTTTAACAAATCTATTTTTTTATTATTCCTTCGTATATTTTTTAAATACTAAAGCGCCGTTATGCCCGCCAAATCCTAAAGCATTGGAAATGGCATAGTCTATATCCTTTTTGCGGCCGACATTCGGTATATATTCCAAATCGCATTCAGGATCGGGATCTTTTAGGTTTATGGTAGGAGGCAGGAAACCATCCCTGATTGCCATAATGGTGATAATTGCTTCTATTCCCCCTGCGGCGCCCAACAGATGGCCTGTCATGGATTTTGTCGAGCTCACGGGTACGTTCATACTATTATCTCCAAATACCTTTTTTATACTCTTAGACTCCAAAGGATCATTCAGCGGAGTACTTGTGCCGTGTGCGTTCACATAACCTATCATATCAGGGGTAATACCCGCATCCTCAATAGCCATTTGCAAGCATTTCACTCCCGCATCGCCCTCAGGATCCGGCGCCGTGATATGGTAAGCATCGCTAGTAGCACCATAACCAACGATTTCAGCCAGAATACCGGCGCCTCTGCTGACAGCGTGCTCATACTCTTCAAGGACGATAATACCTGCTCCTTCTCCCATAACAAACCCATCACGGTTTTTATCAAAAGGTCTGCATGCAGTTTCGGGATCAGTATTTTCCGTCATTGCTCTCATGGCGCAAAATCCGGCAAACCCTAGCGGAGTTATGGAAGACTCCGAACCGCCTGTTACCATTACATCGGCATATCCGTTCTGTATTACCCTCATTGCGTCACCTATCGAGTGATTTGCAGTAGCACATGCCGTAACCATGCAGGCATTGTAACCCTTCAGCCCATACTTTATGGCAACCTGTCCGGAAGCCATATTAGCAATCATCATAGGTACAAAAAACGGGCTAACTTTTTTTGGTCCTTTTTCAAACAATGTTCTGCAGTTG
>JBMNTI010000137.1:0-5845 GCA_050945655.1 Acetivibrionales bacterium | reverse complement strand
CATGCAAACTCGTCCGTTCCACATATGCCTATATACAGTTTCTGTTCGTCGATGCGGGACTTTGCCTTCAGCTTCCTTCAGATTCCTCGTCGCCAAGGACACCCTTGCTGTTCAGCTAATGGTTCCCTCTACCAAGCCCATAGCGGACTTTCACCGCCAAGTTACTGCCCATGTCGGGCGAACATGAAACCGGCAGATAATCTATACGACCATCTGCCAAAACGTATAATTATTTCATTTTTCTTTGTTCTACCCAACAATTGACGCAGAACCGAATAATTTCAGGATGCAGGATCTATTTCCCGCTTCTTCTTTTTTACCGCCGCCGGAAGACTTTTTCTTTGCTCTCCGAGAACCAAAGTGGGCTGTTGGTTATTTAAGACTGTTTCCTTTGTGATAATGCATTTTTCCACATTGTCAACAGAGGGTATATCATACATAACATCGAGCATGATGTCTTCCATGATTGCACGAAGACCCCGGGCTCCGATCTTCCTCTCAATAGCCCTGTCTGCTATTACATCCAGCGCATCATTTTCTACTTCCAGTTGAACTCCGTCAAGCTCGAAAAGCTTTTTATATTGTTTTACCAAAGCATTTCTGGGCTTTGTCAGTATTTCAACCAGAGCTTTCTTATCCAGCTGATTCAAAGATACAACAACCGGCAGTCTTCCTACAAACTCAGGAATAAGACCATATTTCAATAAATCCTGAGGACTAACCTGAGCAAATAGTTCACCGATATCCTTCTGGGCACGGCTCTCCACCTTTGCTCCAAAACCCATTGTCTTCATGCCGATACGGTTTTCAATGATTTTCTCAATACCTTCAAAAGCTCCGCCGCAGATAAATAGAATATTAGTAGTATCTATCTGGATGAATTCCTGATGGGGATGCTTTCTGCCACCCTGAGGGGGAACAGAAGCCATAGTGCCTTCCAACACCTTCAAAAGTGCCTGTTGAACGCCTTCACCGCTTACATCACGAGTAATGGACGGATTTTCCGATTTACGGGAAATCTTGTCTACCTCATCGATATAAATAATTCCCTTTTCTGCACGTTCGATATCATAATCGGCAGCCTGAATCAGTTTAAGAAGAATATTCTCAACGTCCTCCCCTACATACCCCGCCTCAGTCAATGAGGTGGCATCGGCGATTGCAAAGGGTACGTTCAATATCTTAGCCAATGTTTGAGCCAAATATGTTTTACCACATCCTGTAGGTCCCATAAGAAGAATATTGCTCTTCTGAAGCTCTATATCCAGCCTTGTCCCTTGATTGCGAATGCGCTTATAGTGGTTGTAAACAGCCACTGAAAGGGTTCGCTTTGCCCTTTCCTGCCCAACTACATATTCATCAAGAATTCTCTTTATTTCTTGCGGTTTGGGTATTTCATCAAGGGGTTGCTCAACCTGAGCATCTTCATACTCTTCTTCAATAATTTCGGAACAAAGCTCTATACATTCATTGCAGATATAGACTCCCGGTCCGGCAACAATCCTGTTTACCTGCTCCTGGTTCTTTCCGCAGAAAGAACATTTGACCTGTTTTTTTTCATCATAACGCGCCATTTTCTCACCCCGTTATTCTGCGCTCCATTACTTGGTCCACCAGGCCATATTCCTTAGCCTCCGCCGCACTCATAAAATAATCTCTTTCAGTGTCTATCTCGATTTTGGAAAGGGGTTGACCCGTTCTCTCACTTAAAATCTGGTTTAAAGTTTTCTTCACTTTTAGTATCCACTCGGCATGGATCTTGATATCGGTGGCTTGCCCCTTGGCTCCACCAATAGGCTGATGTATCATAATCGTACTGTTTGGCAAGGAAAATCTTTTTCCTTTGGCGCCTGCCGCCAGGAGAAATGCTCCCATGCTTGCGGCCATACCTACGCAAATAGTAGAGACATCACATTTAACATATTGCATCGTATCATAAATAGCCATACCCGCCGTAACGGAACCTCCCGGGCTATTTATGTATAGCTGAATGTCCTTATCCGGATCTTCTGCTTCCAAAAATAGCATCTGTGCAACTACGAGGCTTGCGGTAACATCATTGACCTCGTCGCTCAAAACTATGATCCGATCCTTTAGCAGTCTCGAGTAAATATCATATGAGCGTTCTCCTCTGCTGCTTTGCTCAACAACTATCGGAACTAAAGACATAAATATACCTCCTTTTATAAGAGCTTCGTCCGTCAATAAACTTTATTGACTAAAAAATAAGTTGGACTTGGCTCATTTCTTGTCATTTTCGCTTTCTTCCTTCGAGTTTTCAACCAGTAGCGCTATTGTCTTCTTTCGCTCAATAGAACTCTTAATATATTCTATATCGTCATCATGTAAATGTTTCTTCATTTCCTCAACCGACTGTTTGTATCTCTTTGCTATTTCTTCCAGCTCCGCATCATACTCTTCCGGAGATGCTACAATATTCTCAACTTCCGCAATCTTCTCCAGAACAAGCTGTGTCTTAACATCTTCAAGGGCGTTGTCACGATAGTCGGATCTGAGCTTATCAATATCCATACTCATCATGTTCAGGTATCCTTGCAGATTCATACCCTGATAGCGAAGCTGCATATCCATATGGCGCATCATATCATCAAGACGGTGGTTGACCATAACCTCCGGTATATCACATACAGCGTTATCAACTACTTCCTTAATAATATCATTTTCATATTTCCTATCTGCCGCAGCCTGTGCCTGCTCAGTCAGTTTAACCCTTATATCGGTTTTATACTCATCAAGGGTTTCAAATTCGCTGACATCCGATGCAAATTCATCGTTTATATCCGGCAGTTGTTTAAGCTTTATCTCGTTAATCTTAACTTTGAAAACAGCGGGTTTGCCCTTTAAATCCTCACTGTGATAATCTTCGGGGAACGTTACATTTACTTCCACCTCTTCATTTATATTTTTTCCGATAAGCTGATCTTCAAAGCCGGGAATAAACGAACCTGAACCTATTACAAGAGTATATCCCTTTGCGGCTCCACCCTGGAATGGAACACCGTCGATACTGCCTTCAAAATCTATATTAACCGTATCGCCCTCTTCAACCGGACGATCTTCAATATTTATAAGTTTTGAATTTCTTTCTGCTATTTTCTTAAGCTCGTTTTCAATATCCTCTTCGGTTACAACAACCTTTTCTTTTGTAACCGACAAACCTTTATACTGACCCAGTTCCACTTCCGGCCTGACTGTTACACTGGCTGTAAAAACAAAATCCTTACCGCTTCCGATTTGGACTATATCAATTTCAGGCTTGTCAACCGGATGTATATCATTATCATCTATAGCTTTATCATAAGCATCGGCACATGCATAGTTTATAGCATCCTCGTAAAGCACCTGCTCACCATAATATCTTTCCACCATGCTTCTGGGGGCCTTTCCCTTTCTGAAACCGGGTATATTGAATCGTGATTTATTCTTATTAAAAGCCTTATTCATACATTCATCGAATATCTTAGCTTCAACTTCGATTTCTAATTTTACTTGGTTTTTCTCAACCTTTTCAATTTTCACGCTCATCTGTAGTCCTCCTAAATATGTTACATTTCATATCATAAACTATTTGATTATATCACAGTCAACATTTGTTTCCAACATGAGTTTTATCGGATTAAAGCCGATAATATTTGATGAAATTAAGTGATACCGTATACCATCAATATTCTCATCCTTCCAGTTTTCATTGGCTTTTCCATGAATGTGTCCATATACGCATACCTTAACATTATATTCTTTTAATAAAACGGCAAAGTCATTAGGCTTGTGTTTTGAATCAAAGGGAGGATAATGGAGCATTGAAATCAGCTCTTTCCCTGTTTTTATCCCTTCTTTCAGAGATAGTTTCAGTCTTTCAATCTCCCGATAATATATTTTTTTGTCTTCATTGTCAAAATCATCGTCATCTAAGGGTTTCCAGCCTCTTGACCCGCATATTGCATAGTTTCCCGCAATTATCGAATTATTGTTTAATATGCTTATAGTTTTATACCCTTTTGATTTACAGTAATTTTCAAATTTTGCTCGTGTACTCCACCAATAGTCATGATTCCCCTTTGAAATAATCTTTTTTCCGGGCAAAGCTTCAATAAAAGCAAAATCGGAATCGGCTTCTTTTAAATTAATTCCCCACGAGATATCCCCCGGAATCAAAACATAATCTTCATCTTTGACTCTTTTGCACCAGTTTTCCTTTATAATGGCCGCATGATCTCCCCATCCAAAAATATCCATGGGTTTATCGGTTCCCAGGGAAAGATGCAAATCTGATATAGCAAATATATTCATTAACTGCTTCCTTATCTGTTATTCTCTACTAAAGCAAAACTGATAACTCCTTCGGCGGCAACCGTGCCGTCTACGCTTGCTTTTACCCGGACTTTCCCCATTCCCCGACGAAAAGCCAGGAACTCAGCTTCAAGAAGCAAAACATCCCCGGGCAAAACCTGGCGTCTGAATTTCATCTTATCTATTCCGGTAAAAAGGCCCAGCTTCCCTTTATTTCCCTCTAAAAGAAGTCCTCCCGCACAGGCACATTGCGCCAGAGCTTCAACTATAAGAACTCCGGGCATAATGGGGTTTCCGGGAAAATGACCGGTAAAATAAGGCTCATTAAAAGTGATATTTTTGATTCCCGCCACTTTCATACCGGGTTCAATTTGGGTTGCTCCTTCATGTGGCAACAAAATAAGTTTATCCAACATTAACATAGGATATCTGTGAGGCAATAATTTTTGTATCTCAACAGCGTTTAATTCTCTTTTATCCTGTTCCATAAAACCTCCTGTTAATCCTGACTCCAGTTATGCCATATATTTTGGACATCATCATGATCCTCAAGCCGTTCTATAAGTTTTTCCATCTTTTCTACAGACTCAGGATCGGTAAGTTCAGTATAGGTAGCCGGCAGCATTGTTATCTCGGCCGATGCAAATTCAATCCCGGCTTTTTCTAATTCTTCGCAGACCTTTGAAAAATCATTCGGTGCAGTAAGTATTTCATAGTATTCATCTTCGGCTGTAAAATCCTCGGCTCCCGCTTCCAAAGCTAATATCATCATATCGTCCTCGCCGACTTCCGAATTCCTCTCAATAATAATTTGTCCTTTATTTTCAAACATAAATGATACACAGCCGGTGGTTCCCATATTACCTCCATATTTGTCAAAAAGATGACGCACATCACCAGCCGTCCTATTCCTGTTATCAGTATAGGTCTCGACCATCACAGCCACGCCATTAGGCCCGTATCCCTCATATGTTATCAAGTCATAGTTGGCGCCTTCCCCTTCTCCTGCGGCTTTCTTAATGCTTCTCAGGATAGAATCATTTGGCATGTTGTTTGACTTTGCTTTGGCAATAATGTCTCTTAGCTTCCCGTTTGTTGCAGGGTCGGCTCCTCCGCTCCTGACAGCTATTGCTATTTCACGCCCGAGCTTTGTAAACATTTTTCCCTTCTGGGAATCTGTTTTTTCCTTCTTGCGTTTAATATTTGACCATTTCGAATGACCCGCCATATCAACACCTTCTTATTCCTTTTTCCCTTATTTTTTTGCTTCTAAAATATTTCCTTTATCATCAACATAAATATTCTCTGTTCCGGCATCTTCCATGCGCAAAACGCCGCCGGTTATTTCCCGGATCTTATGTTCAAGCAATTCTTTTTTTTCTTTGGGTGAATAAACCGTGTAGGTTACTTCATGTGTGTAAACAGTATTTGCTATTATAAAACCTTCGCTTAAAAACATATTTTGGAGTTTGCCTGACAGATGGTATTCTATCGGTATATTGAATTTCAGGCAAGGCTTTACTAAAACCTCCCC
>JBMNTI010000136.1:0-5978 GCA_050945655.1 Acetivibrionales bacterium | reverse complement strand
AAAAAACTTGAGGAAGAAGGCTTGATTCTTAAGGATGCTACAAAACCAAGAGCACTTAAGGTTCTTGATGAATCAGGCAGAAATCTTGAAGGTTATGTGGCTGATCAGGAAATAGATAATATTCCTGTCATCGGTAAAATAACAGCGGGAACCCCTATACTTGCAGTTGAAAATATAGAAGAGACCTTTCCGATTCCTGTTCGGTATTTAGAAAACTCAACCTCTTTCATGTTGACAGTTAAAGGTGACAGCATGATAAATGCCGGTATTCTGGACGGAGATTATATTTTAGTTAAGCAGCAAAATACCGCAAATAACAGTGATATTGTAGTTGCTTTAATTGAGGATGAAGCAACCGTCAAAACCTTCTATAAGGAGAAAGGCTACTATCGTCTTCAGCCCGAAAACCCTGATTATGAGCCTATTATTGTAAATGAGCTAAATATACTGGGCAAGGTTATAGGACTTTTCAGAAAATATTGATATCAAACTAAATGTTCCCTGCCTCCGATGGCGGCGGGCTCCGCTTATTGAATAAATGACAAATTGCGAGAAAAATGATATGCTGTGTTAATTTTAGTATCTATTTGGATTAATCGGTGCATGAACCGGATGAGATTTATTTGGCGCAGGATTATAGCATTATTTTCTGATTCTTATCACTTGTCCTTTATTCAGCCGATGCATCTCCTTTGGGGAGATTTCTAAAAGCGAATACGAAGAACCACCTCCGGTTATAATTGTTTCCATCTCCATTACCTTTGGGTCAATCAAAAATATTGCATCATACCCGAATCCCGGCACTCCCCCGCATATATAGCCTGTTTTATCCAATATTTCTTCAGGTGTCGCGATTCTTACTTCCTCAACACCTAATACTTTGGCTACTCTGGAAGTACTGACTCTGTCCTCTCCTTTTACAATGCCAACTACAAGCTTCCCATCAGGTTTTATCATACATATGCTCTTTATAAAGTTTTCCGGGGAGGTATTGGCGGCTGCGGCGGCCTCTTGCACCGAGTGGCATGTTTCCTTGAAAACAAGTTGTTTCGCCATAACATTGTTATTAGATATGTACAGTTTTAATTTGTCCTCATATTCCTTGTTATTTATTTCATCGTATGTTTTCATCTTATTATTTTCCTTTCTCATTTTAAACAAGTTTAGCTTATTAAAAGGTATTTTACAACATTTTTTATGAAAAAAAATAAATCGATGGCTACAGAAAAAGGGTATTACCTCCATAACCAAGATTTATAACAGTCTTCAATTTTTTATTTACTTATTACTGAATCTTTAATATTTCTCCAGTATATAATTATACTCATATTCCCTTCCATACTAATTTACAAGCATAATTTTTACTTCTGTATCTTTAAGCATCTCTCTTAATTAATCATTATCCGATCCCCTTCATGCCGGAGGAGGCTCATTGTCAAGAGGATCGTGGAATAAATGCGAAAACTTGGCACGTTCTTCACTTTTCAAGGTTCATTTTCGTCCAAAATTGCTAAATGTCATTTTTTCATAAGTTACTTTACACTATCTAAAAAAGCTGTCATCCGAAGAACTGTTGAAAAAACAGCCATTATTATATATTAAAGATACTAATAAGGTACTAAAATAATAAAAATATGCGGGTTTCAGTTCCATGAAACCCGCAATATCCAACTGGTCGGAGTGAGAAGACTCGAACTTCCGGCCTCTTGGTCCCGAACCAAGCGCGCTACCAACTGCGCTACACCCCGACAAACAAAGATTATTATAAATCAATTTTGTCTAAAACACAAGCACAGAAATTCGTTTTTGCCAAGCCGCAGTATTAGTTTTTGCCACGGCTGCATAAATTAGTTTTCAACACCGGTCTGCCATCTCCTCCCTCCTCCTGCTGTCATTAACATAATAAGTAAATAAATACACAGAAGCGCAGGTTATCGACAGAGTGTGAAAGCAGGCAATAGTGTATCAAGCCTTTATTTTGGCGAATCATTAATTATTCCGTCATCCAAAAAATCCTTGGCAATATTATACCACTCCTGAATTATTCTTCGTAAATGTTCCTCAGTAAAAAACAATTTAATCCACGAGGGCAAATATTTATATACAATCCTGACAACAAAATCAAATTTAACTTTTCCATCTCCGTCGGAGAATGTTCTTTCAGCCAACAACATTGCCTGATATGCAAGTTCCCGTACTTTTGTCCATTGCCTGGTTATTGTAAGGTAAACAATGTAAGCTGCAACACCCGCAAAAACAAGTATTATCAGCCAGTTCTGCGATAAAAACTCAAAAATCATACCCGCATACTTTCCATTTTATTACTCTATTTCACCATATGCAAAAGCTGCGGAAAATTTGATAGTTTAATGGGTGCTATCGCTTTATTTTTTAACAGCAGCTTGCGCTGCATGATATATATCCTGTTTTTTAACCTTCGCCAGAAATATCAGTCCCAAAATAAACATAATGCCGCCAAAGATAAATAAATAAGAATGACTCCTTAAAATATCCACCGTCAATCCGTAGAGTATTGGGCTTGCTATACTGGCAGCAAAGGTGAATACATAGTAATATCCGGTATATTTCCCTGTATGGCCTCGCGGCGCCATCTCAGCTACTGCCGGATAGGCATTTGTAGTCACGAGAGACCAACCTAGCCCACTTATTCCTAAAAGAGTCGAAAGAAATGTCTGTTCTTTAAGCATAAAAATAATTATAAAAGCAACCACAATAATTGCGTTGCCTATGAGCATAGACTTTTTCCTTCCTATTTTCCCGCCGACATAACCAGCCGGAAATGCACAGATCATAAATAAGATAGCCATCGGTGCCAGCATTTGTGTGGCATCGCCCGGAAGAATATTAAATTTCTCCTGACTATAAAGAGTAAAAAAGGCATTAATACATTCAAATCCGCAGTACCAAAAGAAAACGGTAATTAGCATATATAGTAATGACGAAGCCGGTTTTTGCCCCTTTCCCCCAAAAAGAAACTCCGCATCAACCTTATCCGTTTCCTGATCATCGGCAGCATAATATGGCTCTTCGGGTTCTTTATGGGATGTGAACAACACAACCAGAGCCACTATCATAATACATCCGCCAAACACGAAAGGATATTTGTAATTAACATTAAATAATTTGCCTCCCAGGGAAAAGGCGATAATTGTTCCAAATCCTCCCATAGCAGTTATAATTCCGTTTGCACGGCTTCTAAACTGGGGAGGCGTAGCATCAGGCATTAAAGCCGTAGCAGGGGCTCTGTACACGCTCATGAAAAAGTTCATCCCGATTACCGATACCATTAGAATTACCAGGCGTATATCGGTGGCAAACAGGCTTCCGAGTTCATTATAAAATGGTATCAATGAGAAAAACAAAGCTGCTAAAGGTATTCCCACTAAAATAAAAGGCATTCTCCTGCCGAACCTTGTTTTTGTTTTGTCACTCAGTGTTCCGAAAAATGGCTGAAAAATTAACCCGAAAAAGTTATCTAGTGTCATAATCACGCCCAATACGGTTGAGCTTTTGATAAGTCCTTCAATCTGTTCGTTTCCCATAAGAAATACTGGGACAAAGGTGTTATAAATTGTCCAGGCAAGACTGATAGTAAAAAAAGCCAGGCTGATAATAAAAGTCTTTGCGATATTAAGCCTCATATAAACTCCCTTATTATATACATTTAGAATCTGGCTCAAGGCAAAACGCAAAGAACCATTTATTATGTACATTCTTGTTGAATTACAATTCTATCATAACCTTTCATCAAAATAAAAGGTATACAAGTTATGTGCAAACTAAATTTAATATAAACATGTATTGTATTGATTATCCATTACAATAGTGAAAAAACCTTCAAGAATAAGGGATTATTTCGGTCTGCACAGATGTGAGCTCGACAGTTCCCCGGCTTTCGATAAAATTCACCACTGCTGCCAGCATACTGTCTGCATGTGCAGCTTCATTTGATATGCATATAATACCAAGACGGCAATTATTCCATGAATTTAAATCACCCGTTTCGGCAACTGCGATATTGAACTTATTCTTAAGTTTCTCTACCAGACTTTTGATTATTCGTCTTTTATCCTTTAAGGATCGGGGTTCGCATAAGTATAACCCGGCACTTAAAACTCCAATAAACATTTGTACTCTCCTTGCAAAACAGTCTATAATTATTATATTGAGCAGTCTTTGATTGTGCGGCACAAAAAACAGCTTTTATTAAACCTGCCGATGTATATATTTATTATAACATGAAATGTTTCAATGCTCTCGGAACCCATTAAAATCTATGATTTTAATAACTGGTGAGGTTATTATAATAGTTTAAATGTGGAACCGAAATACGGTATCAATATTTTTTTATTTAAAATGGAGCCAATTATGAAAATTGCCTTTAAGGTCACCGAGCTATATGCCGATAAAAAGGTTCTAAATATACTAAAAAACGAAATGCAGCTTTCAAACCGCTTGATCCGAAATCTGAAAGCAAATGGTTCCATACTATTGAATGATAAGCCCATCCGTACTGTCGATACGGTTAAAAAGGGTGATATTGTCAGCATCAATATTGATTTTTATGAAAAAGTCGATATTCGGCCTGAAGCCTCAGAACTTTCAATAATATATGAAGACGAATGTTTTCTGGCTATCAATAAAGAACCGGGCATACCGGTTCATCCGACTGCCGGGCATCCGACAGGCACTTTAGCCCATCAGGTTTTAGCGCATTTTATCAAACAAGGGCTTTCTATAAAAGTTCGTCCCATAAACAGACTGGATAAAGATACATCCGGCATAATATTATTTGCAAAAAACTCTCATATGCAGGACAGAATTATTAACCAGATGAAAGAAAATCGAGTTTTCAAGGCTTATTTAGGAATCGTGCATGGAGTATTTAACCCTTTAGAAGGTGTAATTAACCTGCCCATAGCACGAAAAAGCGACAGCCTGATTGAAAGGGTTGTAGATCCTGCAGGCGCCCCTTCGGTTACCACATATAAAACCTTAAAAATTTATAACGATATCAGCCTGGTTCAATTTGTGCTTGAAACCGGCAGAACTCATCAAATACGGGTACATGCCCGTGCTGTAGGACACCCTCTTCTCGGCGACCGGCTCTACTCAGATATAAAAACTGATATTATAAAAAGACAATCTCTTCATTCACATATCCTTGCCTTCGATCACCCATTGAATGGCACAAGGATGGAACTTACAGCTCCGCTGCCAAAGGATATGCAAAAAGTATTGGATATTTAATAATACTTCTATGCCTGCCCTTATGAATCAGAGTTTACGCAGTAACTCTTTTAAGAATTAAATAATTTTCGTTTGTCTATGACACGCTTTGCCTTACCTTCGCTTCTTTGTATTGTGTTAGGCTCAACAAGTTTTATTTTTGCGCTTATGCCCAATGTTGATTCAATTTCATGGCGCAGCTTTCGCTCAATCGATTCTATCTTTTTTACCTGGTCCGAGAATATACTATAGTTCATTTCTATTTGGATTTCCATAATATCCAAATTGTCCACACGATCGACATAGATCATATAATGGGGCTCTACCTCGCTATATTTTAATAGTACAGATTCAATTTGAGACGGGAACACGTTTACACCGCGTATAATAAGCATATCATCGGATCTGCCGGTAACCTTAGCCATTCTGGTACTGGTTCTGCCACAGGCACATGTTTCATGGGTCAATACGGATAAATCTCTGGTTCTGTATCTTATAAGCGGTAAAGCCTCTTTTGTAATACAAGTGAAGACTAATTCACCCTTTGAGCCTTCGGGCAATACTTGCTCAGTTTCAGGATCAATAATTTCAGCAATAAAGTGATCGGAAATAATATGAAGGTCTTCCTGGCACCGGCAATTCATAGCCACACCGGGTCCCATAATCTCGCTTAACCCATAAATATCGTAAGCCGTTATCCCAAGACGATTTTCGATTTGGGTCCGCAT
>JBMNTI010000135.1:0-6097 GCA_050945655.1 Acetivibrionales bacterium | reverse complement strand
TCCAATCGCTCCTTGGAGATAACCCCACCGTTCCCACCTTCGGACCGTCGGGCATGCATGAACGTTTGAACTGCTGTGAAAAAAACCTTTTACAAAACACTGTGAGCCACTTTTTCAATTGTTCGGGACTAAATTCCCCGCCAAAAACTTTTTCGGCCATAAAGAGCAGCTTCGCAGGATCTGCACCATAGCTTTGCATATAGTATAAGTAAAAGTCATGCACCTCATATGGCCCTAAAATATCCTCAGTTTTTTGCAGTATTTCTCCTGTCTTAGAGGGTGGCAACAGTTCCGGGCTGATTGGGGTGTCAATTATATCCAGTAGTATTCCTTTAATATTCTCATTTGCCTCATGCTCAGCATACCATTTGATAATATGGCGTACAAGAGTCTTGGGAACACCTGAATTCACAGCATACATGGACATGTGATCCCCATTGAAGGTACTCCAGCCGAGAGCCAGCTCCGACAAGTCGCCGGTTCCTACTACCAGGGCACCTTCTTTATTAGCAAGATCCATAAGTATCTGGGTTCTCTCCCTTGCCTGAACATTCTCATAAGTAACATCATGGACATCCTTATCATGACCGATGTCTTTAAAATGCTGCAGGCAGGCATCCTTAATATCAATTATTCTTAAATCCGCATTATACTCTTTGCTAATGGCGACTGAGTTATCGTAGGTTCTTCCGGTAGTGCCGAATCCGGGCATGGAGACCGCTATAATATTGCTCATGAGATATCCTAGCTTAGCAATCGCTCTTGCCGACACAATCAATGCGAGAGTCGAATCCAGCCCCCCCGAAATACCGATAACAAGCTTTTTCGCGCAAATATGCTTCATTCGCTTCATCAAGCCCAGAGTTTGTATGGATAAAATATCTTCGCACCGTTCATCCCGCTGCCCTCTGTTTTCGGGAACAAAAGGATATTTATTTATTTTTCTATGCAATTCGCCCTCAAGAGGCAACGGACTGTAGTCAAAACTGACTACGCGGTAATCTTTACCTATCTTGCTTCTTCTTGATGGCTGCAAAATGCGGCGGTTATATTTTAACCTGTCCAAATCAATATCGGCTATTGCCAGCTTGCTTTCAAAGAAAAACCGTTCCGATTCTTTGAGCATGTTTCCGTTTTCGGCTATCATCAAATGTCCGGAAAATACCGCATCGGTAGTAGATTCGCATGAATTTGACGATGCGTAAACATAACCGGCAACGCAACGGGCAGATTGACTTTTTACAAGATTTCTGCGAAATTCAGCCTTACCGACCAATTCGTTGCCTGCAGACAGATTAAACAATAAGGTTGCCCCGCCCTGGGCCAGAAAACTGCTGGGCGGCAAAATACTCCAAAGATCTTCACAGATCTCTACTCCAAATGACATTTCCTCATGGTTCTTTGCGGCAAATATTAAATCGGAGCCCACCGGTACCGTATAATTATCAATCATCATCTCATCAACATCAAGTTTATCGGCTCCTATAAACCAGCGAGCTTCGTAGAATTCATTGTAGTTGGGAAGATTCGTTTTGGGTACTATCCCCAAAATTCTTCCGTTTTGCAATACTGCGGCACAATTGTATATTCTCCCGTTTATTATGAGAGGAAGACCGACAATAGAAATCATACTGTTATTGCCGGTTGATTCGGCAATTTTAAGAAGGGCATCTTTTGCTCCTTTTAATAAAGTGTCCTTTAAAAAAAGATCCCCGCATGTATAACCGGTTATGCAAAGCTCCGGAAATACTAAAAACTCTACCGACTTTTTTTCGGCATCCTTTATTATTTCTATTATTCGCCCGGAATTAAAAGCACAGTCGGCTACCTTAAGCTCATGAGCCGCTGCCCCGACCCTGACAAAACCGTAATTCATAGAAACACCAACCCAAAGAATGCTAGTATTCTTTAAAATAATCATATCATATTGTGCCGCATAACGGAAATAAAGATTCCATTACAAATCTGCCTTATTCAACAAAAAAGCCCCAGGTTGTCAACCTGAGACTTACTGGAGCGGGTGAAGGGAATCGAACCCTCACGACCAGCTTGGAAGGCTGGGGTTCTACCACTGAACTACACCCGCAAATTGATATTTTTTTATGCGATTTTTACGTCGCATTGTTTATTATACTTAAGTCATTAATGCTTGTCAAGCAAGTTTATCGGCTTTTTAGAATTGCGGCATCATCATTCGCAGAGCTATTATCTATTTCATGTTCTTTCGTCAGAGATTCATTATCAATTTTATGATGAGTATTCTCCCAGCGGGAACAAGAAATAAATGTGATAAAAATAAGAATTACAAAAAAACATCTGGTGTCAATATGTATCAACACAAGATGCTCATATCAATGGTATAATATATCTTTTCTCTGTTCTTCTTTTTCCCGGATGCTACTTTTTTGTTGACCCGGCTTTTTTTGCAACTGTTGTTTTTTTAGCTGTTGTCTTTTTTGTCGTTGTCTTTTTTGTCGTCGTGTTTTTTGCTGTTTTTTTCTCAGCTGTTTTTGTTGTCGCTTTAGCCACTTTGAGGCTGTAATTTAACCCGGAGTTATTATCCCAGTTTCCTAAAGGATCAACAAAAGCACAATTCAGGCTTCCTGCCATTTTTAACGGAAAGCCAACTGAAAAAGCGTCATCTTTTAATTCCATTTCCAGAGTTTCAGCTTCGTCCCAGTTCTCATTATACCCGATATGGGCTTTCACCTGGGTAGCACCTGAATTTTTTAGAAGTCCTGTATAGAGAATCTCAGCTATTTCTCCGACCCTGGCTGCAGGATAAGAAAATACTACTCCGTTTTCTTTAAAACTCTTTTTTCTCATAATTTACTTCGCTCCTTTTATATCATTCCTTTTCCCTTTTACTTCCATGCGCCATTATATATTAGTGCCTTTTGGATGTAAAGCGGTTTGGCGAAGTTTGGCGTCTTAGGTAACACTTAACATAAAAACATGGTATTATTTGTGCAATTTTACTTGTGCAAATTTACAGTTTCCTTAATCAGCATAGGTTCCGAACTGATTTTCTCAGCCATGGCAAGACATGAGTCATATTTTTTCCTATGAAATGCGGTTGAGAGCACAGCCCGTATTAATAAATTTTTCGGTGTATCCAAAGGTGATACGTATTCAACTGCGGACACATCATATCCAAAGGCTTCCAAAACCATGCAGCGCAAGCCGTCTGTCAGGACATCAGCCAGCCGCGCCTTAAAAACACCATGCTTTATTATCTCCTCAAACGGTTCGTATGAGTATTGATTTAAGAGTTCGCTATGACAACATGGTACGGCAACAATACCCCTTGCCCTGTTTCTGATGCCGTAGGCCAAGGCATAGTCGGTTGCGGTATCGCAGGCGTGAAGGCTGATTACAAGATCCGGGGAGACGGCGACCCCGCTTTCATTCTCATATAGCAAGGTGCGTATATCCCCATTTACGAAATTCATATTCCGGTATCCCAGAGTTTTAGCAATATTTCCGGAAGAATCTATTACACCGTCGGAGATATCAATACCGGTAAACTTACAGTTTATCTTCATAACCTCTTTCAAATAATAGTTTAATACAAAGGACAGATATGATTTGCCGCAAGCGCAATCTACCACCCTAAGCTCATTTCTGTCTTTTATAAGATCCTTCAGCATAGGTTCTAAAAGCTCGACAAAATGATCGATTTGATTGTATTTACGGATCATGTCGTTCTTTATTTTGCCGTTCTCAGCCATTATTCCGATAGCTTTCAGCAGTTTATCGGCTTTTCCCGGTTTAATAAGATAATCTCTTTTGGAAATGGCTCCCATACCGGCATGGCTTTTAATAACACTTTCTCTGTCTTCCTCCAGAGTCTTTGTCTTCATGGTCACATTTTTATTGTCGGACTCGATGATAAGCATCTCGCCCCGGCTTTTATAATAAATGCTTACCTTATCATAGGCAGCCGAAAACCCGGCGATAAGCTCCGGGAGTTTCTCTGGCACGGTATCCATATTTCTTCCCTCAAAGTTTATCATTACCTTTCCGTCTTCCAGAGTACATGTTAAAGGAAATGTTTTTGCTCCGGACTTAAATTCCCCTGTTAAGCCCTCGAAATATACCGCTTCATCTATCATGCGAAAAGTTATGCCTTGCAGCATCATATTTAATTTTTGCTGTGTTTGTTTATCCATGATATACTCCTCTTAAGTTAACAAATTGTACGGATGCAGGGTCTTTCCTCCGCAGTATTCCGACTTATCTCATTGAGAACCCTACACTCACCTTGTAACGTAAAACACATTTTAACATTTGCAGGATCCGCTGTCGACAAACTGTGCAAAAACTATCAATAGTATTAAATTTATGCAAGTTTTGCGGCTTCGCTTTAAATCGCGGCAACCACGCCGCTTATAAAACAAATACTATAACCTGCATGTCAAAACAGTTTTCGCACAGCCTGACGGTTATGTTGTCTATTGTGAAACCTTGTGCCCGATTTATTTACTTAAACAAGTTGGCGAGTGCAGGGTTCTAATGCCTGACGGCTTAATAAAAGTATTTCCTCAGAGGTAAGTTCCCTGAATTCGCCGGGTGCCAAAGACTTATCCAGCCAGACCTCTCCCATCCTCAAGCGCTTTAATTCCAAAACATTGGCGCCTGCTGCCTTAAACATCCTCTTTACCTGATGGAACTTGCCCTCATATATCTCCACCTGCGCAATAACAGGGTCAGTTGAAATATATATTAATTCTGCCGGAAGGGCGGTATAATTATCGCCAATATAAATACCTTTCTTGAAAGCTTCTATGGCTTTATCACCGGGAAATGAATCCAATAATGCCTCATATAGCTTTTTGACACCTTTCCTGGGTGATAGCAGATTATGGGCAAAATCTCCATCATTTGTTATAAGCAAAAGACCTTCGGTATCCTTATCCAGGCGGCCTACCGGGAAAACCCCTCTTCTCCGGATTTCATCGGTAAATAAGTCCAATACGGTTTTAAGAGTTCTATCCTCGGTTGCGGTAATTATTCCCTTAGGTTTGTTCAGCATATAGTACACGAATTTCCGGTAATCGATCTTTATGCCGTTAACCTTAATAATATCTTCACCCGAATTAACATGGACACCGGGGTTTATAACCGGTTTATCGTTAACCAATACTTTACCTTTTCTTATCAGCTCCCTGATTTCGCTTCGGGAAGCTATCCCCTGATCCCTTAAATATTTATCCAGACGCAGCTTTGGCATTACATCATCCTCCAGCCTTTAGGATACATATTTTTAAGCATTTCTCCATTCTGCTTTACCCAGCCCAGGGGATAATCTTCGTAACACACGGCTCCATATCCTTTACCTTCATTGTAGAAAAGTGTCTCTCCTTTTAAATATCGTATTATTCTCGGGTCATTTTTTTTAAATTTTATTATTCTCTTAAAGTCTTCCGGCTTTGCAGCCATAACCAGGGATTGGGATGGCTCAAACCGGTCTTTTTTATATTCACCCAAATATTGTCCCGCTTTTTCCCACTTAATAGTGGGAAGTTTGTCAAGATATTGCGGAAGCCGGTACAGGCTGCTTCCTCTAAGGTGGAAAATCCCCTGTTCAAAGCCGTTTAAATTCTCAGCAGCAAACTCCTCAAAAGCCTTTCCCGCCTTTTCTGATTCCTTTGAGGTCCACCCTGAATCCGAATCTGCCTCATCATTGTTTCTTTTAATGCCTTTTTTTATAAGTCGGCAGACAAAATGTCCCTCTCCTCTTGCCTTATGAGGCCATAACCTCAGACCTCCGCTAAGAGACGGCTCTTTTGATACTGTCCATTCTCTCCGAGACGGCTCAAATCCTCCAATGGGCTCAAGTCTGTCTACCATAAGATCATAGTTTTTTATAAAAAACTCAATGTTTTTTTCATTTTCATGCGGATTAAATGTACAGGTGGAATATACGATTATGCCTCCGGGTTTTAACATTCCATAGGCTGATTCAAAAATCTCTCTTTGTACCCTTACGCATTCGTCGCTTTTAAACCGGGAATAGCTCTGCACCGCCTCTTTGTCCTTCCTGAACATCCCTTCGCCGGAACAGGGCACATCAAGAAGTATGCGGTCAAAGTAT
>JBMNTI010000134.1:0-6209 GCA_050945655.1 Acetivibrionales bacterium | reverse complement strand
AATATTAAAAAGAGAAATGAAAAAGTTGAGCTATGCGAAATGGAAAAACGAGTAGTAAGAATAGTTAAGGAGATCTTTGCTGAAGCTAAAAATTACTCAGTGTTTGAAAAGGAAGATTTTACAAACAGTAGGCTTACCCCTATAACTAGAATGTTCAAAGGAATTTGCAAAACAGGTTATGCCTTTTAAATATAAAACATGTTGGTCAACCAAAAAACCAACAACAATTTGACACCGTCTCTATGCAAACCGTTTATTGACAATAGTAAAATTAAGTTTTACACTTATTTAATAGTGATTTTTTATTACTGTAATTACAGAATGAAGGAGTAGCACAATATGGCAAAGGTGACTTTTAGGGAAGAGCGATGCAAAGGCTGCGGCTTATGTATAGAAGTATGCCCTAAGAAAATCATTGTTGAGAATCAAGAGAGAATAAACGCAAAGGGTTATTTCCCTGCCGAAGTGGTAGAGATGGATAAATGTATTGGTTGTGCTTTTTGCGCTACTATTTGTCCCGATTGCGTTATTACGGTTGAGAAATAATAAGGAGGAGCATCATGGGACAAAAGCTTTTAATGAAAGGTAATGAAGTAATTGCCGAAGCTGCAATACGTGCAGGATGCAGGAATTATTTCGGTTATCCCATTACACCACAGACAGAACTAATGCATTATATGGCGAAAAAACTGCCGTCAATCGGCGGAGTGTTCATTCAGGCCGAGAGTGAGGTTGCCGCAATAAATATGGTTTATGGCGCGGCAAGTACCGGTGAGCGTGCTATGACATCTTCATCAAGTCCCGGAATCAGCTTAAAGCAGGAAGGGATTTCTTTTATGTCCGGCGCCCAGTTGCCTGCCGTAGTAGTGAACATTATGCGTGGCGGTCCGGGTCTTGGAGGTATCCAACCGTCACAAAGCGATTATTTCCAGGCGACTAAAGGCGGAGGACATGGTGATTATCATATGGTTGTGCTGGCTCCGGCCAGTGTCCAGGAACTATATGAATTGACTGTTGATGCATTTAATATAGCAGACCGTTATCGTGTATTGACCATGATTCTGGGTGACGGAGTTTTAGGTCAAATGATGGAAGTTGTTAATTTCCGGGACGAAGAGCCTATCGAGACATTTGATAGATCTTGGGCTGCAAATGGTCACAAGAATAAACGAGAACATAATATGATTACCTCTATCCATTTGGATCCTGCTGTTTTGGAGCAATGGAACGCAGGTCTTCAGAAAAAATATAAGCTTATCAGCGATAATGAGCAACGGTATGAGTTATATAATTGTAAGGACGCTGATATTATTTTGGTCGCCTATGGAACGATTGCCCGTATTTGCAAGGGAGTTATAAACTCAGCCGCCGAACAGGGTATCAAGCTGGGGCTGATAAGGCCAATCACATTATTCCCGTTCCCGGTTAAGGCTTTTGAAGAGGTTATAGATATTCCAAAAGCATTCCTGACTATAGAAATGAGCTCAGGGCAAATGGTAGAAGACGTTAAACTTACTGTCAACGGAAGAAAATCGGTATACTTTACTGGAAGAATGGGCGGTATGATGCCAACAGTAAATGATATTATGGCAAAGGTTATGGAGATTAAAGAAAAACACAACTAGGTATCTGTAAACTACATCAAAGAGAGGAGAGCTGTAATGGCAATCGTATATAAAGCACCCCATGCATTGTGTGACGTACCAATGCATTATTGTCCCGGATGTACCCATGGAATAGCTCACAGACTAGTGGCGGAAACTATTGACGAACTGGAAATTGAAGGTAATACCATCGGAATCTCACCGGTAGGTTGTGCCTATAATAATTATCTTTATTTTAATTGTGATATGATTCAGGCTGCTCATGGACGTGCTCCGGCGGTAGCTACCGGAGTAAAAAGAAGTCTGCCGGAAAATGTTGTGTTTACTTATCAGGGGGATGGAGACCTGGCAGCCATAGGGACAGCGGAAATTGTCCATGCTGCAACCAGAGGAGAAAACATAACAGTTGTTTTTATTAATAATACCATTTACGGTA
This sequence comes from Acetivibrionales bacterium, assembly GCA_050945655.1. Lineage (GTDB taxonomy): Bacteria > Bacillota > Clostridia > DSM-8532 > DSM-8532 > DTU059. The sequence goes on along the minus strand of JBMNTI010000134.1, from coordinate 4,169 downwards.
TGACATCAGGCCAGATGGCACCCACAACACTTGTCGGTCAGGTTACCGCAACTACTCCTTTTGGAAGAGATGCCAGGTATAGCGGTTATCCCATCAGAGTGTGTGAGATGCTGGCAACATTGGAAGGTCCGGCTTATATTGAAAGAGTGTCACTGCACGATATAAAGAACATTAAAAAAGCTAAGGCAGCAGTTAAGAAAGCTTTTAAAGTACAGATGGACGGAAAGGGATTTTCATTGGTAGAGATTCTGTCTACATGCCCCACAAACTGGGGTCTTAGTCCTGTTGAATCCCTGAAACGTATAGAAAATGATATGATTCCGCATTATCCACTCGGCGTTTTTGTCGGTGCAGACTTGGAGGTTTAGGCTATGTTTCTCAATGAAATAATAATTGCAGGATTTGGTGGTCAGGGAATTCTTTCGGCCGGACGACTGTTGGCTTATGCCGGGATGTTGGAAGATAAGGAAGTATCATTTTTACCTTCATACGGTCCTGAAATGAGGGGCGGTACGGCAAATTGCATGGTGGTTATATCAGAGCAAGTTATAGCGTCTCCGGTTTTAAACTCATGCAGTGCTCTTATAGTAATGAACAATCCTTCGCTGGAGAAGTTTGAAAGCTGGGTAAAACCAAATGGTATCATAATAGCTGATAGTTCAATGGTTTATACAGAAATAAGAAAATCCGATATTAAAAAATTCGAAATACCAGCGACAAAATTAGCAAATGAAAAAGGTAACAAGGCCTATTCAAATGTTTACTTGCTGGGAAAGCTTATTAAGGAAACCGGCTGCATAAAACCGGAAAGCTTCGAAAAAGCCTTGTATGGCATACTATCAAAGAAAAGGCATTACATGATCCCTGAAGAAATGGAAATTTTAAAAGAGGGAATGGATTATTAATAAGCAAACAGGCGCATTTTGTATAAATGCGCCTGTTAAATCTATTTCATTATTTCATTGATATTCACCTTAATTTCTCGTAAGATTTTTATTGATAGTTCGGTTCTTAAGTCAATTATATAAACCTTGCTGTATTTTGTTTTTGTTTTTGGATTGTAAAATGCTCTGACAATAGGACGAGTAAGATTTATTGGGTTGTTTTTTACTACAATTGCAATAATACCGTTGCTGAGTAGAACAATGCTTCCCTCATTATACACCGGTACCATTTTAATAAACTCTTCGGCAATTGATTTATCAAAAATATGACCTGATGCGCCAATCAGGTATTCGACCGCATCAGTTGTGCGCAAAACCTGATTGTTCTTTCTGTCATTTATAGCGGTATCAAATTCGTCACATACAGTTAGTATCTTTGCTGAATAATGGATTTTGTCACCGGCAAGAGCCATTGGATATCCGGTTCCGTTAATATGTTCATGATGCATTAATACAGCTACTTTTGTAGTGGCAGGTGTTTCGGTGTTGTCTTTTAATAAATTATATCCAATAAGAGGATGCTTTTTCATTTCAACGGTTTCAGCCTCGGTAAGAGCGTCGGTCTTATTTAGAAGGGATGGAGGAAGAAGGGCTTTTCCTATGTCATGAAGCAGAGCGCCCATAGCAATACTTTTAATTTTTGAAACGGTAAGAGAAAGTCTTGAGGATAGTGCGATAGCCAAAACGCAAACATTGACTGAATGGGCAAATGTCAGCTCATCCTGCATCCGAATGTCTTTTACATTTATCATTTCAATTTTTCTTGAAAGGATTTCATCAAGAATTGTATCAACAACTCCACTTAATTTTGAATAGTCTATTGTCTTTTTAGTTGATAACCTGTTCATTTCTTCTCGGACTATTAATTTTGCATGCATTCTGGTTTCATCACATAGAAGGCTGTCAACTTCAATCCCGTCAGAAATATCATCATTTATATATATGCTTGTTACCCCTTTTTCATATAGCTTCTGAACTATAGCAGGTCTCAATGATATTCCTGAATTCAACAGCTTTCTTCCGTCTATGTCAAAGAGAGCTTTTCCAAGTACTTCTGTGCCGTTAATCTGGTCTAAACCTACTAATCTCATTGGTTACTCCTTAGCAAAAAAAAATTAACTATGATTATTTACCACCTAATGAGTAAAGAAAACAGTTTAGTTTGGTGTTGTTAAATATCAATCCCGAAAGCTTTTCTTAGAACTCTGTTTTTCTTAATGTATGCTATAAGGGGGAGTCCTAACCCGTAGCAGATAATAAACTCGGATATTCCTATAAACAGCATGGTTAATCCCATTGAATAACTATTATCATAAAGCAAATACACATAGGCTCCGACAATTATTGAATTAAAAAATACCGGGGGAAAGGGATATAAGAAGCGATAATTTTTTAGTAAATACGTCGAAAAACCGGCCAGCAGGGTAGCAAGGCTGCCAAAGACTAAATCGATTATACCAAACCCACCAATCCAATTTGCCAGGATGCAGCCGATGCATAGACCGGGTATGGCAGCCGGCATTATAGCAGGAAGAACTGTTAATGCTTCTGCTACACGAAACTGTATAGGCCCGTAGCCAAAAGAACCTGAGATAATTGTGAGAGATGCGTAGAATGCTGCCAACAATGCTGATTGAACTAAAAATTTCGTGGATGATTTCATGTTACTCCTTTTTTGTTTGCATGAGCTAACACCGGTTTTGATTCTAAGCAACCGAAAGCTTTCGTAGTTTTGATTTAGGCTTTTGCCTTGCCAGGATATTGCGAACTGGCATGGGTAGACCCATAGAATGTATTGTACCCAAAAATACGATCAGAAGCAATGTAAAAATGATTTTGGACACAAGTAGAGTATTTTATTTGCAGCAAAAAAAGTTTTTGATATAATTAAATAAACTGATGATAAAGGGGGAAATTGCAGATTGGATCGCAATAGGGCTTTAGAAGAATTAAAACTCCGAATTGAGAATGAAAATACTTTGAAACACAGCTTTGCTGTTGAAGCAATAATGCGAAAGCTGGCAACTTTATTTAATGAACATGAAAACCTATGGGGGATTACCGGGCTTGTCCATGACATAGACTACGAAAGAATTCAGGGGGATATGACCCAACACGGTAAGATGGGGGCTGATATACTTGAAGCTCTGAATTTTGACAACACAGTTGTTTATGCCGTTCGGGCTCATAATTCTATTAACAATATACAAAGAAGACGAAAAATAGATAAAGCCTTGTATTGCGCGGATCCAATGTCCGGTCTGATAATAGCTTGCGCGCTTATTGTACCAAGTAAAAAGCTCAAAGACATTGATGAGGATTTTGTGTTGAAAAAATATCATCAAAAGGGTTTCGCCCGTGGTGCGGATCGTGAGCAAATAGCTAAATGTTCCGAAATCGGCTTGACTCTTGAGGAATTCATAAAAATATCTCTTGAGGCACTAAAAGAAATTAGTGATGTATTAGGGCTATAGAAAAAAGTATACTTATTAAGAATAGGTAAAATAATAAGTCTATCAAGCTGGACGGCAAATTGCCGTCTTAAATTTTAGACAGAAGGAAGAAAAAAATGAATAAAATCATGGAAGATAGAAAAAGTCGTGTACTTTCATTTATGCGGGAACATTCATATACTCCTTTGAAACTCGATGAATTGTTTGCAGTATTGGATGTTCCGGCAGAAGACAGAGCTTCCCTGAAAAAGCTCCTGGAAGAGATGGAAAATGAAGGCCTGGTAATTAAGACCCGAAAGGAACGGTATGGAGTTCCTGAACGCATGGGTCTAATTGTTGGTAAATTTCAGGGCAATACAAAGGGATACGGGTTTGTATTGCCCGATTATGGAGACGAAGATTTATTTATACCCTCTAATGCAATAAACGGTGCCATGCACGGTGACAGAGTGATTTCAAGGGTCAGCCGTCATGCTTCCGGTGATAGGCATAAAGAAGGAGAAATAATTAATATAATTGAACGCGCTAATAAGACAATCGTCGGAAAGTTTGACAGAAGTGAACATTTTGGTTTTGTCACACCTGATCATGTTCGTCTTTCAGGAGATATCTTTATACCCAGGGATTTAATCAACGGAGCCGAAAAAGGCCAAAAGGTTGTAGTTGAAATTACTAAGTGGCCGGAAAAGAACAGAAATGCGGAAGGACGTATTATTGAGATTCTGGGGTATGAAAATGATAAAGGTGTTGACATCATGTCGATAATACGTGC
>JBMNTI010000133.1:0-6329 GCA_050945655.1 Acetivibrionales bacterium | reverse complement strand
CGAACGGTATATGTAATGATTGCCTTACCCGAAGGCTGCAAAATCACATCTGTTTCCACAAAACCTAAGCGAGCAATATCCGATGCATTTGCAGGAAATGCCGGCAAAAGCATCAGGATTGCAAGCAGAATGTAAATGAGACGTTTCTTCATAATATACCTTTCTCTCTTATTCTAAATACATTATTAAAACTGCAACAGTAGCTGTCAATATCTGCTTATGCAAAATTGTTCCTGCTCCGGATTGAAATCTTTAACAGCACTTGCAGTTTCCATTAGTTTTTAACAATATTATATAGTTTATTATCCCACAAATCAGTATAGAATACTTTATTTTTTTTCGAGCAGCCAATGGAGCAGATTAATTTGCCTGATACCTTCGTGGTTTAAACCCGCTCCAACTTCATCAAGAGTCAAAAGCATTTTAGGATGGTTGTCCGGTATTTTTTTCAACGGAGCAAGCTCCCGCTGCAAAGTTCCGGCGTCTAAAACCGAGGCCGATACCTGATAGTAAGTTTGTCCGATTCTAGAAAAACTATATTCTCAATAAGATGTCCAATATTTGATTCAGAGCTTGATAAAAGCAGATTCCTTATCCCTGTATCAACAATGTAGTATTTCCCCAGCGTTTTTAACAACTGTCGCCCTTTAATATCATAACGATCTGCCTTATACAGAATGTAATTATATTTTTCTCTATACAGAAAAAACTTTGTTTTTCGACAAGTTTATTCACAATGGAATTATCAATTTTGGAGTATATATTAAATTAAGGTTTCAGAGTTAATTGGCACCCTAATTCAGGCTAGCTACCAATTAATTCGTATTAATAGTAGAATCATAATATTTCCTATTTGTAAACAGGCAAGCCATTGAAACAGTGAGATATTAGGCAGAGCTTTGATTATTTAAAAAATACAGTTTCTTTTTTCCCATACCGCCATCATTATTCATATTGTATGCAACATTTTTTATATTTTTTGCCGCTTCCGCACGGGCAAAGATCATTTCTTCCCACTTTGATATGAAATTGGTGCTTAAAACTTTCTATTCTGCTTTTGGCGTTCGTTCCATGTATTCACATAATCAGGTTTCAACTGGAAAATTGCTTTCTGTAGTGCACGGTAGATATTATCGAATAATGAATAGTAATCAAATCCATATGAGATTCCATCAATTTTTATGAACGGTTTCTTTTTGGTCGGCATCTCCATAATCGGCCAACCTGAGAATTCTGAGCTATCATATTATCCAGCTTTAAAGCCTAGTTTATACGTAGATATTAAGAATACTAGCAATTAAAACTTTTCATTACGGAATAAAAAAAACCCTTGCAACCAGCTTGCTACAAGGACATTGGAATTGCTGATGGGACTTTGAATCGCCCGTCGGCGACGATACCATTGCAATAAATCATCTTATTCCAAATCTTACACCAGTTATACGTATTAATTCTAAAATATCTATGTACTTTACATCAAAGGCTTTGCATACATTGGGAATCGGCACTCTTCTAATACAATCAGGCAATAATTTTTCATGTGTTACAACAACCGTATTTGTAGAAAGTGCCTTTGCTACAAGCCAAGAATCTGCTCCTCTAAAAAAGTCTTCACACGCTGTTTGTTTAAAACCCTGAACCGGATCTACCACCCAGGATGCAATCTCAGTATACTTTTTTTGGGTTTCTGCATATTCGTAAGTAAAAAATCCTTAGAGCTAAAATCGGTTCTAAGGACTCCTACATTCATTGGAGCTGGTGATGCGACTCGAACGCACGACCTGCTGATTACGAATCAGCTGCACTACCGGCTGTGCTACACCAGCATATATAAAGCGGCCGGACAACAGGGCATGCGCACTGATTGGCAATATATAAGCCGCCTTATTATTTTACAATCACAGGATTGGCCTGTCAACCGAAACGACATAAAAAAGAATGAAACCGTCGGATAATTGGCTGCTATCATCCTCCGGTCTCATATAGATGTTTTAATTTGCTTTACTTCACCTCAACGATTGGCTTGGAACTTTATTTACTATTAGTCACTTAGCTGTGGAACGCAGTAGGAATAAATGTAAGTATTAATTGCCTCAGATTAAGCTCCAGCCAACTTGGAAGTCCGTATCCTGGGAACAGCGATCAGCTGTGCAAGGATGACTGCGCACGCAGCAGCAATTATCTTGCCCACAAATAGCGGAACGATCAGGTTGGGTTGGAAATTGGCCATAAAAGACAAATGATCGCCAATGACAAAGGAACCGCACACGGCAAACGCCACTGTTTTTACTTTATCCTCATTCCTCATATCCTTAAGCATTGGGAACATAGCAATGGAGTTGGCACAGGTGGCGAGGATGCCGGTAGTTGCTTCCGGGCTTAGGTTGAACACCTTGCCGATTTTGCCCAGACCTTTGCTTAAATATTTCTGAATCAGGTAAACCATTGGGAAAGCTCCCGCCAGCATCATGCATACATAGCCGATGATTTCCAGTGCGCGCTCGAGACTCACCCCGTCTGCCATGATGGGATCGAACCCCCAGCCTCCGAAAATTGTGGAAGGCAGACCTGTGAATATCTCCAGAATCCAGCCTGCCAGAATAATCCGTGCTGCTATGTCCATAAAGCTGCCTAATATCGAGAAACCTTTAATCATGATATTTGGAATTACCATTAATCCGATAGCGATTAATACACAGATTACAACCAAGGGAAGAATATTTATAAATATAAGTCCATAGCTCATTGCCAGCTGATAGGTAGCTTCCGCGGAAGTAGAAATCGCCTCGCGAATGAACGGGTTGGACATCGCGGTTATTATGCTTGAGACCAAAACACCTATGGGAATCGATAAAAAACCGCACATAATTCCCATTGCGAAAAGCTTATGGTCCTGCTTTTCAATAAGCTTCAGACCGACCGGCACTGAAAAGATGACAGTTGCGCCTGCCATATAGCCGTTGTACATTGCCATAATCCAGCTCTCACGAGTCTGGGCAATCACGTCGGCAAGCTGATATCCTCCCATGTCGACAGCAATGATGGTAGTTGCCGCCATGGCTGGGTCAGCGCCGATGGAATTAAAAAGCGGACCGAATACGCCCATAATAAAGGCACTTATGTACGGGATGGCTGCGAATATACCAGCAACCGAAAGGAAAATCGGGCCTATGGAGTTTATGCCTTCCTCAAATTGCTTGCCCAAATCACACCCGGGCTTGATGATTGAAGCGGCAGCGGCTGCAACCATACACGCCATTATAATATAAACAATAATTGTTCCAATAATAGCCATAAAACCTTCTCCTTATTCGTATTTATCCCTGCAGATTTCAAGAGACATCATTGCCTTGTCATGCCATTTTTTGAGGTCATCTCCCATTTCCCAGCCGGTTGCCTCTTTCCAGATTCCCCATATTACCCAATGCCATGCGCACAGAACCATATTAGCCATATAGAAACGGTATTCCCTGTCGTTCAAAGGATGTTCTTCATATAGTTCAGCAAGTTTGATGTAGCTTTCGGCAGTGAACTCAAGTGTGATACAATAGTCCGCAATATCAGCAGCCGGATAGTTGTTGCCGCAGTACTCCCAGTCAATCAGTGTAACCTTGCCGTCGGGGGCACGCAGAAAATTCCAGATCCAAGTATCGTTGTGGCATAGTACCTTCTGGTATCCTTCAGCGTCGGCCTTCTTTTCCAGTTCTTTGAGCTCATTGACGATTTTTATAAGATCATCATAGGCAACACCGCGGATACCCCGCATCTCAAGGATTTCAGTGTACTCTTCAGGCCTCATACCCAGTTCATCCATAAATCCTAAGTAAATGTCAATCTGCTTTACGAAGTTAAACTCAAAGTCAGAGACTACCGCCTTGTCGTGCAGCTTCTTCAGCATGCTCATCATAATTTTCTGGTCTTCCGGCTTATATGGGTCCAAATACTCGTAATCCTCGATATAATAGGATAACTTCCAGCCGGTCTTAGGATCCATGTCAATAAAAGTTTCATCCAGCCCTATTTCTTTGGCAACCTTCTGTGCAAAGTATTCTGCGGCGCGGTTAAGGTAAACCTCCGTTTTTTCTCCCGGATCCCGGTATAAATATTTCGTGCCCTTTACCGTAAACTTGTAGGATGAGTTAGTAGCGCCTGTTTTAATAGGTTCCCAGTCTTTAATGTCCTCCGGTTTGCAAGATATCAAATCGCATATGATCTTTGCAACTTCCGGGCTTGCCTGTTTCATTTCTTGCTTTGCCATATATGCATCCTCCCCCCATTTTATATTAAGAACTTACAGGAACAGTGGCTGTTGCCACAATATCAATGCCTGTGTTCAAAATATTTTTGATTATGACATCATACCTGTTCACCGGTGCCTGTACACGTACTTTTTTGATCACATCCATACAGTCAAGCAGCAATTCTTTAGGTATCGGCTCCTTGGATCGTACAGGAAGCAGCGGTTCTTTTCCGCCGTCTATCTTTACTGTTGTTGTCAGGATACGGCTGGGGTGGGTAAACTCCGTCTTGGCATACTCAATGCCCCTATTGCACGAACAGCCTTCCACCGATTTTATCTGGTCCCCGCTTCCGCGCACAGTAATATCACATCCAACAGGACAGACGATACAGGTTATTTTTTGTTCTTTCTCCGCTAAACTCATTTTTTTTCGGCCTCCTCCCATACATCCACGACAATATCGCCATGGTCGATATCCGCCAAGTTGACCTTAAGGTGTTCCATTTCTCCGGGGTTTACCACCAGCGCCTTTCTTGAGGCAAGGACCTTATCTCCGCATTTACACTGCAAACGTGCTTTATGTACGGTCTTTGTAACGCGGAAGTACAGTACAACATCCCCTTCAGGTGGTAATGAAATCTTTTGAGGGCAAACATAATGTACATTTTTTCCCGCTTTGCAATCCACTGTTCCGGTAGATTCCGGAAATTGTCCCATTGCGTAGCGAGCTGCAGCGGCACCTGCAAAACAGCTTTCTTCTGATACATTGTCAGCCAGGTCATTGACATGTACAACATTGCCGCAGGCAAATATGCGTGGCTGAGATGTCTGCATATACTGGTTCACTACCGGACCTCCGGTCACCGGATCAAGTTCCACGCTGGCTTCTTTACTCAGCTCGTTTTCAGGAATCAAGCCCACCGACAGCAGCAGTGTATCACACGGATAATACTTTTCAGTCTCCGGAATCGGCTTAAAGTCCTCATCCACTTTAGCTATCCAAACTCCTTTGACACGTTTATAACCGTCTATTCTGCTTACTGTGTGAGAAAGCAGCAGCGGGATACCAAAGTCATCCAAACACTGTACCCTGTTTCGTGTCAGACCTGTAAGATGATCCATGATCTCCGCGACCGCAAGAACTTTGGCACCTTCAAGCGTAAGGCGACGTGCCATTATCATGCCGATATCGCCCGATCCAAGTATAACAACAGTACGCCCGACCATGGTGTTTTGGCGGTTGATCAGCCGTTGAGCTGCCCCCGCTGTGTATATACCGGCAGGGCGCGGTCCCGGTATACAGATATTCGAGCGGGTTCGTTCACGACAACCCATAGCCATTACTACGCTGCCCGCCTGCATACTGATTATACCTGACTCTGAATTGGAACAGATTATCTTACCTTCCGGAAGCACTTCAAGTACCATCGTATTAAGAAGCGTCTCTACCCCCAGCTTTTTTGCTTCTTCGATAAATCGTCCCGCATATTCCGGCCCCGTAAGTTCTTCGTTAAAACATTTCAGCCCGAATCCAGGATGTATGCACTGTTGCAGAATTCCTCCCAAAGCACTGTCGCGCTCAATCATAACAACTTTCTCTGCTCCCTGTTTTTTGGCCGCAATAGCTGCAGCAAGGCCGGCCGGGCCAGCGCCAATAACGGCGACATCATAATGTAGCTCTAACATTTTCCTCTCTCCTTCCCGCGTCAGCGCAAACGTCCGGCCACCATATAACTGCCGGCAACACTCTTTTCAACCTCTTCAACCGGGATATTCAATTCCCGCGACAGGATTTCAATAACCCTGGGTCCGCAGAATCCTCCCTGGCAGCGACCCATTCCCGCGAATACCCTTCGTTTGATACCATCAATAGTACGCGCCCCAACAGGACGATGAATAGCCTGAATAATCTCCGCTTCGGTAATCGTTTCGCAGCGGCAGATCACTTTGCCATACCTCGGATCACTCTCAATCAGCTTCTGTCGTTCCTCGTGACTTGCTTTGCGGAAGCTTACAATCCCCTTGCGCTTCGGGTTGAAATCGCCAAACTTGCGCTCAGCTTCAAATCCGCCTTCCATAATCATCTTAT
>JBMNTI010000132.1:0-6550 GCA_050945655.1 Acetivibrionales bacterium | reverse complement strand
TGCCGGTGATAATATTCAGCCGGATACTATCAAAGATCAGCGACAGGGCAATTTCTCCGTTGATGATATGGTCAGGCATATTGGTATGTTCACGGATTATCTTGCAAAAAACCATAAAGAATATAATTCAAATATTGATTCGGTATTTATCTCGGGGAATTCCGCAGGAGGCAATCTGGCGCTTGCTTATGGAATAGCCCTTGCAAGGGGTGAGCACTCGGAGATCGGAGGTTCCAAAATAGACATTAAAGGCATTATTCCCTTTTATCCTGCTAACGGATTAGCCCAAAGCATGGGAGTAACATCATCGGAAGAGTTCTCAAACCCCGGCCGCATTGCTGATTATCTTTCACCGCCCTGTCTGTTATTTCAAGGCACTCATGACGGATTAGTCGATGCCGAAGCCACCAAACAGCTGGTCACTGATTATGTAAATGGCGGCAACAAGAAATGTTCCATAATCTGCATGCCATATGGAGGCCATTCATGCGATATATATTTTTCCGGTTATTATAACCAGGTATTTCTTTATTACATGGAACGCTTTATGTTTCAATATAGATAAGTTCAGGATGTTTAATATTTATATGATAATATGATATGGTATATATTACGAGAATGTCTTAAGAAGGTGTAAAATTATATGAAAATACGTTTTTTAGGAGCAAACACATCGGTTACGGGGTCATGCCACTTAATTACAACAGATCATCATAAGTTCTTGCTTGACTGTGGTCAGTTCCAAGGCAGTAATGAAATGGAAGAATTAAATTACGAGGAATTTGATTTTGATCCTGCGGAAATTGAATTTTTAATACTTAGCCATGCACATATCGATCATAGCGGAAGAATTCCGTTGCTGGTCAAGAGAGGCTTTAAGGGTAAAATTTATTGCACCGATGCAACCGCAGACCTTCTGGATATCATGCTCAGGGACAGCGCTTCAATTCACGAAAGGGAGACCGAATGGAAAAACCGGAAAAGACAACGAGCAGGGAAACCGCTTATTGAACCACTTTACACCATTCAAGATGCTGAAGATGCACTGAATCATGTTGTGCCTGTTTTGTATAACCAGCTGTTTGAAATTAATGACACAGTTAAGTTTGTGTTTAACGATGCAGGGCATATCCTTGGCTCCTCAATCGTGGAACTGTTTATAACAGAAAATGAAGAAGTTTCTAAAATAGTATATTCCGGAGACCTTGGCGCCACCGGGAAGCCTATACTACGTGATCCCACAATAATCAAAAAAGCTGATTACCTCATTATGGAAGCTACATACGGGGATCGGATCCATGAGGAAAACTCGGACAGCATTGAAAAACTCATAGATATAGTTTTAAAAACAACCAGACGGGGCGGAACAGTAGTAATACCGTCCTTTGCCGTAGGAAGAACCCAGGAGCTGATTTTTCAGTTTAACTGCTTTTACGAAGAACATTCGGAATATAAGGACGAGCTAAACAATATAATGGTCTATGTGGACAGTCCTATGGCAATTTCGGCAACCGAGGTATTCAGAAGGAATGCACAGGTATTCGATGATGAAACCCGAGACTGTATTCTTCGTGGAGACCACCCTTTGGATTTTGTAAATCTCAGGTTTACAAGAACCACCTCCGAATCGGTATCTCTTAATACAAACACTTCTCCGAAGGTGATTATATCGTCAAGCGGTATGTGTGAGGCGGGCAGGATCAAACACCATTTGAAGCATAATCTATGGAACTCTAAATCCAGTATTGTATTTGTGGGCTACCAGGCAAAAGGAACCTTAGGGTATTCGATATTAAATGGTGACAAAAAAGTATCTATCTTTGGTGAAAAAATAGATGTTAAAGCTGAAATATATAATTTGGAAGGCTTTTCGGGTCATGCTGACAAAAATGGACTTGTTGAATGGTTGGGAGGCTTCAGGCAGCAGCCCAGGCAAATTTTCCTCGTGCATGGTGAAGAACAGGCAAAGCATACGCTTGCTAAGGAGATAAAGGATAGATTGGGGTATAACTGTACCATAATTGACGGTGATACCGAGTATACCCTAACAAAAGATGATATTGTAAGCGTTGAGGAAATAAAAAAAGAACTTGTATCTCAGGAAGCATTATTCACCATCAAGAAGAGAATCGCCTCTTTACATAACGCCTTGGAAACAATATTATACAACACCCATTTGGCAATAGGAGCAAGTAATACTCCAGAGCAGGTAATAACGATAAATAATATTATCCTTGAGTTGGAGAAGAATATATATAATTTAGGTTCGGCAATGTCAATTGAGTCGCAATAATTACTCCATTACTTTACCGAACAACTCTCCTATAGGGCCGTAGTAAACATAATCGGCCCTATTGTCAAACGGTGTTTTGGTCTTATTTATCAGGATCAATTTATTGCCTCTGTAGTAATGAATCAGCCCGGCGGACGGATAGACAGACAATGAGGTGCCTCCGATAATAAATATATCTGAATTTATTATATAGTTTATAGCACCCTCAAGAATTTGGTTGTCCAGGTTTTCCTGATACAAGACCACATCCGGCTTTACAATGCCTTTACACCTGGTGCAAAGAGGTAATTTTTCCGATTGGATAATATAATCCAGACCATAGAATTGGCCGCACTTCATACAATAATTTCTGTGTATCGAGCCATGAAGCTCAAGAACATTCCTGCTTCCCGCCATTTGATGCAGTCCGTCGATATTCTGCGTAATAACCGCTTTCAGCCTGCCAGCCTTTTCCAGCTCAGCCAGCGCGAGATGGGCTCCGTTAGGCTTTGCGTCCTTATAAATCATCTTGCTTCTGTAAAAATCGTAGAATTCTTCGGTATGCTCCAGAAAAAAATCATGGGATAGTATTTCTTCAGGGGTGTATGTGCTTTTCAGCTTTTCATTATAGATACCCGTGGCGCTTCTGAAATCAGGAATGTTGCTTTCGGTTGACACTCCGGCGCCCCCAAAAAAGACAATATTGTCGGAACTGAACAGAATTTCTTTTAATTCTTTAGCATCCAATTTGTTTTCCTCCTCTCTATAAATATTATACCATCAGATAGATTTTTAGTAATAAAATTGAGCTATTTATCCCGCTTGAACCCTCGACAGACTGTGCGAAAACTATCAATAGTATTAAATCTATGCAAGTTTAGCGGCTGTAGATTGCTGCGATTTAGCGCTCCATCTCCAACATCCGGTTTCCAGTCGCGCTCGCTACGCAATCCTTGATTCGCTTTAAATCGCAGCAACCACGCCGCTTATTTACTATTGCATAATCAAATATTATAACCTGCATGTTAAAACAGTTTTCGCACAGTCTGACGAAATCGTCATCCGGCGGCGCAGCAGCCGTTACCGGATATAATCTTCCAAGCTAAAGCTATAATCTTCATTGCTGTAACTCCATTTTCCAAATAAATTAAGTGATGATTCGAATTCACTGTCAGGCGGGTATACATCAAAAATATGTTCATGAGATACTGACCCAACGAATAATGAGTCAGATGAGAAAAAGCACAAATCTTCTAATGTCTGCATCGGGTCATCAACATTCCTGCCCTGTTCATGCAAAAAAATATTATTAAAATACTTTAAGAAGACTGTTTTCGCCTCATGTTTAGCATAATATACGTTTATGTTTAAGACCCGCTGTGATGGGTATGGCGACTCTGTTAAGTCATAGCAATACCATTTTGGCACTCTAAGTTGTTTAAAGAGAAAAGGCTCAAACTCTTTTTCTGCGTTGTTATCAATAGCCATTAACCATCTTGCTTTCATTAGTGAAAAGTAAGATGCTCTTTGAAAGCATAAATCCAGAAACTCTCCAAATTTTTCTTCTTTAATAGTTTGTACTGGACCTTCAGCTTTAAAAAATTCATCCAATTCCTCACTTCTTGCATGCCATTCTTGAATTAAAGTATACATAGGTCCTCCTTTTACCCTAAATACCAACAATGAAAATCAGGGAATCTATTGGGGTGAAAGTGAGGAAAAAATCCCTCAGACATTCTATGAGAAGTATCCCAATATGCATTTGGCCACTCACAAAGTCCTCTTGCATATGATTCAGAGGTTGCCCATACTCCAGCTTTACTGTTGTTTGCCATCTTAATAATATTGGCAGTTGCAGTATCAATTGGATGGTTCACATCAACATAGACCGTCCCAAGATATAAATTACAGGATAATATCTCGATTTTTTCCTCTGTTGCTCAGTCAATTCACTTGCTCTCGTATTGCAGTTGTATTTTACTCCGTTTACTGTAATTGTTTTGCCGGAGACAGTAACTGATGGCGCGGATGAGGCAGCTTCTTTCTGAATATCCTTCTTTAATGAATTGAAAGCATCAATAATACTGTTTACGGAAGACGAAAACGCCTTTTTGAATGCAGCCACAATCTGATTCCAGACTGGGGAAACCTTAGTCCAGTTTGCAGCAATAACTATAACTGCACTAGCTGTAGCTGCTGCCAGCAAGATTTCACCAACCAGAAGAGGTCCATCAGCAATTGATGCTACCAATCCGGCACCCATAGCCTTGAGTGCATAAAGTACCGAAGAAGGTAACCCTAATACGCTAAGCTCTGACATCAGAATAGTCATCGCATCTGATGAGGCCATGGCATATCTTGCCTGTATTTTAGTTGCCGGTCTAAAACTCTTGTCCACATATTTTATGTGGAATTCCAGCATCTCTGGATCATTTGCCAATGATGCATCAAATATTGCTTTTGCTTCAGGCGTTAATGAAAAATATGCTTCACGAGCGGCTTCGATTTCTTCATTGCTTCCAATAATTTTTACTCCGATAGCATTATAGCTCTGAGCCGCAGATGCCGGAACGCTTAAGCCAAAAAGCATAGACAACGTAAGTATAAGGCTAATAATTTTTGTAGTCAACTTTTTCATATTTAATCCTCACTTTCTTTTTTGTTTTCTTCTTCCTTGCTATTTCTTATTTCTGTGTACCGAAGCGCAACGACAAATAAATCTCATAATCACCCTTTCAAATATTTATTTTCACTAAAGTAACACAGAAAACTGCCATAGCAGTTATAGCAAATTAGCAGTTAAAAACTGCCATACCTAATAATACTATTAATTTCATATTGATACAATTACGACTATTTTTCACTTTAACAATATATATTCTTATGATATTGACTTAGACAAGAAATGTTCACTGTTATGCACTACTCAGATTCAAATTTATTAGTCATGCGCTTATCGGCAAAGGGTGGATGCAAAAATTCATTGAAAACTGTTGATTTTAAAAAAATAAAATTTTATAATGAATGTTAGTGTTTGTTTAGCAGAACGGTTCTTTAATTATATCTTTAAATACAATTTTACATGTAGAACGGGAGGATGCGAAAATGCCGATTACTGAACTGCTGACCCGGAACTCAGAATTATACGGGCAGGAAACATGTCTAACTGAAATAAATCTGGACTTACAGAACGATCACAAAGTTATCTGGCGTGAATATGAGCTTATCGAAAATAATCCGGCGGGCGAATATCGCAGAGAAATGACTTGGAGCGTTTTCAATGAGAAAGCAAACAGATTAGCCAACCTTCTTATTAAAAGAGGAATAAAAAAAGGTGATAAAGTCGCAATTCTTTTGATGAATTGTCTTGAATGGCTTCCGATTTATTTCGGGATTTTAAAATCAGGGGCTGTGGCAGTTCCGCTTAACTTCCGCTATACTGCCGAAGAAATCAAATATTGCTTAGGTTTATCGGACACTACGGCTTTAATTTTCGGACCTGAATTTATTGGCCGTTTAGAGGCTATTTATGATCAGATTCCGCAAATAAAAACCTTATTGTATGCCGGAGAAGGCCGTCCTTCATTTGCCGAGAGTTATGACCGCCTTACAGCCAACTTCTCTTCGACAGACCCCAATATCCCGTTGACCGATGAGGATGATGCGGCTATCTATTTCTCCTCAGGCACTACGGGTTTTCCAAAGGCCATTTTACATAATCACAGGAGCCTGATGTCGGCATGCTGTACCGAGGCTAATCATCACGGGCAAACAAGGGAGGATAATTTCCTTTGTATACCGCCTCTATATCATACCGGTGCAAAAATGCACTGGTTCGGAAGCCTTTTATCCGGGAGCAAAGCTGTTATTTTAAGAGGAATCAAGCCTGATTGGATATTGAGAACAGTATCCGAAGAAAAAATAACCATAGTATGGCTTCTGGTGCCTTGGGCACAAGATATCCTGGACGCTATTGAAAGCGGGGAAGTAAAACTGGAGGATTATGAGCTGTCCCAATGGAGGCTTATGCATATAGGGGCCCAGCCCGTTCCTCCAAGCCTTATTCGTCGCTGGAAGAAATATTTTCCTCACCATTTGTATGATACGAATTATGGCCTGAGTGAGTCTGCGGGTCCGGGTTGTGTTCATTTGGGAGTTAAGAATATTCACAAAGTAGGTGCGATAGGTGTACCGGGATTTAATTGGGAAGTCAAAATTGTTGATGATAAGGGTGTATCAGTCTCTAAAGGCCAGGTTGGAGAGCTATGTGTAAAAGGC
>JBMNTI010000131.1:0-6583 GCA_050945655.1 Acetivibrionales bacterium | reverse complement strand
ATTGAAGATAAGATTGTACGCTTTGCCGATAAAGAGAGCCATCAGGTTTTTGTTGAGCCTATGGGTCTGGAAACGCAGGAAATGTATCTTCAGGGTATGTCCACAAGCATGCCGGAGGATGTACAAATAAAGATGATAAGATCTGTGCCCGGTCTTGAAAATGCTTCTATTATGAGACCTGCGTATGCAATCGAATATGACTGCATTGATCCTACCCAGCTAAAACTATCGCTGGAAATAAAGGGAATAGAAGGCCTGTTTTTTGCGGGCCAGATTAACGGCAGCTCGGGCTATGAGGAAGCGGCCGCCCAAGGACTTATGGCAGGAATTAACGCCACTATGAAATTACAAAACCGGGAACCTTTGATATTAGACCGTTCCCAGGCCTATATAGGCGTATTGATAGATGATCTGGTTACAAAAGGCACAAAAGAGCCCTATCGGATGATGACATCCCGTGCCGAGTACAGGCTTTACTTAAGGCAGGATAATGCGGATGCAAGATTGACTTCTATTGGTTATAAAATAGGTCTGGTAAGCACCGAACGTTATGATCGGTTTTTGAAAAAAAGCAAATTGATTGAAGAAGAAATTCTTCGTTTAAAAAACACGATACTTCCCGCTAACGATAAAATAAATGATTTTTTGGCCCGTCATGGAAGTGCGAAGATTAATTCCGGTATAAAGCTGTACGATCTTCTTAAAAGGCCGGAAATAGAGTACCAACATTTAAATGAGATTGGTCAGGAAGCGGAACTCCCAGCAGAAATTATTGAACAGGTTACCATCAGTATTAAATATGAAGGTTACCTTAAACGCCAAATGAATCAGATTGAACAATTTAAACGCATGGAGGAAAGACGGTTACCGGAAGATATTGACTATGTGAAAATTCATGGTCTAAGCCTGGAGGCAAGGCAAAAACTCGATTCAACAAAGCCCCGGTCTATCGGACAAGCCTCAAGGATTTCAGGAGTTTCCCCAGCTGATATATCGGTGCTCCTGGTTTATCTGGAAAGCAGAAAGCGAAAGAGCCAGTTGTCGCCCTAAAAGATTCTTCGCTGGCGCCCGGAGTGACAATAGGGCAAGAAAATCTGAAAGGATTGGGAGCATATGCTGAGTAAGAAAAATAAAGAGTTGCTAAAAGAAGGCGCAAAGGAATATAATTTAGCACTGTCATATGAACAATCAGATAAGTTTTCATTGTATGCCGGCTTGCTGGCGGAGTGGAACGAGAAAATAAACCTTACGGCAATTACAGATCCGGAGGGAATTGTAATCAAGCACTTTTTAGATTCATTATCAATTGCACGCTTCATTCCCGATAAAGCAAAAACTCTGATAGATATTGGTACTGGAGCGGGATTTCCGGGTATACCCCTGAAAATAGTAATGGAAAGCTTAAAAGTGACTCTATTGGATTCGCTTGAAAAGAGAGTTAAATTTCTTAATGAAATATGCAATAGTCTGGAATTAAAAGATATATTATCTGTACATGGCAGAGCGGAGGATTACGGTATCAATAAAGCTTACCGGGAGCGGTTTGACATAGTTACGGCAAGAGCGGTAGCAAATCTTCCGGTTTTATTGGAATACTGCCTGCCTTTTGTTAGAATGGGAGGTCTTTTTATAGCAATGAAAGGACCAGATGGTGAAAATGAGCTTAAAGAGTCTCAAAAGGCTCTTGATATTTTGGGCGGCGGACTGGAAACCATTAAGAAATTTACTCTGCCCCACAGCGATATAGAAAGATGCGTTATTATTATAAAAAAATGTCGACAAACACTAACAAATTATCCAAGAAAGAGCGGTAAGCCGACAAAACATCCGATCAAATAATGACGGAAGCCGCTTATTATAAGGTTTTGTGCGATATCTTTTTTTGGATAAATAAAGGATGAAGCATTCAAAGGGCGAATACTTTCAATAATGTAAATAAATGTGCTTATACACAAAAGAGGATGAAAGGAAAGGTGCCCTATGATTGCAACTAAATTAAGATTTCCTGGGTTAGAGAAAAAATACGATGAGAAGAAATCAGAAGAAAAGAAAATTACAATGATTTCTATTGATTTAATAAGGCCTAATCCGTATCAACCCAGGAGGAAATTTGACAATTCTTCCCTGGATGAACTATGTCAATCCATAAAGCAATATGGTGTTATCCAGCCTATCAATGTAAGAAAAGTGACCAATACTCATTACGAACTTGTAGCAGGGGAGAGACGGCTACGGGCGGCTGCAATGGCAGGCCATAAGGAGGTTCCCGCGATAATAGTAGATATCGGAGAAGACGATTCGGCTATTATGGCATTGATTGAAAATCTCCAAAGAGAAGATTTAGGTTATTTGGAAGAAGCCGAAGGTTATCGGAATCTAATAAAGGAACATGGGCTTACCCAAGAAGAACTGGCTCAGAAAATCGGGAAAAGCCAATCAACAATTGCAAATAAAATAAGAATACTAAGACTGTCTCCCATGGTTAAGAAGATATTATCCGATAACGGTCTTACCGAAAGACATGCCAGAGCATTATTAAAAATAGAGGATGAGCAAATACAATTAAAAGTTTTGCAAAAGGTTTGCGACAGAGGGCTGAATGTAAGAAAAACAGAGGAGCTTGTTCAGAAGGCATTGGATAAGTATTGCAATCCGGCGAAATCAGAAGAATATAAAGGACGGATGACAAAATCCATCAAGGATATAAGAATTTTTGTAAATACGATCCGTCAGGCTATAGATACTATGAAAAGGTCGGGCGTCAATGCCCGTGCCGCCCAGATCGATCGGGGCGAATTTCTGGAATTTATAGTTCGTATCCCTAAAAGGGAAGACCTAAGAAAGGCTCAATAGCGGTAACGGTCGGCTAAAAAGATCTTTAGATTGTCGGCATAACACTGTTGTTTGTCCTGCCACCTTAAATCATAGCGCAAACACCGCTTAATCTTAATTTAAATAATTGAATATTAGTATTTGTATAATTGAACAATTTTCACACGGCCAGACGGAAGAAGCCCTTATTATATAAATGTTGACGATCTCCATTCTTGACCTGCCCTATGAGGGCGGTCTTTTTTTTAAAGATGGACAATGCAGGAAATGTTTATTAAAATAGATGTGATACGCTAAGAGAAAATGGATACAATGTCTATTGTATGGAAATGAAAGGAAGCATAATATATGTCCGAAAATGGCGGAAATATAGAAAATCCAAATGTAAATCGAATAATCCCGGTTGATATCGAAGCCGAGATGAAGCAATCCTTTATTGACTATGCCATGAGTGTAATTGTAGACCGTGCTCTTCCTGATGTAAGAGACGGTTTAAAGCCGGTACACAGAAGAATCCTTTATGCCATGAGCCAGTTGAACTTTACCCCGGACAAGGCACACAGAAAGTGTGCAACTACAGTAGGCGAAGTATTGGGCAAATATCATCCTCATGGCGATGCGGCAGTATATGACAGTATTGTGCGGCTGGCACAGGACTTTTCGTTGAGGTATCCCCTGGTGGATGGTCACGGCAATTTCGGATCTATAGACGGAGACCCGCCGGCTGCCATGCGTTACACCGAAGCAAGGCTTACTAAGATAGCCATGGAAATGTTGAGGGATATAAACAAGGATACGGTCGACTTTAAGCCTAATTTCGACGAGCATGAAATTGAGCCCGTTGTCTTGCCGTCAAGATTCCCGAATCTTTTAGTGAACGGATCTTCGGGTATTGCCGTTGGAATGGCTACCAATATTCCGCCCCATAACCTTTCGGAAGTAATAGACGGAATCATTAAGTATATTGAAAACCCTGATATTACAATTGATGAGCTGATAGAAATCATAAAAGCCCCCGATTTTCCTACTGGAGGAATCATTATTGGTAAAAACGGTATCAAGGAAGCATATAAAACCGGAAAAGGCAGGATTGTAGTTCGTGCTGTCGCAGATATCGAAACTCATGGAAACAACCGTCAAAGAATAATAGTGACCGAGCTGCCGTATCAGGTTAATAAAGCTCGTCTCATCGAAAAAATAGCCGATTTGGTTAAGGACAAACGAATTGAAGGAATATCCGACTTAAGGGATGAGTCGGACAGAGATGGAATGCGCATTGTTATCGAGCTTAAAAGAGATGCCAATGCAAATGTAATATTAAACCAGCTTTATAAGAACACCCAGCTTCAGGATTCTTTTAGCGCAAACATGCTGGCCCTTGTACAATCCCGGGAAGGCAAATTTGAGCCAAAGATACTAAATCTTAAAGAATTTATTAAATATTATCTATTGCACCAGGAGGAAATAATCCGTCGCAGAACCGCATATGAGCTGGAAAAGTCAGAGGCCAGAGCTCATATTTTAGAAGGGTTAAAAATAGCGCATGATAATATTGATGAAGTAATAAATATTGTTAGAAGCTCCAGGACCGAAGCTTTAGCCAAAGAAAGACTTATGGAGCGCTTCAGCTTCAGTGAAAAGCAGGCCCAGGCCATAGTAGACATGAGGCTTGGCAGGCTGACAGGGCTTGAGCGTGAAAAACTCGAGGAAGAGTATAATGAGTTATTAAGAAAAATCTCATATTATAAGGAAGTTCTTTCAAAGCCGGAGCTTGTTCATAATATAATCCGTGATGAGCTTCTGGAAATAAAGAATAAATACGGTGATGGAAGAAGGACGGAGATTACCGTCGATGAAACCGAGATTGATATGGAGGATCTCATAAAGGATGAAGACGTGGTAGTTACTCTTACGCGCTTTGGCTACATCAAGAGAACACCTATTGATGCTTATAAGAGCCAAAAACGAGGAGGAAAAGGAATTGCCGGCCTTACTACCCGGGAAGATGACTTTGCGGTAGATCTCTTTATTACATCCACCCATAGATATATTCTGTTCTTTACAAGCAAAGGAAGAGTATATAAACTACGGGCCTGGCAGATTCCGGAGGCAGGGCGTCAGGCACGGGGTACGGCAATTGTAAATCTTCTGCAACTGGATAGTGATGAGAAGGTTACGGCAGGAATTAAGATTCACGGCGACGAAAAGAATATGTACCTCATCATGGCCACCAAACAGGGGATGATAAAAAAGACTCCTCTTGAACAGTATGAGAATATTCGCAGGGGCGGTATCGCAGCAATAACTCTGAAAGATGGGGACGAATTGATCGGAACTCGATTAACAGACGGGTCTTACGATATCATTCTTGTAACTGAAAAAGGAATGTCAATACGTTTCAGCGAAAAGGATGTCAGGCCAATGGGCAGAACATCAATGGGTGTTATGGGGATACGTCTGGATGATAACGATCAGGTTATCTCAATGGTACCTTATTTTGAAAACACTACACTGCTCGTTGTAACTGAAAATGGTTTCGGAAAGAGAACCGATTTAGACGAATACAAGGTACAAAACAGAGGCGGAAAGGGTGTTCTGACATATCGGGTCACAGAAAAGACCGGTTTATTGATCGGAGCCATGTCGGTTTCTGAGGATGATGATCTTATGCTGATATCATCCGACGGAACAATTATTAGAATGCATGTGGACGGTATAAGCATTTTGAGCCGTGTTACACAGGGAGTAACTTTAATGCGCACATCGGAAGAGAACAAAGTGGTGTCGTTAACAAGAATTCCTTCCGACGTAAACGATGACGATGAACCGGAAGAGGAAGATCCGGATAAAGAAAACGGACAAGATGTAAAGCCAAATAAGGATGATACGATTTAACTTAATGAATACGTTCCCCGTCTTAATATGAGGCGGGGAGCTTTTTTTCTTTCTTACGATTTTCCGGCCGCATCGGCCGCTCAATCCCGGGGCTGTCATATTGTTGAAGACATGTCCTAAAATTCACCATCCGCAACACAGCATCAACGATACACCATCTGCAATACAGCATCAACAACACAGCATTAACAATATTAATGTTTATATTATATAAGAATAAGAGTTTAGGCACAGTCTGATACCGAATGGCAGGGAAGGCTTTATTGCGTATATAAAAAAAAGACGGGTAACTCGATAAATCGAGTACCCTTTAAATTAATAGAGTATATTAGGGGGGTAAATAATTGACAAGAAATTATCAATTATTCGCATAATTATAAATAATTATACTTGACTATTATAAATCATATTGCTGAAAAATACCAGTATATTTCTTCGAGTTTTGTATTGACATAGGGAAAAGGATGGGCTATTATAATAAAGCTGTTCTTGCGAACAAGCTGAAAAGTGCATAAGCAAAGGGTGTATGGGTTACCGCTACGTTATATATATATAAACGTAAGTTAATAATTAAATTTCATCTTAAGTTGCAGACAAGCTGCTGAGATATTATGAAAAAGATGTCGAAAATAGGCTTGACAGGTCAATTAGATGATGGTAAACTAAAAACCCGTTCCTTAAGTCAAGGCCAGTAGCGAATATGAAAAAAGTTCTTGACAAGATGAGTTAACGGTGGTAAGATATAAAAGCTGTCGCCGCTAACGGGAAAAGGCTTGAAAGCGGGACGGAGAGCCGTATGAGAGATACGGCGAGACGGACATTGAAAATTGAACAGTGTACGAAATATCATGCAAGA
>JBMNTI010000130.1:0-6664 GCA_050945655.1 Acetivibrionales bacterium | reverse complement strand
CGATGTGCTGAAAAGCCTCGTACGAGGAAAGTCCGGGCTCCGCAGGGCGAAGGTGCCGGGTAATACCCGGTGAAGGTGACTTTAAGGAAAGTGCAACAGAAATAAACCGCCAAACTTAAAGTTGGAGGTAAGAGGCAGGAAGTAAGAAGAAATAATGAGTTTTAGAGAATAAGCAATAAGTATTCCGTTTCCAACTTCTCACTTCTTACATCCAACTTCAGGTTTGGTAAGGATGGAAAGGCGAGGTAAGAGCTCACCGGCCCCACGGCGACGGAGGGCGCTATGTAAACCCCACCTGGAGCAACACCGTGATAAGAAACGCAAAGGCTGCCCGCCTGTTTCTTAGAGGTGGCTGAAGCCTTGTAGCAATACCAGGCTTAGATAGATGATCATTCAAGACAGAACCCGGCTTACAGGTCTGCTCATATTTTATCTGATATTTATATATTTTAATTATTGAACATATAGCTTTATTACAGGGAGCAGCAAAAAAACCTCATTAAGGAGCAGACGTTATGCCAATTAATATACCAAATAATCTTCCTGCCTATGAAACCCTGCAAAATGAAAACATTTTTGTTATGAGCGAAGAAAGAGCAAAATCTCAGGATATCAGGCCTCTGAGAATTGCTATAATGAATCTTATGCCTAATAAGATAGTCACAGAAACACAGATTTTAAGACTTATAGGTAATTCTCCCTTACAGGTGGATGTTCAGCTTTTACACCCTAGATCCTATGTATCTAAAAATACGCCTAAAGAGCATCTAAGACTTTTTTACAAAACATTTGATGAGGTTAAGGATGAAAAATTTGACGGACTCATTATTACCGGTGCACCGGTAGAAACAATGGAGTTTGAAGAAGTGGCGTATTGGGATGAGCTTTCGGCTCTTATGGATTGGAGTGTTACTAATGTTTTTTCAACTTTTCATATCTGCTGGGGAGCTCAGGCAGGTTTATACCATCATTACGGAATAAAAAAATACCCTTTGGATAAGAAGATGTTTGGTGTGTTCCCGCATTATGTTACTGAAAAGTTTGTTAAGCTGTTCAGGGGCTTTGATGATGTTTTTTTTGTTCCTCAATCCCGCCATACCGAGGTTAGAAAAGAGGATATTGAGAAAATTGATAAACTAAAAATATTATCTGAATCACCGGTTTCCGGGGTTTATGTGGTAGGCTCCAATGACGGCAGGCAAATATTTGTAACGGGACATTCCGAATATGATGCCTGCTCTTTAAGTGACGAATATTACAGAGATCTTGGTAAAGGCATGGTTATTGATATACCAAAGAACTATTTTATTGATGACAATCCTGATAAACCTCCCATAGTCACGTGGAGAAGCCATGCAAATCTGCTGTATGTAAACTGGCTAAATTACTATGTATACCAGGAAACTCCTTATGATCTGAATGCGATGGGTAGGACTTGAATATAACCTGCTTCTCGGTTATAATATATGAATAATTTAATATTTGTGATGAAAGAGAATAAGTAAGCAGTTGCCTCTTCAAAAAGAGAGTTGGTGCCACAGGCTGAAAGCACTGATTTGAAAGCAATTCGCCGAATTTCACTCCGGAGCAGCCGCCTGAAAAATAGTAGGAGCGGCCGGGTAAGCCCGTTATAGCGTATAAGTGCATGATAAGCATAGCATTAATGCTTACATGAACATAGGTGGTACCGCAAGCTGACGCTTTGTCCTATGACAAGGCGTTTTTTTATGCCGACAGACCGCAACAGTCTGTGCGAAAACTATCAATTATATTAAACCTATGCAAGTTTGGCGGCTGTAGATTGCTGCGATTTAGCGCTCCATCTCAAACATCCGGTTTCTAGTCGCGCTCGCTACGCAATCCATGCTTCGCTTTAAATCGCAGCAACCACGCCGCTTATTTACGATTGCATAATCAAATATTATCGCAGCGGGCGTGCCGGAAAACCGTATGTTTTACAGGAGCGACGAATAGCGGCAGGCTAGCCGTTAAACTTATAATTTTGGATATATTGATGAATGTTTAATAAAAAAAGAATGAGGTGTTAATAACACGATGAAACAACAATTGGAAGCAATCCAAAAACAGGCAATGGATAAGCTGGCTGAAATTTCTGAGATACGTGAGCTGGAGGAGCTCAAGGTAGCTTATCTGGGTAAAAAGGGAGAACTAACGAAGATACTGAAGGGCATGGGTGCATTGTCTGCCGAAGAACGTCCTGTAATCGGACAAATGGCTAACGATGTCAGAGCCGCTCTCGAAGAAAATATTGCAAAAACCAAATCACGCATTATAAGAGAAGAGCGCAACGCAAGGCTAAACAGTGAGGCA
The DNA here is from genome assembly GCA_050945655.1 of Acetivibrionales bacterium. Taxonomy (GTDB): domain Bacteria; phylum Bacillota; class Clostridia; order DSM-8532; family DSM-8532; genus DTU059. The sequence goes on along the minus strand of JBMNTI010000130.1, from coordinate 4,333 downwards.
ATTGACATTACATTACCCGGTAAAATCAGGCCGATTGGAAGGAAGCATCCTGTTACAATAGTTCTTGACGAATTGAAAGATATTTTTCTGGGCATGGGGTATGAGATTGCCGAAGGCCCGGAAATCGAACTGGATTACAACAATTTTGAGGCTCTGAACATACCGAAAGACCATCCTGCCAGGGATACGCAGGACACCTTTTATATAAGCGAAAATGTGGTACTAAGAACCCATACGTCACCCGTACAAATTCGGCATATGCAAAACAATCCGCCGCCTATCAGAATCATATGTCCAGGGCGCGTATACAGATCAGATGCCGTGGATGCAACTCATTCCCCGGTATTCCATCAGGTGGAAGGGCTTGTTGTGGACAAGGGAGTTACTATGGGGGATCTTATCGGTACACTTCAGGCTTTTGCTAAAGCCATATTCGGTAAGAATACCCGAGTTCGCTTAAGACCGCATCACTTTCCGTTCACCGAGCCGTCCGCCGAAGTGGACGTATCCTGCTGGGGCTGCGGAGGCTCAGGCTGCAGATTATGTAAAGGTGAAGGCTGGGTAGAAATCCTGGGTGCAGGAATGGTTCATCCTAATGTGTTGAGGGAATGCGGAATAGATCCTGATATATATTCGGGATTTGCTTTCGGAATGGGCATAGAACGTATTACCATGGGCAAGTTCGGCATAGATGACATGAGGTTGCTGTTTGAGAACGATATTCGTTTTCTTAAGCAATTCTAAAGGAGGAGAGAATAATGAAGGCACCAATAAAATGGCTGAGTGATTTTGTCAAGATAAATGTACCAATAAAAGAATATACAGATGCCATGACTATGTCCGGCTCCAAGGTTGAAGGCGTGGAGGATATGGGAAGGGACATCGAGAAAGTAGTAGTCGGTAAGATTTTATCTATAGAAAAACATCCCGATGCCGACAAGCTGGTTGTATGCAAGGTGGATGCGGGGAGTGAAATTCTGCAGATTGTAACAGGCGATCCCAACGTAAAGGAAGGGGATTATATTCCCATTGCCCTTGTCGGCGCAAAACTGCTCGGCGGGGAAATCAAGCTTTCAAAGCTCCGGGGAGTGGAGAGCTATGGAATGATGTGCTCCATTAACGAGCTTAATCTTACAAAAGACTACCTTCCTGATGCGCCGGATTACGGAGTCTATGTGTTTAACGGAGCTCCGGAACCGGGAACGGACGTTAAGGATGTTCTGGATTTGGATAAGGTGGTGGAGTTCGAAATTACCTCCAACCGCCCCGATTGTCTTTCGATAATAGGATTGGCCAGGGAATCGGCGGCTACTCTGGGTGAAACCTTCAGGAAGCCGGAGACCGTTGTTAAGGAAGAAGCGGGTGGTGACATAAATGATCTTGTTTCCATAGAAATCTGGAATCCCGAGCTATGCTTCAGATATTCCGCGAGAGTTGTAAAGGATGTAAAAATTGAGCCGTCACCGGCATGGATGCAGAGAAGACTTGCTGCAGCCGGTATGAGGCCCATTAATAATATTGTCGATATCACAAACTATGTAATGCTTGAATATGGTCAGCCAATGCATGCTTTTGACCTTGATCAGGTTCAGGGGCGCAAGATAATTGTACGGACGCCGGAACCCGGAGAAACAATCAGAACGTTGGACGGACAGGACAGAGACCTCGATCCCGATATGCTTTTAATATGTGATGCCAACCGTCCTGTTGGCGTTGCGGGCGTTATGGGCGGCGAGAACTCTGAGATAACTGATAAAACCGATACCATCCTGCTGGAATCGGCTACTTTTAAAGGCACTTCAATACGCAGGACAGGCAAGAAAATGGGTCTCCGCAGCGAGGCTTCCATTCGTTTTGAAAAAGGATTGGATATCGAAAACACAATTCCTGCTTTGAACCGCTGCGCCGAGCTGATTGAGCTCTTAGGGGCCGGAAAAGTGGTCAGGGGTATAGTCGATTGTAATTGTAAGCCGTATGAAAAGCGGGTTATAAAGCTTGAACCCGACAAAATAAACAGTTTTTTAGGCACCGGGATTGAACTCTCCCAAATGGTAACAATCTTAAAATCATTGGAATTTGAAGTGGACGAAAAGAATATGACTGTAATTCCCCCTTCGTTCCGGAACGATATCGTTGAATTGGCTGACTTATGCGAAGAAATAGCCAGATTCTACGGATATAACAATATTAAGCCAAGTCTTTTATCAGGCAAGGAATCAATGCAGGGAAGAAAAACATATAAGCAGGGCATGGAGGATGTTATCAGGAATACCATGACGGGCTGCGGCTTAAATGAAGCCTATACCTTTTCTTTTACAAGCCCGAAGGTCTTTGATTCAATAAATCTTCCCAAGGAGCATCCTCTGCGTAAAGCCGTTGTCATTTCCAACCCGCTGGGAGAAGATTTCAGCCTTATGAGAACTACTACAATCCCGGATATGTTAAAATCACTTTCCATTAATTACAACAGAAATAATCCGGAAGCTGGGCTTTTTGAGCTTTCCTATGTTTATATACCCGTTGAAGGGGAAGCTTTGGCTGATGAAAAGGAAACATTGACAATCGGCATGTATGGAGGAACAAGTGATTACTTTGAGCTTAAAGGCATAATGGAAGAGCTTTTAACGGCAATGGGAATCAGGAATTTCGAATTCAGACCTGAAAAGGATGATGTAACCTTCCATCCGGGGCGCACAGCCAAGCTTTATGTCAAAGGAAAAAGCGATGAAATGTTATATGCGGCCATATTGGGGGAGATACATCCTGAAGTCGCCGAAAATTATGAATGTCCACAGCGGACATATGTGGCTGTGGCCGATGCGGGGGTGCTTATTGAAGCATCAACCACGGAAAAGCAATACAGCCAGTTACCAAAGTTCCCGGCAGTAACCAGGGATTTGGCTGTTGTGGTAAGGGATGAGCTTTATGCCGCGCAGATGATTGAGGCCATTAAGAATAAGGGCGGAGAATACCTGGAAGAAGTCAGAGTATTTGATGTTTATAAAGGCGCCCAGGTACCCGAGGGGATGAAAAGCGTGGCCTTTGCATTATCTTTCAGAGCGCCGGACAAAACTCTGAAGGATGAGGACGTGAATGAAGCCATGGAACAAATCCTTAAAAACCTTGAGAAGAATTTTTATGCGCAAAGACGTTAGCATATACGGAAACTCAAAAAAGGAGCTATCACAAAATACGGAACATGTCATTGCTATGAATACATCATATGGAACCTTTAGCCAATGTCATGCGTGCTGCTCAGGAATTTCATCCGGAAATTATTCGCGCCGCTACTAAATCCATGCTCCGCTTCACGTATGATATCGACAGACTGTGCGAAAACTATCAATAGTATTTCAATCTATGCAAGTTTCGGCTGTAGCTGACATATGCCATCCTGAGCGTCAGCGAAGGATCTGCTGCGATTTAGCGCTCCATCTCCAACATCCTGTTTCCAGTCGCGCTCGCTACGCAATCCATGCTTCGCTTTAAATCGCAGCAACCTCGCCGCTCATTTAAGATTGCGCAGTTAAATATTATAACCTGCATATAAAAACAATTTTCGCGCATTCTGTTGATAATATGAACAGGGGGTATTCTAAAATATGGAAATTGTCATTCTGAGGCCATAATTGACCGAAGAATCCAACAAGAAATCAGGATATCAGACAAAGATTTACTTAAGATCCTTCAATTCACTCAGGATGACTGCCTATTTTGAGATAGCTGTTTTTTTATGAACTAAGTTAATATACTTATCATATTATGTAGAAGATAGACAACCTAGGGGGTGTTATAATGAATAATCAAATTGAAGATCTTCTCCAGGATGCTGCTGAAGTTACACAAGTAATACTGCAGCTGACTTTTATTTTATCTCTGATTCAAGCCGAGATAGTTAGACTGAGTGCGGAAGACGGCAATCAGGAAGAGATAGATGCTTTGATCCAGGATTCTTTTGTTGTTGAACAAGTTATACTGCAACTGACAATTATCTTATCTTTGATTCAGGCCGAAATAGTAAGACTTAGTCAAGAAAACGCAGCATAAGAGTATACGGCTGAAAGAGGCTGTCTTAAAAAGATTGTTATCTGAGCAAAGTGAAGGATCTTATATGTTCTAATATGTTTTAAAAAAGATTCTTCGGGCATTATATAACCTCAGAACGACATGTTGCGTATTTTGAGACAGCCTCTTTAAAACGCTGCGATACGACTTGTTTTATGACTTCCGGATTATTTAGGGCATATTGGAGAAGTTGTGAATTCTTTGCCCCCGATCCTTTCAATTGAGGAACGAAAGCCTAATGCATATACGTCGGTAGCTTTCGTTTCAT
>JBMNTI010000129.1:0-6677 GCA_050945655.1 Acetivibrionales bacterium | reverse complement strand
CTACGTTAGATGGTATAATAGTCATGAGACTTGAGCGCTCCTTTCTGGGAGGTAATGGTTGTTTGACGATTTCCATTATACCATAGGCGTTTCAGGTCTCATTTTTATTATTAAGTTAACAGAACAGGATTAAAAAAAAGGAGGTTTACGATGAAAAAAAGATCAATTTTACTGATAGCATGTTTAACAATAGCTATGGTATTCAGTGCATGCGGAAGTGCTAATACCGGAAAGGCCGAACAAATTAAAGCAATATTCGCCGATGCCGGATGGGACAGCATACGTTTTCATAATGCAGTTGCCTCATATATAGGGGGGGCTGCTTACAACATAGCCGGAGAAGACATCCCCGGAACCACGCCTATAACCTATAACGGTATGATATCGGGTGATGTGGATGTTTATATGGAGGTATGGGTTGACAACCTTCCCACGTACCAGGAAGACGTCAAGGCAGGTAAGTTCAAAGAACTTGGTATCAATTTCGATGACAACAAGCAAGGACTATATGTACCCAGATATGTCATCGAAGGTGATTCTGAACGCGGTATAGAGCCGGTAGCACCTGATTTGAAAACAGTCGAGGATTTGAAAAATTACAGTCATGTTTTCAAAGATCCTGATGATAATTCAAAGGGTCGTATATACGGTGCTATATCGGGATGGGAAGTTGATAACGTAATGCGCAATAAATATAAGTTTTACGGTTTAGACGAAAACTACAACTATTTTGATCCCGGATCGGAAGCTGCTTCCGTTGCCGCAATTGCGGGAGCATACAATAAAGGAGAGCCTATTGTAGCCTATCATTGGGATCCTACATGGCTTACAGGTAAATTAGACCTGGTTCTTTTGGAGGATGCTCCATATGATCCAAAGTTATATCCTTTAGGTCAAACCGAATGTCCTTCAATGGATATTACTATTTGTGTAAGCAATAGTTTTTATGAAAAGGCACCTGAGTTTGTGGAATTTTTGAGTAAATATCGTACAAGCAGCGCTCTTACCGCCGAAGCACTGGCATATATTGAAGATAATGATGCATCTATGGCAGAAGCGGCCAAGTGGTTCCTGAAGGAACATGATGAACTGCTTACTCAATGGTTGCCTGAAGATAAAGCTGAGCTTGTAAGAAACAAGTTAGGACAATAGAAGGAGTGGATTTATGCCAGATTGGTTCATTGAGTTTCCATCAAGTATTAAGCTTAATATCAGTAATGCCATAGATAGCTTTATTGATTATATGGTAAGGGAATGGGATTCCTTCTTTGATGCCATAACCAACAGCTTGCGGGTGTTTCTGAATAGTATAGGATATGTAGTCGATAGAATTCCATGGTGGCTTCTATTAATCATTGTATTTGTTCTAACATGGAGAATGAGCAAAAAAATTGGAAGGGCGATATTATATACATTGCTGCTGTTTTCAATAGGAGCCATGGGGCTTTGGCAGTTGATGAACATTACTCTTACCATAATAATAGCATCGGTAATTATATCAATCCTTATCGGATTTCCCATCGGCGTATTGGTATCGGCCAGTAACAGACTCGATGCTATTGTAAGACCAATACTCGATACGATGCAGACAATGCCTAGCTTTGTATATTTGATTCCTGCGGCAATGTTGCTGGGTCTTGGTAATGTTCCGGCAGTCTTAGCCACAACGATTTATGCTGTGCCGCCTTTAATCAGGCTCACCAGCCATGGAATACGCCAGGTGGACAGGGAAGTAATTGAAGCAGCCGAAGCATTTGGCTCTACGAAATGGCAATCGTTGATTAAGGTGAAAATTCCCCAGGCAATGCCCACTATCATGACTGGTGTAAATCAGACCATCATGATGGCTATATCAATGGTTGTAACAGGTTCAATGATAGGTGTTACAGGACTTGGACAGGAGGTTCTGATAAGCATAAACAGGCTTCAGGCCGGAAGAGGATTTTCAGCAGGTATAGCAATTGTTATTATTGCTATCATTATTGACAGGCTTACTCAGGGAATCATTAAGAAAGGAGAGGCTGCAATTGATGAATAAAAAAGATATCATATTAGAAGTAAAAAACCTCTCCAAATTGTTTGGAGCGAATAAAACTCCGGCATTTGAGATGATTAAAAGCGGCAGTGATAAGGGAGAAGTAGCTAAAAAGCTTGGTGTAACCGTGGCTGTGAATGATGTTTCCTTTCAGGTAGAAAGAGGAAGAATATTTGTTCTAATAGGCTTATCCGGTTCGGGAAAATCTACCGTCGTTCGCTGCCTGAATTTGCTTCAAAAGCCTACGTCGGGAGATGTACTCTTTGAGGGAAAAAGCATCTTAAAATTTGATAAGCAGGAGCTTCTGGAATATAGAAGGCATAAAGTTTCCATGGTTTTTCAAAGCTTTGGCCTAATGTCCCATAGAAATGTTCTTGAGAATGTAGCCTATGGACTTGAAGTTAGAGGAACAAAAAAAGCCGAACGGGAGAACCGGGCAAGAGAAATAATACAGATGGTTGGTTTGAAAGGCTGGGAGGAAAAGAGTATATCCCAATTAAGCGGGGGTATGCGCCAGCGAGTGGGGATTGCCAGGGCTCTTGCCAATGATCCGGAAATTCTATTGATGGATGAACCGTTTTCTGCTTTGGATCCTCTCGTAAGGCAAGACATGCAGTTTGAGCTTCTGTCAATTCAAAAGAAGCTCAACAAGACAGTAGTTTTTATTACTCATGATATTAACGAAGCATTTAAATTAGGTGATATGGTCGCTATAATGAAGGACGGTAAAATCATTCAGATAGATACACCCGAGAGTATGGCGGCTCATCCGGCCAATGATTATGTTGAGAGTTTCATAACCAGTGCAGATAAAGGCCAGATATATTCTGTAAAACATATTATGCAGACTCCGACCTGTATGATACACTCCAGGGACGGTGCCAACAATGCTCTTAAACAAATGCGTACTCAGGGTGTTTCCAGTGCTTATGTAATTGACGACGACTTAGAACTGGTAGGAATTCTTCCGCTGGATAATGCCATAAAGGTCAAGGCGGGGGAGGTATCATTCCAGGACGCAATTATCAGAGATGTTCTGACAACAAAGGAAGATACGCTGATATCAGATTTGCTCTCTGTAGCTGCCTCTGCTAAATATCCCATAGCAGTGATAGATGATGAAAATCGTCTTAAAGGTATTGTAACAAAAGCATCTGTGCTATCATCTCTGGTGTGATTGTCATTCTATCATACATTAAACCTGAACAAGGTCACATCACCGTCCTGCATGACATATTCCTTGCCCTCGGAGCGTACTAATCCTTTTTCCTTAGCCGCGGCATGGGAACCACACCGAATAAGGTCGTCATAAGCTACGATTTCGGCTCTAATAAAGCCTCTCTCGAAGTCGGAATGAATTTTTCCGGCAGCCTGAGGGGCTTTTGTACCTTTAACTATTGTCCAGGCTCGCACCTCGGTTTCGCCGGCCGTTAAGTAGCTGATAAGCCCCAAAAGCCTGTAGCTTGCTTTTATTAGTTTATCCAGACCCGATTCAGATAAGCCCAATTCTTCCAGAAACAATTGCTTTTCATCGTCATCAAGCTGTGCAATTTCTTCTTCAATCTTTGCGCAGATTACAACGACTTCGGAATTTTCAGCTTTAGCAATCTCCATTACTTTTGCCACATAAGGATTGCTGTCTATTGTTGAAATGCCGTCTTCGGAAACATTAGCACAGTACATAACTGGCTTGGAGGTTAATAAGAACAACTGATTTACATAGTCGGACTCATCGGCGCCAAAATCCATGGAACGCACGGGTTTTCCGCTATCCAGATTTTCTTTTATTCTCTCAAGAAGGTTAAGCTCAATCTGATATTTTTTGTCACCGGATTTCATTTGCTTTCGAGTCTTATCAATACGTTTTTCGATTGCTTCCATATCCGAAAATACAAGTTCGAGGTTTATTGTTTCTATGTCTCTGGCAGGATCCACCGAGCCTTCAACATGCACAATATCACTGTCATCAAAGCATCTTACCACATGAACGATCGCGTCCACTTCACGGATATGCGATAAGAATTTATTTCCAAGACCTTCTCCTTTGCTGGCGCCTCTCACCAAACCTGCGATATCCAAAAACTCTATAGTAGTTGGAGTAGTTTTTTTTGGGTTATACATCCCGGACAATACTTTGAGCCTTTCATCAGGAACTGGAACAATTCCGACATTTGGATCTATTGTACAAAACGGATAGTTTGCGCTTTCGGCACCCGCCTTGGTTATCGCGTTAAAAAGTGTGCTTTTACCTACGTTGGGAAGACCAACAATACCTAGTTTCATTTGTATTCCTCCAATAAAGCTAAACAGGCTAATGAAATTGTTTTTCCAAAGTATTATAACTCAAGAGCTCTATATTCACAAGGTGTTATAACACATGAGTTGATGGTAAGTAGCATCTTGCAATTTATCATTGACAAAAATCAATTCATTATGTATACTGGTATTATCAGAAATTAAATTACCGCAGTTTATGTCGCATCTAAGTCTGAAGCAATCTTAGCAATTATTATTTATGGAAAACCTAAAAATCAATAGTAGAAACACATATAGCTAAATTTCCCGTAATAGTTTTGTTGACAATTTCAAACGCATAATTTTTTGATATTGCCAGGCTGGTAATATTAGAAAAGGTTCATTGACAATAATATACTCGTAAAATGCATTTAAATGTCTAAAATTTAACTATATAATTCAGCCTTATTTTTAAGAATAAAATAGAAGGAGAGAGGAATTATGTCATTGACACCAGAAGAAAGAAAGAAGTGGAGACAAAAGTTGGCTTCCCTTACTGACGAAGATTTTTTGGCAATGTCCGAAACCGAATTCCGTGCGCGTTTCAGGGAGCGAGTACATCACACATTAGAGATTCAGATGTATGCAGCCGCGTACAGGAAACAAAAATTAAAATCTAGTCAGGCTGATTACGCAAAGAGGTTAGTTAACGTATGGGAAAAACGCGGATTGTCTACAGATGCACCGGAGTATCGTTTTGCAAAAACTTTAATCGACTTTGCCGACAAGCTGGCCAACAGTGATGAAGTAGATCTTTCTTGTTTTGCACCGGCTCCCGTTACCCCGGAGGAAGAGGCAGCATTTACCCGCATTGTAATGGAACGTCGTTCGGTTCGAGAATACAAGGATAAAGTTGTTCCGGATGAGGTTATTGATAAAATCCTTAATGCGGGATTATGGGCTGCACATTCATGCAATCTTCAGTCAATTCGCTATCTGGTTGTACGTGAAAGCGAAGTGCCGGGCATGTTCCAAGGCAGTGATGTACCGGGTGGTCCTGTTCATATTGTTATTTGTCAAGACATGCGTGTATACGAGGCAAATCGCTTTATGCCCGAGAAAAATATTTTATTGGACGCAGGGGCAGCAGGCCAGAATATTGTTTTGGCGGCTTTTGCATACGGACTTGAAAGTGTTTGGCTTACGTTTAATGAAACCAGCGAAATTAGACAAAGGCTTCGAGAATACTTTAAACTCCCTGATTATATTGAGATTGTTACATATGTTGATGTTGGATATGGTGACCAGACACCTTGCCCACCATACCGCAATTCTGTCGAAGATTGCGTAATTGGTCGCACACCACTTAAGGAATAAAAAAACAATCAACTGAACTCATAAATTTAAAGAGTTTTTTTGGATTTATTGTATCGACAACCACACTATCTGATATGGCCAATGGTGTTAATCTAAATATTTGTTTATTGACTAAATCAGGCTAACTAAATTGATACTGAAACTTATATGAAAGGGTGGATAATATGAAAAAACTCCAAAGACTACGCTTGGTTTCTTTATGTATTATGCTCATAGTTATCATGGTCTTTACAGGATGTGGTGCAACTCCTACAACACCAACATCCAGCACTGAGCATGGTTCTGCCGACAGCCCTGCTGCTTCCAAAGCACCTGAGAACAAAGAACCGTTCCATATTGCTGTTATAGGTCCAATGACCGGTGATAACGCTCAATATGGCACTCAATTTGTTCGTGGTGTTGAAACTTTCATTGAAGAATATAATTCAGCCGGTGGGCTTGACGGAAGAATGTTCAAGATGGATGTTTACGACGATAAAAATGATGCAAAAGAAGCTGTTAATATTGCCAACCTGATAGTCAGCAAGGATATGTATACCGCCATTATAGGTCCATATGCTTCAACAAACGCTTTTGCTATGGGTGATATTCTTGATGAAGCTAAGATGATCAACATTTCACCATGTAGCTCACATCCGGATTATACCAAGGTTTTAGACTATACAATCAGAATAGGTCATGTTAATAACAAAGAAGGCGAATTTGTGGCTAAATACCTGAAGCAAAAAATAAAAGCCGACACTATAGCTGGTATTTATATTAACAATGACTGGGGAGTTGCGGTAAATGAAGCATTTTCACAGTATGTTGATGATATGGGCATGAAACTGGTTGTCAACGAATCCTATGTTGCAGGTCAGACTAAAGACTTTTCACCAATACTTTCAAAAATTAAAGAATCTAATGATTTAGGTGTCAAAAGCTCAAAATTGTATACAGTATGTACCTTGAAAACTTAACACAAACCTTTGGATACAGCATCTGTGGTATAATAAGTATATACATTCATATGAGCTGTGAGGTAGGAACA
>JBMNTI010000128.1:0-6753 GCA_050945655.1 Acetivibrionales bacterium | reverse complement strand
TATAAGGTAACTACTTTCTGCGCTCCGCCTACTATTTACAGGTTTCTCATTAAAGAGGATCTCTCAAAGTATGACCTTTCTTCAATAAAGTATTGCACCACAGCAGGTGAGGCTTTAAACCCCGAGGTGTTTAACCAGTTTAAAAGGCTGACGGGAATAAAGCTTATGGAAGGCTTCGGCCAGACGGAAACGACGCTTTGCTTAATGACTTCATATTGGATGGAGCCTAAGCCCGGATCTATGGGGAAACCTTCCCCCGGATATGATATGGATCTTGTAGATGAGGACGGTAACAGTGTTGAACCCGGTCAGGTGGGAGAAATAGTAATCAGATTGGACAAAGGAATTCCGTCAGGTCTCATGATGGAATATTACAGGGATCAGGAAAGAACCGGCCAAGCCATCCATGATGGGCTCTATCACACAGGAGATACGGCTTATAAAGATGAGGACGGCTATTTCTGGTACGTCGGAAGAACGGATGATATCATAAAATCTTCAGGCTACCGTATTGGGCCATTTGAGGTTGAGAGCGTAATTATGGAGCATCAGTCTGTTCTTGAGTGCGCCGTAACCGGTGTTCCGGACCCCGTAAGAGGTCATATTGTAAAAGCCACTATTGTACTGACTAAGGGTTATGAGCCTTCTGAAGAATTGAAGCAAGAGATTCAGAATTATGTAAAAACCCATACGGCGCCTTATAAGTACCCCCGCATTATTGAATTTGTAAATGAATTACCCAAGACCATAAGCGGAAAAATACGCCGTACCGAAATACGGGCAAAGGATCAGTCCTAGGACAGCGGACTGTTCTGCTGTCTAAATAAAAACCTTGCACTCGCTATACTACGTTACCGAGCTGGCAGGTGCAAGGGTTCTTGCGACAGACTGTGCGAAAACTATCAATAGTATTAAATCTATGCGAGTTTAGCGGCTGTAGGTTGCTGCGATTTAGCGCTCCGTTCCAACATCCAGTTTCTAGTCGCGCTTGCTACGCAATCCATGCTTCGCTTTAAATCGCACCAACCACGCCGTTTAATTACGATCGCATAATCCAATATAATAACCTACATGTTAAACAGTTTTCGCACAGTTTGGCGAATACCTCTAAACACCAGACTTTTATAGATCACTTTTCCAATATAATAACCATTCGGTGGCCGCTCTTTGAAGCGGACGGCCTATCTTGTCGAGACCCTTGCACTCGCTATACTACGTTACCGAGCCGGCAGGTGCAAGGGTTCTTACTGCGACCTATATAATTTTACAGCTTGCATATGGCCCAAATATGCTATATAATTAAATTTACCGTGCTAGACGGGGAGTTAGCGGTGCCCTGTATCCGCAATCCGCTATAGCGGAGTTGAATTCCTGTCTGAGGCTTATAAGTGTAGAGTCAGTTATGTTGCAAGGTACAATGAAGATTGGGTCTTGCGCAATTCAGAACTGTGAACCCCGTCAGGTCCGGAAGGAAGCAGCGGTAAGCGGAACCTCTGGGTGTGCCGCAAGTCAGCCTGGTCCGAGTATGATGCGCATGGTACGTTTGTACTTGTATGTCGAGGGCAGGTGCACGGTTTATATGGAGAAAACGAGGCAAGACCTCGTTTTTTTTGTACATAGTCGTATCATGACAGACTGTGCGGAAACTGTTTTAACATGCAGGTTATAATATTTGATTATGTAATCGAATAAGCGGCAATCTGCAGTCGCTAAACAATCACTGCATTCATGCCGGAGCCCGCAATCTCTTGCGAAGGCCGGATCGAACTGGTAAACTGTTAATACGACATTAATGATGTTGCTCTTTTTAACTGAGCGCATTTTCTGATAAAGGAATGGTTTATATGGCACATATGGCACTATACCGCAAATGGAGACCGATGACCTTTGATGATGTTGTAGAGCAGCGTCATATTGTGACCACTCTTAAAAACAGCATTAAAAATAATACGGTCAGCCATGCCTATTTGTTTTGTGGGACAAGAGGCACCGGAAAGACCACTTTGGCAAAAATTTTTGCACGAGCTATCAATTGCCTCAATCCTTCCGATGGCAGCCCCTGTAATAAATGCTTAACTTGCATTGGAATTTTGGATGGTTCTATCATTGATGTTATCGAAATAGATGCTGCCTCCAACAACGGAGTGGATGATGTCAGGGAAATAAAAGAAGCCGTTATGTACGTTCCGGCTGTTGCCCGCTATAAGGTATATATAATAGACGAGGTGCATATGCTCTCCACAGGTGCTTTTAACGCCTTGCTCAAGACATTGGAGGAACCACCCGCAAACGTGGTGTTTATCCTGGCGACCACCGAACCGCATAAGCTTCCGGCGACTATTCTTTCCAGATGCCAGCGTTTTGACTTTAAAAGAATTACTGCCAAAGGTATTGAAGAAAGATTAAAGGATATTGCTAAAGACTGTGGCGTTACGATTGAGGATGATGCCACAAAGCTTATAGCAAGAATTTCAGAGGGCGGAATGAGGGATGCCATAAGTCTTTTGGATCAGTGTATCACAATTGGCAACACTTCGATTAGTCATAAAGATGTTGTGGAAATATCAGGCTTATCTTCTTCCGAAGCGGTAAATAGTTTTGCAAAAGCTATAGTAGACAAAGACGCCCATATTGCTCTTAAAGCTATTAAGGATGCCATGGACGAAGGACGCGACTTAAAACCTTTTTGCAATCAGCTTATTATATGGTTCAGAAACATGATGCTGATAAAAACAGGCGGGGCTGCACTTAATCTGGTAGATTTAAGCGATGAAGAACTTCAGCCCATTGAAGAAGCCGCAAATGTGGTTGATTTAGATCGGATATTAACGATAATAAAGGACTTGTCCGAAACGGAAGGACAATTAAGATGGGCGGAGAATCCAAGAATTATTATGGAAGTAGCTGCAGTCAGGTTATGTTCTGACATTCCGGCTTTTGACAAAACCTCCGATGATGTTCTTGCAAAATTTGAAATCAGACTCAGGGAGATTGAAGATAGAATCTCAAAGATTGCGCAGGGCACGGATATGCCATCAAACAATACCATGAAAAAATCCGGGAGTTCCAATCAGACGCCCGTAAAGGCCGGCCTTAATGAAGGAAAAAAGACAGTTAAGGTGCAGGATAATCCTTCCGGGGCAGGTGAAAAGCAAAAACTTCAGGAATGGGCAGATGTTATAGAATATATTCGTTCCCGGAAAAAGATGAAAGTATATGCATATCTTCTGGACACATGGTGTTTTTTGTCCAAAGACGGAACTGTAAATGTGGTAGTTCGGGGAGATGACGCTTTGAAGAAAACTGTGCTAAGCCGAAATGACAGCCTTGAGATTATTAAGAATGCGCTTAACCATATTTTAGGACGGGATACTAATGTGAGAATCATTGATGAAAAAAAGCTGAACTCAATATCAAGCGATCAAGATGTTGACCCTGCACTTGAAAGGATTATGCAATTTGCGACGGAAAATAATATTCCATTGAATATTAAGGAATAACTTAATTGATGAAGATAAAAAAGATGAAGATAAAAACCAGGAGCCGATATATAATCGGCTCCCGAATCAAGTGCCTATGCTAATGGTAAATATATTATTTCGTTTATAAAAATATATCCCAATTGCCGGTCTTTATGTTCTGCACGCTGTAGTCCATGATGCCGCTCAAAATGCTCACTCTGATGTAGCCTGTGCTGTGGTTCTGGTTGCAAACTCGTCGTCTGACTCTGTTGTATACTCTGGTGTTGCCTCAGCTGTAGTCCATTATGTCGCTTATAATGTTCACTCTGATGTAGCCTGTACTGTAAACTGTGATGTCGCCACGGATGTCGACCGGTTGTATATATTTCTTTTTTGCCATTATCGCTTAACTTGTCTGTTGCAATACTTCTATCAAGTCTGTATGCCATTTGGTTCAGGTCTGTATTGAGGAACCTATCAAATCTTTGACTATATTGAAGCAGACCTTTGATAATGAGCTTTTCATCAAAAATGCTATTTGCCTGCCGTTGCTGTGACTCTTCCCCTATGTTTGGCATATTTACCGCCCCTAAGCATTTATCTGCCTTCGATGTATATATTTCGACAAAAGCAATAAAGAAACCTTAAGACAATTTAATAATAAATGACGGATGAAAGTATTGCTATGAAATTAATAAGGAAAATACCCCGAAAAAAATAAGGTCTATTTACAGGTCACAAAAAAACAACCTGAGAACCTTAAAAATATATCAGGGAAGCTGCTTAGCAGCGATTTTCATATTTTCATGGCAAAACAGTTTCCGGCCGGTTCGTCACAGGTTACTTAAAATAATTATTAAATTTTTTTTACTTTCTTTTTAAATAATCCGGTTTAAAGCTTGACAAAAGGTTATACTACTTGATATATTAAATCAGTTAAGTGGTATCCATATCTAAGTTATTTCCCAAGGATGTATTTGTAAACGGAATTTGAATAAATATGATACTGTTTATACTTTCAGACACAGAACTCAATCCTGAGGCAGTGATTAACTTATTAAAGTTGAATATATAGATTCTATAAGCTGATTTTTCATGCGATAAATAAAAAAGTTACACAAGGCGGTGTATTATGAAAGACAGATCTATTCTTGAGGGCAAATCCCTTGCAGATCTCAGGTATATTGCAAAAATGCTTGGATTTAAAAGCTTAACCAAGTACAGAAAATCGGAATTGATCGATTTGATTATAAGTGCCGGGGATGCACCTCAATCGAAATCCGAAACAAAGGAAGAGAAGGCTTCCGACACAAAGGCTATACCGGAGAAAAAACTAAAGGAATCTCTAAAGGATGAAGCCGAACCAGAGGAGAAAAAAGAACCCTCGGAGAAGAAAAAAAGGGGAAGACCCAAGGCCGCTTCAACTGAAGAAAAGAGAGAAACGGGAGAAAAACCTGAAAAGAAGGCAGACGGGTCGGAGATTGGTATTGAAGAATCCGAAACTCAAACAAAAAAACGGCGGGGCCGACCGAAAAAATCAGCGGACGAGGAAGCCGGGGTTATTAAGTCACCGGAAGCTGACGGAACCAAGGAAGAGAATATCAAATCTATTCAATCAACAACGTCCGGTGAGGGAATCATATCTGATAAATCTCATGTAAAAACAACACGTATTAAAATTGGATCAGTTAAGGAAGATGATGAAAAAGATACCGCACAAAGTGGGGAGGGTGCCAGTGCTAATGGTGGTGCTCAAAGCGCTGTTGCCGCAGACACCTCAGTTACCCCGCAGGATGATGCAAAAGGCGGTGAATCATTAAATGATGAAGAAAAGGATAAGCTTGTGGAAAACGGAGAAACCGACAACAAGACCTTCCGGTTTAGCAAGACCAGAGATTTATCCCGTTTGGAAAGTGAAAATCCCGTTACCGGCATACTGGAAGTTCTTCCTGATGGTTACGGCTTTTTACGCGGCCATAATTACCTTTCCGGGCCAAAGGATATTTATGTCTCACCCTCACAAATACGCAGGTTTAATCTAAAAACCGGCGATAGAATATTGGGAAAAGGCAGAATTCAGAAAGAAGGAGAAAAGTTCCAGGCACTATTATATGTGACTTCGGTAAATGACGATTCTCCGGAGGTAGCACAAAGAAGGCGTCCGTTTGAGATGCTGACTCCTATTTACCCGGATGAGCGTATTACGCTTGAGTCTGATTCGAAAGAATTATCGACTCGCTTGATCGATCTTATTGCGCCTATAGGAAAGGGTCAGCGGGGGCTTATAGTTTCACCTCCCAAAGCAGGAAAAACTATACTGCTAAAAAAAATAGCGAATGCAATAACGTCAAAGCATCCGGAGATCGAGGTAATAGTGTTGTTAATTGATGAGCGGCCTGAGGAAGTTACCGATATGCAGCGATCCATAAAAGGGGATGTAGTATATTCAACCTTTGATGAGGTTCCGGAACACCATATCAAGGTTGCCGAGATAGTTCTGGACAGGGCTCAGCGTTTGGTTGAGCATAAAAAAGACGTAGTAATTCTTTTGGACAGTATTACTCGTTTAGCACGAGCCTATAACCTTACTATACCTCCGACAGGCAGAACTCTTTCTGGTGGCTTGGATCCAGGGGCTCTTCACAAGCCGAAGCGTTTCTTTGGCTCAGCCCGCAACATCGAAAACGGCGGAAGCTTGACGATAATAGCGACGGCACTTATCGATACGGGGAGCCGTATGGACGATGTTATATATGAGGAGTTCAAGGGTACCGGCAATCTTGAGCTGCATTTAGACAGAAAACTATCCGAAAAGCGAATTTTCCCTGCTATTGATATTAATCGCTCAGGAACCAGAAGAGAGGAGCTGCTGTTGTCACAGAAGGAATTGGAAGGAATATGGACTATACGAAAGGCTATGAGTAATGTAGGCACTGCCGACGTAACTGAGATGATTATTAACAGACTTATGAATACAAAATCAAACGAGGAGTTTATAAAGGGTATAAATACAGCACTGTCCCAGCGGGAAAAGAATAATTATGACACAATCTACAAATAAGATATAGGAAGAATGGCTTGACAAATCAATATTTACATTGTAAAACAGTTCTCGTACGGTCTGCCGAAATAAGGGCGGGATATTAGTCTATAATAATGAGATATTGGTCAATTGAAAAAGTAACTTCCGTTTTGTAGAAGTAAATTCCGCAGAATCCGTATCATAGAACAAATGTATGTTTGATTAATTTTTTATTTGTTTATTTTTAATGTTTTTTACTCTTTAATAGGT
>JBMNTI010000127.1:0-6840 GCA_050945655.1 Acetivibrionales bacterium | reverse complement strand
AGTTGCCCAAAATAACCGATTCAATTGGTGATTCGTTTTTCTGCATTCTCATAAATACGGTGAAAAGAGCATAGCTGACACCGCTTAACAAGCCGAAAATATTCCCTGCAAGCCTTCCTGCATCAAGACTGTCAAGAAAAAACAGCACCATGCCTCCAAAAACTGCGGATATGATTACCCAGTCAATGGTTTTTGGTTTTTCTCTGAGTATCCAGGAGCTTAGTAAAGCAACAAAAATAGGAGCGGTATATTGCAGAAGTATTGCATTGGCAGCTGTTGTCAACTTATTTGCAACCACGAAGCATATAACCATTGAGGCATAAAACACCCCTGCAAAAATCTGCGGTAACGACCAGTTGAATCTGGGCTTTTTAACATATAATAAAATAATCATACAAGAAAGGGCGGACCTTACTCCCGCAATTGCCATAGGATGCGCACTAATAGATTTTATCAATAGTCCGCCGAGGCTCCACATTGTTGCCGTTAAAGCTAAAAGAATTATTGCTCTTACTCTTGTATTTTTATTACTCACGATTCTGTCCCCTTCGTTGCTATAAACTTACCTATCAATCATACAGGCTTTTACCGAATTATACAAGTATAAACGCTATGGGGCAGGGACAAGGTTTTTCATAAGCAGTCTTAGGACTACCATGGAACCTTTAGCCGATATCATGCAAAAGACCACACTTTGGGACATGGCGGAGCGAAAGACGGAGCCATGGCTCTTATAGATGTGAGTGGTGAGAGGTGAGATATGAGATATGAGATATGAGATGTGAGGTTAGAGATTGGATATTGGAAGTTAGTAACGTAATTAAGCGAGTGCAGGGTTTTTCATAAGTAGTCTTAGGGCTACTATGGAACCTTTAGCCGATATCATGCAAAAGACCACACTTTAGGACATGGCGGAGCGAAAGACGGAGCCATGGCGTTTACAGGGATAATTGATTTGTCTGACCAAGGTGCTTAGAGGTGTTCGCAGTAAGAACCCTGCACCTGCACAACTTGGTAACATAATTAAAGCGGGCGCAGGGTTTTTCATAACCAGTCTTAGGACTACTATGGAACCTTTAGCCGATATCATGCGTGCCGCTCAAGAATTTCATCCGGAAATTATTCGCGGCCGCTACGCAATCCTGCTCCGCTTCACGCATGACATCGGCAGCGGTTCCAATCTAAGTTAATATGCCTAACTTTGTGAAGCGGGCGCAGGGTTTCTCACTTTATCTGCGGGTTGATTTTATTCTTTGGTTCATTATAGCTATTTAGACTGTATTCAGCGGGGCCTTCAAGCACATTGCCCTTGTAGTCAAATCTTGAGCCGTGACAAGGGCAATCCCATGACTTCTCCTGCGAATTCCATTTCAGCTCGCAACCCATATGGGGACATGTGGTATCTACAAGGAAAATATTGTCCTCTTCATCACGGTAATAGCCGCAGCGTTTACCGTCTACATTTACTATGACACCGACCCCTTTTTCATCAGGAAGTTCTGTTTCACCAAAAGTCAGTTTGCCTGCTATTAGCTGCACTACCATATCGGCGTTTTGTTTTAAGAAGTTGAATGAGACAAAGTCCTTGACCCGCAAGTGAGTGTACAACTCTTCATATGGCGACGCGCCTTCCAGTATTAGATCTTTAATGAGAAGGGCTGAAGCAATGCTGTTGGTAAGACCCCATTTTCCGAAGCCTGTCGCAATAAAAATATTTTTATTGTCGGAGTTTATATATCCGGCATACGGAATATAATCATGAGGAATATAATCCTGGGCGGACCATTCATATTTCACAACATCATAGTTAAAAGTCGCTTTTGCGTAATCTTTTAGCTTCTGATAATGATCACCGTCCTTATGTCCTACCTTATGATTTTCTCCTGAAATCATTAGAATTTTCTCCTCAGGAATATACCTCAGTGATATGGTAGGATCTTCGGCATTAATAAAATGTGCCTCGGGAAAAGAATCGGCCTCGACGCCGATGATATAACTTCTTTCAGGCTTAAGGCGTGCAAAATAAAAGCCTCTCCCGTCATAGCACGGATAGTGGGATGCTATAATAACGTTCTTCGCTGTGATGATATTATTATTCTTAGTCTTGACAATGCATTCCTTGCCGGGCTGAAAATCTATGACCCGTGTATCTTCGTATACACTACCGCCTTGCTTTATTGCCTGCTCTACCAATCCATCTAAAAAACGCTTCGGATGGAATTGAGCTTGATTATTCATTTTAAGGGCACATAGAACATCAATGGGAACAGGTATCGCCTTTTCAAAGGAACAATCCAGTCCCATCTGCTGATAAATTTCGAATTCCTTTTCCAGCTTGCTCTGGTAATCGGGCGACTGGGTAAACAGATATGCGGGAAGCCTTTTGAACTGACAGTCAATATTATACTGCCGCGAAATGTCCTCAATAAAGTTGACAGCCTCGGTATTTGCTTTATAGTATTTCTTTGCTATTTCCAATCCGTAATTTTTTTCAATCTTTGAATATATATAGCCGTGCTGGGCCGTAGCTTTACCGGTATTTCTGCCTGAAGTTCCGAACCCTGCCCGGTTGGCGTCGATCAGCGTAACACTTAAGCCTGCTTTAGTAAGCAGATAAAGACAATCGGCACCGGTAAGTCCTCCTCCAATTATCAAATAATCTGTTGATAAATCTTCTTTTAAAGGTTCAAAAGTACTTTCCTTTGCACCAGATAACCAATAAGGCGTGTTCATATGCGTATCTCCTTCTTCCATTAATCACCCTTATTGTGTGGAAATAAAAGAAAATAATTCAAACATGACTAAAATAGTTTTTGTTATTAATTATTTCTGAAGATAAAATATCCAGGTCAAAGCTATTTGAATAATAATGATGGCTGGAATTCCTATCATAAATGAGATATGCCTGGTCTTATGCCTGAAAAAGAACATGGAGGCATAAATACCTAACGATCCCCCTATCGCTGCGAGAAGAAAAAGAGCTTTTTCGGGGATTCTTCTGCGATTATGGATAGAGGCGCTTTTATCAATGCCCGATAAACAAAATGCTACCGTATTAATTATCAAAATATAAGTCATTAAAAATTCCATAAAGCCTGCCTGTTTCTTCGTCAGACTGTGCGAAAACTATCCTTAGTATTAAATCTATGCAAGTTTAGCGGCTGTAGATGACATTTGTCATCCTGAGCGTCAGCGAAGGATCTTCTGCGATTTAGCGCTCCATCTCCAACATCCGGTTTCCAGTCGCGCTCGCTACGCAATCCTTGCTTCGCTTTAAATCGCAGCAACCACGCCGCTTATTTACGATTGCATTATCAGACATTATAACCTGCATGTTAAAACAGTTTTCTCACAATCTGTCATAAGTTGTTCTGTTATATATAGTTACGGCGCAATTGCCGGGGGTATCACATCAATGGGGCAAAGAGTCTAAAAAAGCCTCTGACTATACGCCTTAACGGTTTAACACTAAGGCATTCCTCCAGGGTAATTTCCTGACATTTTACAAAAGTTTCAATAAAATCCTCCTTTATTGCCTTTACCGTTTTAGTTTTATATAACCATACGCCACACTCGAAATGAAAATATAGGCTTCGGTAGTCAAGATTTATTGAACCCACCGTTCCTATAACATCATCACAAACAAAGGCCTTCGAATGAAGAAAACCCGGTGTGTATTCAAAAATTCTTACTCCCGCTTCAATAAGAACTTCATAGTAAGATTGAGTTACCAAAAATACATACCATTTATCCGGAATATGGGGAGTTACAATCCTGACATCTACGCCACTTTTTGCGGCTAACATGAGGGTTGTAACCATTTCATGATCCAAAATCAGATATGGGGTAAAGATGTAAACATAGTCCCTTGCCCTGCTTATCATATTTATATAGGTGTACTCACCCACCGGTTCGTTGTCGAGGGGACTGTCGCCATAGGGCTGAACATACCCGTCGGGCTCACATATACCATCGCAGTATGAGCAGGCTTTAAATTTCTCATAATCTTCGGATTCATTTGATAGGTATGCCCAAAGCTGCAGGAACATTACCGTCATATTCCAAACGGCTTCGCCTTTCACCATGATAGCCGAATCCTTCCAATGTCCGTATCTTTCATATGCGTTTATATATTCATCCGCAAGATTGATACCGCCTGTAAAAGCCGTATGTCCGTCAATTACTATTATTTTTCTATGATCCCTGTTATTCATCCTGACTTCCAAAAGCGGCGTAAACGGATTAAATACATAACATTTTATTCCTTTTTCACGAAGCTTCTCGTAATACTTATAGGGAAGAGAGGTAAGACAGCCCGCATCATCATACATTACGCGGACGTCAACACCTTCGGCGGCTTTCTTCTCGAGAATACTCAAAATAGTATTCCACATAAGACCTTCCCGTATAATAAAGGTCTCGATAAATATATACTTTTCTGCCTTTTTCAGCTCTTCTACAAATGAAACAAAAAAATCTTCGCCTGAAGAATAGTATACTGATTCCGAATTATTATAAATAGGAAACCCGGAAGCCTTTAATATATATTTGGACTGATTTGCTGCACTTCTATCCTGTTTTTCAAGTTCGTCCATAATTTCCGTACGCTGCTTCAAAAATGGCAATGTCCTTTTATGAGAAGCCTCTACTTTCTCCCGAAATTTCTTGTTGCCTCCGTGTGACCTTAATAATACATACAAAAGGCCTCCAAAAACCGGAAATATCAGAATTGGAATAACCCAGGCCAACTTATGAGCCGGGTTGCTTCTTTGGCTTGCAATGAAAAACACCACTACCAAGCTTAATAAGCCGAATACAAAGTAAAGAAAAATAAAGGAGGTGCTAAGCTTGACCGTAAGAAGTATTAAAAAAACAATTTGAAATATCATTAACACGGCCATAACCACAAGTCTGCCGCATAATACCCTTAATACCTTTTTCAAAACTCGTCTCCTTTTATTTCTACACTGTTATAATATGACATACTTTGCGCAAAATATCAAATCCAGGATCCTAAAAATTGCTGCAGATGTTGCCGCTTATCAGGTAACAGTTTTGCACAGTTTACGGGAGCACCAATATTATCTTGCATTGGTTCATGACTATGGCAACGGATTTGTGGTCGCAGAGCTATCTTCGACGGCACAAAATATTATTTTATTAACCCTTTATATAAATTATCCACATAAATTTCAACATTGCAAATTTTCTTCCCTCAATTTTACACGAAAGTTTTTTACTTTTTTGTTCACACTATCTCATGGACATCTTTTTTGATGCGTTAATTCTTATGGCAAGGAGGTGATAAAATATGTCCAGGCCAAAAACGCCTATTGTCCCTTCGAGCCGCGAAGCTTTGACAAGATTCAAACTAGAGTGTGCCAAGGAAATCGGCCGTCTTCAATTTTGTAAAGAAAACAATGACCATTATAAAGGCGATCTTACTTCGAGCCAAAACGGCCATGAAGGAGGTCCTATAGGCGGTCAGATGGTTAAACGAATGATTGAAATGGCTGAGAAAAGCATGAAATAAGTTAAAGCTTGAAAGGAGCAAAATAATGGAAGACAACAGACAGAAGAACAGAAACAGGGAAAACAACAATAACCAGAACAACAACAACAACAATAACAACAGAGATAACAGGAATAACTGCAACGAAGAACGAGAAAGAAACAGATAATTAATAACAAGGTCCGCCTGCAAGCGGACTTTGTTCATTATTATAGCAATTGCTTGCCGACAGGATCATATACATAGAAATACAGCTCGCAGTCTGACGGGCATTAAGGTTATTATATTTGAATATAAAAAACTTAATTTTCTTGTAACATATGTAAATAACCTATATACTTAAGTTTATCAACCGTTGTCTTGAACGAAAGCAAGGAGGCAAAACGCTGTGCAAAGAAAAAGGCGTTTCGGAGACCGCTATGACGGTCGGAAATTAAGATCACTTGATTCATTTTACAAGATTATCCCTTATATTATGAAAACCCGTATTGATGCACAGAACTATTTTGAGGAAAAAATTGAAATAAGCAACACTGAGTCATTTATTATAAAAAAACGGAAGGAAACCGGCGAGCGCGTTTCATTCCTTCATGTCATTATTGCCGCTATGGTTCGTACAATTTCTCAGAAACCTGGGCTCAACAGATTTGTGGCAGGCCAGAAGATTTATGCCCGTAATGAAATTTTGATTTCCTTTGTCCTTAAAAAGGAATTCAATGAAGAAAGCCCGGAAACTTCATTAAAAGTAAAATTCGGTGCCGAAGACACCTTTATGGATGTAGTCAGGAAAGTCAATGCGGCAATAGAGGAAAATAAAAAGCCGGACAAAAAAAACGATGCCGATAAACTTGCAAAACTAATCATGGCTATTCCGGGGCAATTGGTCAGATTTTTGGTGTGGGTTTTACGAAGCTTGGATTACATAGGCTGGATGCCGAAAGTAATAAACAGGCTGAGTCCTTTTCATACCAGTATTTTTATTACCGACTTGGGGTCGATAGGAATACAACCTGTATATCATCATCTATATGATTTTGGCACTACCAGTTCCTTTGTGGCCTTCGGCATAAAAATGAAAGAACGGGCAATCGGCCCGGATAATGAGATCTTACGCAAAAAATATGTGCGGGTTTGTGTAGTCACAGATGAAAGAATTGTTGACGGACATTACTTTGCAACAGCTTTTAAACTATATCGTAAATTAATAAAAAATCCGGAACCTTTGGATAGGCCGCCTGAGCAAGTTTATGAAGACGTAGATTAATACGGACTGTGCAAAAACTGTTTCGACATACGGGTTATAATATTTGATTATGCAATCGTAAATA
>JBMNTI010000126.1:0-6940 GCA_050945655.1 Acetivibrionales bacterium | reverse complement strand
CAGGGTTTCGGCAAACATAAAATATGACGGGAAGCTTGCACAACGCATATATGCAGGCAGCGATATGTTTTTAATGCCCTCTTTGTATGAGCCCTGCGGACTATCTCAGATAATTTCAATGCGCTACGGAACAGTTCCCATAGTGAGAGAGACCGGAGGTCTTAAGGATACTGTAAAACCTTATAATGTGTATACAAAAGAAGGCACCGGATTTACGTTCGCCAACTATAATGCCCATGAAATGAAGGATGCGGTATCCTGTGCAATTGAGATATACAGGAACAAAGAGGAATGGGAAAACCTTGTCAAAAGATGCATGGAGCAGGATTTTTCCTGGCAGAACTCGGCTATGGAGTATAAAAACCTGTATGAGGAAATGTTGAAGAGATTTAACGGTTAGACTAGTGTCACCATAATAGCATGCCGCATAAGATGAAGAAGGCTGAATCAGGATGGGGTGTTATTATGGGTGATTGTTGCAAACAAGATTGCTGCTGCGGAGGAGGCATATTTGGGGGAGACAACATATGGTGGATTATTATCATAATTGTTCTTATTATTTGCTTCTGTCCGGGCATTTTTGATGGCAGAGGATGCGGGAGAGGCATCTGCTGATAATTATCAGATTGCCGAGGAAAATTATGGAGGCTTTATTATATAAGCTTCCTTATTTTTTATTACTCATTATTATTCCTTCGCCGGGTATGGTAATAAGTATTATGGATCGGATGCCGTTGTTTTTTATTAGAATAGTCTTGACATTGGTATGGGTTATGATTTAGTGTTAGAATAAAGACCGTATGGAAAACATTTCAATAATTTTGCAGAGGAAAATAAAAATGAGTGATTACAAAAAAAGCATTTATGTTTTTGGCCACAAAAATCCGGATACTGATTCAGTCTGCGCGGCTATAGCATATGCCTATTTCAAAAACCGTGTTGATACGTCCCGCAAATATATCCCGGCCGTAGTGGGGGACATTAATCCGGAAGCTTCGTATACATTGGACTTTTTTGGTGTGGAAAGACCTATAAGGCTTCATAATCTGAAACCAAAAGTAACCGACATGTGCCTGGAGAAAATATCACCGGTGTACCAAATGGATTCGATCCAGGAGGTAGCGAAAAAAATAGTAACCACCGCAGGCAAAACTTTGCCGGTAGCTGATGAAAGCGATCGGCTTATGGGCGTAATATCAATTACAGATTTGGTTCCGGCGTTAATATCGTCCCGTCAAAGGGATTACCAGAATGAACTTGAAATCCCAATCGGCAATTTGCTGAATGTATTGCAGTTGAGTATTATACAAGGCCAGATAACTGAGGAAACCTTTAAGGGCAATATTTGCGTTTTCAGTGACTTGACATATTATCAGCGGGTTTCTAAAAATGGTCTTATAATATGCAACCAAAATGAGTATGGAGCGGGCTTTATTTTTTCACTTGAACCTACATATATCATTGTGGCCGATGTGGACGACCATTCTGCAATAAGGCCTGTACCTGAATTTAAGGGTGTTGTTTTCTCATCCCGAAAAAATATCTATGAGCTGGTTCAGGCTATAAATCTTGCTCTTCCCATATCAGACCTTATTAAAAAAGAAGATTTGGAGTATTTCGCGCTTTCGGAAGATTTGGAAGATGTTAAGAAAAATATGATTTCTTCCAGATACAGAAGATTCCCTGTTGTTGATGAGAACGGCCATATTCAGGGAATGATTTCACGAAGTAATTTAATGGATGTAAATCCAAAGGAGGTTATCCTTGTAGATCATAATGAAAAAGGACAGTCCATAGACGGCATTGAAACGAATAGAATTCTGGAAGTGATCGACCATCACAGGATAGCCGATTTTCAGACTATGGGACCGCTTTTTTACCGTTCCGAACCGGTAGGAAGCACAAATACAATAATATGCAAAATTCATATCGAGAACAGCGTCGAAATACCAAAACATATTGCAGGTCTGATGCTAAGCGGTATACTGTCCGATACACTTATATTTAAATCGCCTACCTGCACGCCCGTGGATAAAGATATAGCCGAATATCTCGCTAATATTGCAAAAGTCGATATACAGGAATATGGTCTTAATATGCTTTCAAAGGGTGAAAATCTGGCCGATACACCGCCGGAAATAATAATAACAAAGGATTTGAAAAAGTTTACAATGGGCAATTATAAAGTATCGGTATCTCAGGTGAATGTCGGTGACTTAAAAGCTTTTTACGATATATTTGATCAGGTAAAAGATGAGCTTGGATCATTCTGTACAAAAAATAATCTGGATTTATCTGTACTTATGCTTACAAGTCTTGTAATGGGGGGAACGGAAATCATTGTGGCAGGTGAAGCAAGATGGCTCGCCGAAGCTGCATTTGGCCTTGAAAAAGGGCAAAGCAGCATCTTCAAAAAAGATGTTCTGTCCAGGAAAAAACAGGTTGTGCCAAAACTTATGGAAGCAGCTTATCTGTAAAGGAATTATTAATAAGTATCAATTATTTTCTTTTTTTAATAAAAATCCTTTACATACTTCGCCACTGGCTTCTTTAACCATTTGGGAGGGCATGGTTTTTCCCTTGAAGCCGAAATACCGGCAACCTTTTGGGTAGTTTTTATCCCAGGTAATATAATAGTATTGGCACTTGTTGCAATTCACATCCTTTTCCATGGTAACATTATACCATAACTTTGCCATAACAAATTTTAGCTCTTTTTTTGACAAAGTGTGTTAGCCATTGTATTATATTATGATTGAAAGTATAATTAATAAGCATCATACAGCGGAATTTCATTTAAGAAAGGGATGATAGATGTGAGTCTGTTAGAGCTGGAACAAAAAGAATCGGAGCTTCGGGGACTGATAAAAAGCATAAGAGAATTGGGGGATGCACTTTGACCTCCCGGGAATGGAAAACGAACTGGAGGAATTAGAGCACAGGGCATCAGAACCCGAATTTTGGAATGACGCCGGGAATTCTCAAAAAGTGCTGCAGCGCACAAAGACTCTTCAGAATAAACTGGAGAATTATAAAATGCTGGTGAAAGACAGCGAAGAAACCCTTACTCTTATAGAACTGGGACTTGAAGAGAAGGATGATACAATACTTGAAGAAGTAAACAGCAGCTTTGAAGATGTTAGCGCCAGATATGAAAAGCTCAGGCTGGAAACCCTTATGACGGGAGAATATGACGCTAATAACGCCATAATTACCCTGCATGCCGGTGCAGGAGGAACCGAGGCAATGGATTGGGTACAGATGCTTTTCAGGATGTATACGCGCTGGGCAGAAAAAAATGACTTTACCGTGCAAGTTTTAGATATGCTGGATGGTGATGAAGCCGGTATTAAAAGTGTGACGGTGAAGATTTCCGGAGAATATGCATACGGTTATCTGAGATCCGAAAAAGGTGTCCACCGCTTAGTCAGAATATCCCCGTTTGACGCATCGGGCAGAAGACATACTTCTTTTGCTTCTATGGAAGTTATGCCTGAACTGGACGATTCGGTAAAAGTGGAGATTAACCCTGATGATCTTAAGATGGATGTATACCGTGCATCCGGCGCCGGCGGGCAGCATGTAAATAAGACTTCTTCGGCCGTGCGTATCACCCATATACCTACCGGTATCATCGTGGCTTGTCAAAACGAAAGATCTCAGCTTCAAAACAGGGAAATGGCGATGAAAATGCTTAAGGCAAAGCTCCTGGAGCTGAAGGAGAGAGAGCAGGCTGAGAAGTTAAGTCAGATTCAAGGCGAACAAATGGATATTGCCTGGGGAAGCCAGATCAGATCATACGTGTTCTGCCCCTATACCTTGGTTAAAGATCACCGGACCAACTATGAGGACGGCAATGTACAAAAAATTATGGATGGTGAAATAGATGGATTTATACATGCTTATTTAAGCATGTAATCCGGACTATTAGGGGGTTGTTTCAAATCAGCTGCAATACCGATTCTGCATAACGCTGAATATATAAAGCTTTTAAAGCCGGCTGTGGAAAATAACATAATCGGCGTTTGAGACAGCCCCGGCATTATTATAATGGTAATAATACTTCCGGTACTAATATTTACCGGTTAAATTTCCAAAACTACGGTAACGGCAAGAGTTTCAGTGTATCTTGACATTACTGCAGTGATAAAATAGAATAAAATCACAAAAAGGATAGGGATAAAAATAATAATTTGATAAAGGCAAATCCGTTGAAAGACGGCGACGCAAAGCCACAAGTCTAAAACAAGCGATTGTCAGGATGGTTGGGTTGCCATAAATGGTATATTGATTGGAAAAGCTCATACAAAGTCAATTGTGTGGTTTTTGACCATCTCATGCAACAAAGTAGGCAGTCGGCAAGCTGCGTGCTTTTTTATTTTTTGTTACCAATGTTTTGGCATTTAAAAGGTAAAGGATATGAAAAGCTTAAAAGATCTCTCAATCATAAATATTTTAATGATCCTG
This sequence comes from Acetivibrionales bacterium, assembly GCA_050945655.1. Classification (GTDB taxonomy): domain Bacteria; phylum Bacillota; class Clostridia; order DSM-8532; family DSM-8532; genus DTU059. Next base: position 2,473 of record JBMNTI010000126.1, on the reverse strand, counting down.
TTTCTATCGGCACTAATTATTGCTCTCAGCAGTATTGGGTACCTGGTTTTTTCAAGCTGGTTTTTTTCAGCCCGGAATATGACGGAAAATATGGCCGGTCTTATGAACGAAAATATATATAAGCAAATATATAACTTTTTACATACGCCTGAGCATATGAACAATATGTATTACGGCTTTATTCAGAATGGTGTTGTTAAACTTTCCGACGAAAATGAGCGAGATGCGTTTTTTGTTGAAGCTTTGATTGCACACAGCGAAGAGGTGTATAGCTTCAGCTTTGGCAGTATTAATGGGGAATATTACGGCGCACGCAGAAATGATAAGGGTGAGATTGAGATTATGAAGAATAATGCCGAAACCGGAGGTAATTCGTGGTATTATTCCATTAATTCTGATTTGACTCCTGACAAGCTGGTTCTCCAGGCCGGACAATTCGATCCTCGCACTCGCCAATGGTACAAGGCGGCTATGAAGGCAAGAAATCATGTGTTTTCTCCTGTCTATGAACATTTTGTGATGGAGGATCTTACAATTTCGGCGGCAAGGCCTATATATAGCGGTGATGGAGTGTTGCAGGGCGTACTTGGAACGCACATGCTTCTCTCAGGGATTGAAACATATCTTGACGAAGCTGCAAATAATTATGGTGGGTATGCCGTAATAATAGAGAAGGATACCGGAGATTTAATTGCAAACTCAATCGGGATAGATAACTTTACTGTTCTTGAGAACGGATCATTTAAGCGAAAAAATATCAGAGAAGTAGAAAATTCGGAAATAATTCAAGCCTATGAAAAATTTGTATCGGCTGAGGTTCCTGATTTTTTGCATAAAGGCGAAAAAGAAAACTATTATATGAGTATGAAGGGAATACACATGGAAGGTCTGGACTGGGTTGTGATAGCCGCAATTCCTGAAGGACTGCTTATGTCACCGGTGACAAACAATATTCATATGACCCTGTACATCAGTGCGGCGGCAGTATTAGTGCTTCTCCTTGTTTATTATAGTGTTACCAGGGGATATTTAAAACCCGTAAGCACACTTTTGAATGCAGCCGAGGCTTTTTCAAACGGAGATTTATCACGGAGAGTATATGTAGTAAGAAATGATGAATTCGGAAGAATCTCAGCAAGCTTCAATAACTTGGCCGATAAAATGCAGCTTCTTGTTAATAACCTGGAGGCCGCTGTTAAGGAAAGAACTGAAGAGTTATATATGGCAAACAAGACACTGGAGGACAATAAAAAGCAGCTCCGGCTTATACTTGATTCTGCCGCCGAAGGAATATTCGGCAATGATAAGAATGGGAATTGTACCTTTTGCAACTTAAGCTCCATCAAAATGCTTGGATATAGCAGAGAAGAAGATCTGATAGGGAAAAATATACATATGCTGATACACCACACTAAAGCTGATGGGAAACCACACCCGTTAGATGAATGCAAAATTCAGCAGTCTACCAGAGAGGGAAAAGGAATACATTCCGATGATGATGTGTTCTGGAAGGCGGATGGTACTCCCTTTATGGTTGAATATCGTTCTTACCCCCAAATAGAAAACGGGAATATAATAGGTTCGGTCGTAACCTTTACCGATATTACGGAACGTAAAAAAAGGGAGGAGAGAATCGAATACTTAAGCTATCACGATACTTTAACCGGTTTATATAACAGACGCTTTTTTCATGAGAACCGGATTAAGATAGACAATGCAGACAATTTACCCTTATCTGTTATTTTTGCAGATATTAACGGTTTGAAGATGACAAATGATATATTCGGGCATGCCGCAGGGGACTCACTGATAAAAAAATCCGCCGAGATCCTTAAACAATCCTGCAGAGATAGTGATATCGTTGAACGGGTAGGCGGCGATGAATTCATTATACTTTTACCAAAAACAAGCCATGCTGAAGTACAAAAAATACTTACCCGCATCCGGAAAGGTTTCTCCAATGAAAAAGTTGCAGCAATCAAGTGCAGCATTTCTATCGGCTCCGATACGAAAACAAGCATCGATCAATCCATTGAGGAAGTATTCACCAATGCGGAGGATGCGATGTATAAGGATAAATCTATGAATCGTAAAGCCGTGAATGCTGATATTATCAAAACAATAATCGATACATTGCATACTAAGAGCCCCGGAGAAAAGCAGCATTCGGAAGTTGTCAGCGAATTGTGCGAGAAAATGGGAGCAGCCCTGAACCTTTCAGAGACGGAAATAAACAGGCTGAAGAGGGCAGGGTACCTGCATGATATAGGAAAAATCGTGTTAGACAATGAAACTTTGCTGGAAGGTGATTATGAAGATGATTCCGAAAAGATGCGACAGCATTCCATAGTAGGGTATCGCCTGTTAAACCTTTTTGACAATACGCTGGATTTGGCCGAGTATGTATATAATCATCACGAGCGATGGGATGGTAAAGGATATCCAAGTGGTCTCAAAGGCGAAGAGATTCCGT
>JBMNTI010000125.1:0-6972 GCA_050945655.1 Acetivibrionales bacterium | reverse complement strand
GTATATCATAAGTTTATCATAATTATGATATGGCATCAAGGTAAAACATATTCAGCGCACTACACATTTGTTACATTTTTACTGGAACTCATTTACGATATCATAGATCCTGCTTATTTCTGCTTCTTTTACCATCGTTTTTCCCTGTTTGGCGCAATTGTTTAAGACGAAGAGTCGGCAGAATAATAGCTGATTCATCCTCATCTTCTTCGCCCTGCCAGGCTATTATATAGGCTATATTAGCATAGACCGGCTGGTATCCTTTGTTTTTGAGATTCTCCAGTTTCTCTGAAAAGACCTTTGAGAATTTCACCACACGAACGGTTCTCCCGTTGACTTTAGCAGATAGATAAATATCAGATGATTCAAGTTTACAGCCGCTACGAAGGTTCAGAATAAATTCCTTCTTATCCTTAAAGTAATTGAGGACAACATCTTTATGCGACAACTGAAGGGAAATTTCTGAAGGTTCATCGTACTCTGTCGTATCCTCCATTTTTATAATACCTTTAATAGAATATTTGTTAAAAATATCAGTGTTGCAGTGGATATACAAAGTTTCTTTAGCGCGAGTAAGAGCTACATACAGCTTTCGTTTTTCTTCATCATTGTTAGCATATACGTTTTTCAAAAGTAAATATACGGTATCAAATTCTCTGCCTTTCGATTTATGAATAGTAGAAACATATACCGCTTCGTACTCTTCCGTATAAAAGTCTTCATAGTTGGATTCTTTAATAAACTCGTCCAGGTCAGTACGAAATTTTATACGGTTTACGCTTTCAAATTCCGAAAGCATATTTAAACAGTTGGATAAGCAGGCACTCTCCGCATAAACCTCAGCAAGCCGTTTTTTTGCAGCAGCCCATAGAGTATCATCAATTACCGGGGATTTGAGTTTTGTATCAATAAATTTTAGGAAAAAGCGAACTTCGGCTAGATTGTATAGCTTGAATCCATCGTTGGATTGTATCAATTTAGCTCGTATACCTTTTTGGGTAAGTATGCCCTGCATCTGTAGTGCCTCGTAGTTGGTGCTTGTAAGCACACAAGCTTTTCCAGATTGATATGTTTTTGCGACATGGTTTGCGACCGCTTCTTCCATACGCTCTGATATATGATGAGTAATTTCAACAGTTCCTGATTCATTTTGAACCGCCTGAATAGGAGATGATTTCATGCGATTACTTACTGATGCAATGAAAGCATTACTTAGTGAAACGATGCTACTCTTACTTCTAAAATTTTCTTCCATTTCATACTTTATAGCTCCATAGCCTTCAATAAGATTACGAAGATATTTAGAATTGGAGCCTCTGAATTCGTAGATATTCTGGTCATCATCACCAACTGCAATAATACGCATGTCATCATTTGCATGAATAAGCGCCTGAATCAGGGCAAATTCATATTCGTCCATGTCCTGTGCTTCATCAATTACCAGAACGCTCTTCATGATTTTTCCCGGTTCAACTTCACCATTATTAATCATCTCAGCTGCATTTTTTACAACATCCTCTACGCCTTCAAGACTTCCAATCTTCCCGAGCAAATCAAAGCAATATGAATGAAATGTTTTAATTTCCACGAAATGAGCAGCATTACCTATTAGGGCAATCAGGCGTTTCTTAAATTCAGTAGCTGCGGCGCGTGAAAATGTCAGCATGAGCAGCTGCTCGTGCTTTACATCTTCCAGGAGGAGAAGAGAGGCAAGTTTATGCACCAGCACACGAGTTTTCCCACTTCCAGGGCCAGCAGCAACAACAATATACTTTGATTCATTATCATTAATGATCTTCGATTGAATGTCTGATAACTGTCCGAAAAGCTGATTGTATTTTTTGGGAGTAATATTACGATCAATATTCTTTGCTCTTTCACCCTTAAAATATTTTGTAATAAATTTTTTGAAACCCATCTGGAAATAATCCTGCACAAATTGTAGCGCAGCATTATAATCCCTTACCATCAAATTTGCATACTCACCGACAATATGGATCTGTCTGATTTTTTGTTTGTAGAACTCATCCAACAATCTGTAATCATCTACCTTGTACTTGATTCTATTATCAGTAACCAGCCGTTTTATCTCCATACTGTTATACAGTACCAAAAAACCACCCTCAAGCTTCATAGCACCTATTTTGGATAAATAAAGTAATGCATCCGCAACGTCGGCAACCGTAACTAAAGATTTATCAATGTCCAGTTTAGGGACTTCTTTGTATGCGTTATACAGCCCAATAAGAGAAAACAGTACCGGTATTTCTTCCTTGTCATCCGAATTATCACGTATCTTTCCGTACATCTCTTCAACGATGAATCTGCAAATATCTATTTTGCGAGTGAATTTTTCATATAGTAGCTTAGAATTCATCGAAGGCTGAATAATTGCAATATGTTTTTCAGCATCTTCAACCTTATGAATATAATCTTTAATGGTCAAATAATAGAGCAATGTTTTTATATTTTTAACGTTAGAAGACGTTACACCAGCGGCAAGCGCTTTTTCATTCCACTCCTTATAGTTTATCGTACAGCCTTCTTCAGGGAGCTGAGAAAAAATGAAGGCTTCTAGCTTCGCAAATTTATCCAGAATTTGAAGCGATTTATTTTGAGAATCAGATTTGAGAATATAAGCGGACATATCCTGCGCATCAGCAAGGAGTCCCTCTTGTCTCATCAAATTAATAGAGGTTATCACATCATCCTTTTCAATACCAAGAATATCTGCAAGATAATCAACTCGTGATTCTGCATCGTCATTTCCCGCCGCTGCTATACTACGACTTGAAATCAGAGACTTTATAATTCTTTTGGCATTCTGTCTCTGAGAGTCAGAAAAAAGAGCTGAATGATCTATATGATGACTTGCTTCTTGCATATTTGGGGCAAGGATACTTGTGGCATAAACGTGAGGTACATTGCGCCCGCGCTTAATATAGCCCGCACTCTCCAATGCTGCTATAGCTGTCTTTACCCTCATCTCAATTTCGTATACAGAATCGCCCCAACCTGCTTGCCGGGCAATTTCAAGTGGTGAACAGCAGATTCTGGAGCGGATCCTTGTTAAGTCCTTTATTGCTTTCCAAACCTGTTGGATTTCACTGATGCTGAGTTTTGTCTGGTTCAATAATATAAAATGCTTGTCTAGATCATTGTCGTTAAATAAAACATAACATTCTGCTTGAAGCGCGGGATCCCGCCCTGCACGGCCGGCTTCCTGTACATAATTTTCAAGCGAATCAGAAATATCGTAATGGATTACCAAACGAACGTCTTTTTTATCAACACCCATACCGAAAGCTGAAGTTGCCACTATAATTTTAACCTCATTATTTAAAAAAGCTTCTTGGTTGGCAATTTTTTCGTTTGACTCCATCTTGCCGTTAAAAGGCTTTGCTGGAAAACCATCACTAGTAAGCTTTGAAGCCAACTCATTGGTGCGCTTGGTGCGGGAAACGTATACGATTGTTGGACAATTCTTTTTTTCTATTAGCGAACGTAACGCTGAATATTTTTCTTCTTCCGTTTCCTTGTATAGCACAACGTAATGAAGATTTTCACGCGTTGCGGCTGATGCAAATAATCCAAGGTCGATATCCAGTTTGCGCTTGAAATATTCGCAGATATCACTGATAACTTTTTGCTTTGCAGTAGCAGTAAAACATGATACCGGTATTGGCTTTTTATATTTCTTTTTCTTTTGTATTTCGCGTATGAAGTCACCGATGTACAAATAATCAACACGAAAATCCTGACCCCATGCAGAAAAACAATGAGCCTCATCTATAACGAAACGAACAATATTTCTCGACATTAACATTTTTTCAATTGTTCTTGACCGTAACTGCTCAGGTGAAATATATAATAATGTGGCGGTACCACTTGCAATGCGATCATATGCTTCAGAACGTTCAATGGGGCTAAGTAAACCATTTATTGTTACTGCATCCACGATTCCTTTTTCGCTAAGATTGTCTACCTGATCTTTCATCAGTGACTGGAGCGGAGAAAGAACAACTGTTAAACCGTGAATGGTTTTTCCCGCCATAAGCGCAGGCAACTGGAACGTAATAGATTTACCCCCTCCAGTAGGAAAGACTGCTAGAAGGGATTTTCCATCGACAGCCGCCTGAGCTGCACTTTCTTGCAATGGCTCTCCATTATATGTACGAAAGCTATCATATCCGAATATCCTCTTTAGTTCCTTGTGAATGTTCAGCATATTCGAGCAATAATCACATCCGATATCACACCGAGTGTTGCACAGAAACTTAATAACATTTTCTATCTTAGGATAATTATTTAGAAGCCATCGTGGTGTAATAGAATGATAATCATCACTCCCAATAAGGGCAAGCGTATATGCCAATTCTAAAGGGTAATATTTAACCAATAGAGTGATATCCGCGTTCGAACATATTCTGCCATTAAACTCAAATTTAATAAGGTTTTCTACGTTGGATATATACGGGACAAAGTTTACATATTCAAAAAAGCCTTGAAACTCTTCAAACTGGTACAATAGACTGCAAAATATTTGCTTTCTTCGAGATGGTATTGCATGGAAAGCATTTACTTCATCATAGAATAGTTCTTCTGCCTTTTTGGCATCATTAAGAGGGTTATTAAGCTCATCCGATTGGAGCTTGTCATCCTTCACCAAAGCATGGTAAGGTCTTTTAGGGAAAAGTAACGGGGATAGATATAGAGTGTCTATATATTTACAATTGATACTACCACTAATGTGAGGTTTAATGAAAACCATATCATGGTGGACGATATTATGCCCACAAATGAATTCTGATCCCGAGATAAATGTGCAAAAATCGTGTATAGATGTACTGTGAAATGTTGCACCGTCATTGCGGACTGCGCCTAAGTCATGTATTTTTTTGTCATCTTCACCGACTTCGCTATCAATAAATACAATTGATTTAGCTGTTTTTAACTTAGCTGCTTCATTCATTATCAGTACTTTAAGCAAATGGGATGATGCTATAAATATATTACCACGATTTTTCCTGAGAAAAGACGCTGGCTTAAATAATCACACCCATTACTAACCTTTCTCTATTATCTCTTTTTAGCTTCCAATGCTATCCTTAAATATTCCGTAGATGATAATTGTTTGCGTTTTTCAAAATGCAGTCTTGATGTGACTAAAATGGTATGTCATTACAAATTATACCCTATACTATTAAAAAATAACTTGCACCCAAATACTTATCGTACTTATCAGTATTTATTCAGCAAACTTTATTTATTTTGTATTTTGGCATAAAAAAGCAGGCTTCTGCCGAACATAGTGCCTAGATTAAGAATCAACTTATCCGTTACTATACAATTTCTCTAGAAAAAGTTGCAAAAAACGGAAGTTTATAAAATATGCGGTCAAATCTGACCGCATATTTGATGGTTAGAATGTTCTTATAGGGCTTTTTATGAAATGCTTTTAAATAAATGTTTGATGGCAGGCAATAAGTAGTATTTGCTTTTAAACATGCTTATAGATTAATTCGCATATTTATTCTCTTATAGCATCATAATGCGACCACATACGAATAATCTTAATATAACCTTTATACACATTTCCATTTGCGTCAATTATTCCTTCGTTGTTATCTATTACTTCATAAACAAGTCTGTGCTGGACGTTGATTCTTCGCGAATAAAACCTGCCTAGATTCCCCACTAATTTTTCATACGGTGGTGGATTCTGGAATGGATTAAACATAAGAATTTTTAATAGCTCTCTTACTTTTTCTTCTAATCCTGCTTGTTTAACAAGTTTTTTATCCTTATTGGCTTGGCTTGTAAAACGAACTTGATAATTTACCATTCCTCATCCTCACTATATACTTTGCACTCTTCTATGTCCTCTTCTCCACCTGCAATAATAGATTCCGCCAATCCCGGTATATTGTTAAGGTATATAGTTTCCTGGATTGCCCGCCAATCATCTTCAGAAATAAGCACAGCATTTTTCCCACGATTATTCATAATAGTGATGGGCTCACTATTTGTATTTACATCTGAAATAAGCTGATACAGATTTTGTCTAGCATTAGTAGCATTAATTATAGTCATTAAATCACTTCCTCATATAATTTATACTTATATTATACCGTACGCTTTTGCGTACGTCAAGCGTTCGATTATACTTATTCTTTACTTTATTCTTTTTGCTGATTCCTTGAATGTTTTAGTGAAACTTTATTTTATTTTAAGCTTACTCTAGTTTTTTGCGAACACAATATTGCAAGCTAGTGCTTACCCCAGCAAAAGAAAGCATTGCAGGAACCTTGGAAGAGGTTAAGAGAAGAACAGCAAATGATTCAACTATTTACGTACCCCAACAATTTGAAAACATAAACAATCCTAAAATTCACTATTTAACTACCGGACCGGAGATATGGAGCCAACTCAACGAAAAGGTTGATTTCTTTATATCAGGCCTTGGAAGTGGCGGAACCCTTGCAGGCACAGGTAAATTCCTCAAGGAAAAGAATCCCGATTTAAAGGTAATTGCCGTTGAACCCAAAAATGTATCTGCATTACTGGGGCATGAACCAGGATTGCACAGTATTCAAGGAATAGGAGACGGATTTGTTTCTGCCGTTTTGGACTTCATCGGGCGCAAATGTATGGGCAGCGTCGCATATACTAAAAAAATACGGCAATGATAAGATTATAGCAACAGTACTGCCTGACCGGGCTGCAAGATACTTCAGCACCGCCCTTTTATAGCGATAATAAAGCCCCCACTTAGGCGGTTAGGGATTTGCCTTTGAAAAGCTCTGTAAATAAACATCAGGCGGTCAAATATGACCGCCTGGCTTATGGTCGAGGTGAGAGGACTTGAACCCCCGGCATCTTGGTCCCAAACCAAGCGCGCTACCAACTGCGCTACACCTCGAAATAAATAATACTTTATTAGACGCTACGATTTTAACAGCAATGACTATT
>JBMNTI010000124.1:0-6982 GCA_050945655.1 Acetivibrionales bacterium | reverse complement strand
TATTCTTTTGGCGTAATGCCTGTCTTTGTGCGAAAAAGCCTAATAGATAACGTCCATCGAGAGGTGTATCATCTTCAAATTGATCACCCAACAATTCCATTATTTCGCTTATAATATTAAGATGCCATCCCGCTCCATTAAGCTGCTGAATATAAGGATTTAACATTTGAGTAAATAACATGTTCCATGTACGAAATGGACGCTGAGAAAAAACTGTCATATAACGTATGGCATTTGTTGCGCGTGCATCATCCTTTGTTTTTCCTTGTTTGTACCTTGCTGTAGATTCAATATAATCGGCTAATGCAAGCAGTCGCCCAAAAAGATAATTACGTTCTTTTCTCTTAACTTCAAGAAACACATTAAAATCCTCCTTTTCATAATCAAAATAATATTTTTTTGTTAACGCACATGCTGCGCATAGCACTTCTTCCCAATCTATCCAACGTTCAGCATAATTCCTTTTTTTAGGTTTTTCGAAAGAAAGCGGATTAGAAGCCCGATTAACTGCTGATTTCATCATATAGATGGGGAGCTTATCTCCATCAAATATACAATGTATTAATTGTTCTCTAAGAATTTTTTGCTGTTTGTCATAAGACTTATCTTCTTTATTCCTTTTTTTCCCAAGCACAGCCTTTATAATCCTGAAAAGTGATGGGGCTCCAATGAAGTAATCCAGTAATTGCAAATTCCCTTTTTCTTTTATAAATGGCTGATACCATTTACACGTGTTATGCCAATGCTCTATACTTTCAATGTACTGATTCTCACTTAACTCTTTATAATAAGTTGCGGATAATCTCCCTGATTTATCTGATGCTGCATCGGTTGCCAAAATTGCAATTTGCCGAGTGTGCTGTTTTAGCTTTTCTTTGTTACCATAGCCGTACAATACTTTATGTAAATTATCCGCATAGTCGATGTAAGTAATACCTTCGGCCTTAATTAGCTTATCAGAATCTTTATTCTTCTTTGATTCATATATCCCATAGCTATCGTCGAAGAAGTCAATGGTCTCAGTGTTAAAATCAATAGCCCACGCAATAATTGCCTGAGTATCACATCTATAACAGCTTTGCTTGGAAATTAGCCACCTTAATGCTTGATGAGCTTTCTGTGAAGCTTCAAAGCTTACAGTAACTGCTTGCAACGGTTCAATAAATCTACCGCGAAATGTAAAATTTTTCTCATCATTTCCGCTTATTAATTTTGCATTCCCGGCAACTCGATTTATACTTTTCGGATGATTTAATGCAATAGCCGATTTTTTATTGCCAGAAATATAACAGACATCTAGATTTTTTCGCTTTTCTATATCTTCATGCAGTAGATAATTCGTCCAAGCCTCCCATATTTCTGGCATCATCCAAAGTCTGTCTTCTTTGTGTCCATCAATATTAACACAAAACCTAATAGATAATTCGTCAGATGATTTAATGCCACATGAACTTAAATCAAATTTTAATGGCTTTCTTTTCATATACTCATATACTGCGTTAAGTGCTTTATAGGCTATTATGTGTTCATATTTATCCTCTAAAAAAGCAACCCATTTTGCTAAGTTTTCTAAATATATGTCACTGGTAAGATATTTAATCTGATCAAATAATGAATGTGGGTACTTCCATGCACCCTTGCTTGATCTAGATTCAGATTCTTCTGTGCAAGGGATGCATATCATAATTTTATCTTCATTTTTTTTAACTTTATCCTTTTCAGCACTTATAAATTGACTACTCTGAGATAACCATATTGTAATATTTGACTCTTTTAGTGTATGATAAAGTGGTAAAAGCATCCTTTTCTGAGTGCCTTCTGCATCGCTAATTCCAACTATATCTTTGCAGGCATCGTAAGTCTTGCTCAAATTCCGTATCCAACTCAACTTATCTCACCACTTTCCTCTAAAATAATAGCGAACTCCGGTTCATCCAACCCGATAAAATTTACACCTTTTTTAAACTCCTTTGGTTTCATTGGTTTGATAACACCTCTGTGTATTATTTCCGGAGAGGTCATGTAAGGTGTCGGGAATGTAATTATTCCATTTTCCATTGTTGCATTTTCCCATAAACGAATTGACAACTCATTTTTCCCTGTTTCGTCTGGATAATTAAATCCGTGTACCATCAAGCCAAAGCTAATTATCCCATAATCATCATAAGATCCCTTTTCTTCTCCAAATACACATGGTTCTACATATCCTTGGCACTCTCTTGTACCGAGAAAAATATCGCGTCTGCCACCACGTTCAATCATGCGTTTAGCAATGTTATGATGTTTGTGCTCATTACGATCATTTTCGAGATTCGGTCGGTTCATATTCCATTCGAAATGGGCTCGAACCTGATAACACACATCTTTTAGGTATGTATAATATGAGAGATCTGTAGTTTTCTCAGTATTCTTTTTTTTTACCTTTTCATACATAATAGTTCGTATTCCCTTTGACTGGGTTTGTATCTTATTCATTACTCGCACTTCATCAATGTGCCAGATCAGAGTCGGCTTCCAGTATACACTCTCAAGTATTCCTTTCAACGCTTGATACGTTGGAATCAAATACGTAAACTTTTCACCCCCTACACGTGTTATTGGATCAGAAAATAGTGCATAATCACCTCTAACAAGAAATTCTACGGCATTCCGGTGTTGCATGATCTCACCTTCCTTCAATAATTAGAAATTCATTCTTGTGCTCAAAAACTACACCAAGATTTAAATCATAATATATTTCATCAAGAACATATATTCCGTCATCAATAAATCTTAGTGCATGCTCGTCTTCAAGTTTTTTGATTTCCCATGAATACAATGATATAGAGTAACGCCCCATCTCCTGAACGAGTCGAACTCTCCCTTTGATGTTGGATTTTTTATAGTTTTCTTTAAAAGTTTTTCCTTTGCCATATGGAACAATGACAGCTGTTGTATTCGGTTCTATAACAAAGAATAACTCTCCTGCTGTCTGAAAAGCTTGCCTGAGCGTAGGTAATCTATTGCCGCCTGCATTGTTTAAAGCACCAGTTCCCTTTAGATTACACGAAAGCAAATCATAAAGAGTCCCGTGGGGTGTAATATTATAATCCATCACATTCTTCCGCTTGAAAAAATACCTTTCGTAGTATTCTTCCATAACGCGTTTTGTTAATAAGTTTTCCTCTTTTTTCGCAAGAATAGTATTTGTTTCATCACACCCATATTTAATATCAGGAAGTTTTGATAAATCCTCTTCAGCAAGATTTGTAATAAAAACGTCACAGCAATTCGGGCTTTCTCCATTCCGATTGCAACGACCTGCCGCTTGAGCAATACTGTCCAATCCTGCGTTTGCTCTAAATACACATGAAAAAGATATATCGACTCCTGCTTCAATCAATTGCGTACTAATGCAAATTATTCCCTTTCTTACTGACTTGCCGGATTTTATATTATTGAGAACATTAAGACGATGTACAGGGCACATTGCTGTGCTTAAATGTACGAGTTCATACTTATTGTTTAATGAATCAGCTATTTTATTTTTCATTATTCTATATAGCTCTGCCGCATCCTTTTTAGTATTAAGAATAATTAGACCATTATCTGCTTTCTTTTCGTTAAGCTTTTCAAAAACAAAACTACATAATTCTTCAAATGAATAGCCACCTTGTTTTGTGCTATCAATAATTCTTGTCCGTTTTAACTTTTTAAATCTATGTGTTGTGTCGGATACCAGTTCAGAATTAACTGATAATCTGATTGGTATGTCTACTTTATCAAGTAATGGCTGTGTTGCAGTACATAATAATATCGAGCAATTTCCAAAGTGATGCAAAAAGTTTATTGCTTCATTAAACATATGTATACACTTTATGGGTATTGATTGTATTTCATCAAATATGATTACGGAATTTAAAATATTATGTATCTTTCTGAGTTTCCCACTTTTTTCAGAATATATGCTCTCTAAGAATTGGACCATCGTTGTTATAACAATCGGATGACTCCATCTGTCAGTATATAGTTTATATGCTTGGGCATCATTTTCATTATCCGGCAACTCAATATTTGAATGATGCTCTAGTATATAGTTTTCTTCATTTTCATATTTTAGTGCTTCCTTAATATTTTTTGCTGTCTGTTCTATGACTGATAGATAAGGTATTACATAAATAATGCGATGCATCTCGTGTTTTTTAGCATGGTTTAACGCAAAACGTAAACTTGAAAGCGTTTTCCCTCCACCTGTGGGAACACTTAACTGATATATGCCTTGAGGACGTTCTGCAGCAGTAAGGCATTCAAACGAAATATCATTACGGATTTGAGAGATTTCTGAATCCAGTGGAAACTTTGAAATACTATCTTCTAAACGCTTTGCATATTCATCCCAAACCGGTATCTTTATTTCATTTTCTTGTGAATTTCCATTTTCAAAGCAATATGCATTATATCTATCAGCATCGATTAGACATGAAAAAATAAATTTGGTAAACAAGTGTATCATAAATGCAGTATTAAAATTAAGTTCTTTACACTTTTTGATAAAATTATCAAGTTCGTTGCGGCATTCTTCTGATATCTCGTTAATACTATTTACAATTAAGGCTTCCTCATTAAAGAAATTCTTTTTCACTTCATCATAATTTAGCTCATTATTCTCTTCCTCAATCTTATTTAGAAGCGGAGTATCTCCTTCAGCAGTCAGCACATCAGTCATCTTTCCATGATGACCAATTATACATAATGATAAGATTTCTTTAACCATTAACATTAAAATATCATTCTTGTATTCACTTCCATCATATAGTTTTTCATATAAAAATTTCGCTCCCTGTATTGCATGAATGACAGTACCTTTTGGCGGAGGTTGTTCATTATTCTTCTTGCACTCATAGCTTTTTCTTAGATATTCTACAAATGCAGTTGAGAATTTGCCCATATCATGAAGCATCGACGCCAGACGGACTAACATAGAAGCATTAAACTTTGCACCTAGAATGTGTACATATTCTGCGCAACCGTGGAGATGCTCTTTCGTTGATTGTTCTCTTCCATCTTCCGAAATACGCGATATGTAAATATTAATCACCTACCTTAGGTTATAATTACGTGGTTTTGATTAGGAAAGTCCTTACTTTCACCATACCATCACCTATTGACATCCCATGTCACAAAAACCGACATAATTATTACATTTGTATTAAATATGCTCGAAATAATTATTTTTCATAGACACAAAGCATTCTGATAGCTGTTTTCCGTATGGTTTCCCGCAGATCAGCCGGTTCCATGACTTCTACTTCGGCACCAAATCCCAGAATCCACTGGATTACATCTGGTGTAATAGCGACTAATCTCTCAAATATAACTGTTCCATCTTTACAAATTTCTAATTTTTCAGCGCTCTTATAATAATATTCCTTAACCAAACGTGCAGAAATTCCGCTAAATTTAAGTCTCAATACTTGTGATTCTTGACTACTCATGCTTTTAAACCTATTTATCAGGCATTTTTTTAATAAATCTGTTTTTGGAATAAAGGTGTCCGATGTAATTTCTGCCGAAAGAATACGTGAAACTCTAAAATCCCTCATCGCGCGCCGCTCATGGCAATAAGCCCATAGATGATAGCAGCCCTCATTAATCTCCAAAATGTGTGGCTCTATTGTTCTTAATCGAATGGTATTATTGTGAAAAGAATAATATTTAATTTTAATGCATGAATGGTTTGTTATTGCTTCTTGAATAGATGATTTTACTGTCGGATCGAAATCTTGTTCATTTACAAGATCATTTAAGTTGACTTGAAGTAATGGAGATGCTTGTTGCAACCAATTTCTTTGGTTTGCGGGCAAAGAATCTAAAATTTTTTGAAGCAGTATTCCAGAATTAACCCCCACATCTAAATGTTGATACGGTCTTATTAATTCCTGGATTAACCTTATAGCCTGCAATTCATCAAAGCTCATGCTTATGTCCTTTAGATTTGTCTTTTGAAGCGTATAGGTTACTGGTCTAACCTTGTTGTTTTCATGTATAGAAAAGCTGCGGCTCAAGCTATTGATATCTCTGCGGATAGTTCTATCAGTCACGTTATAGCCCAGAGCTTTTAAGAGACTATGCAAAGCAGCAATATCTAACCCATTCGGGTTTTCATTGAGAATTGTCAGGATTTGAAGTTGTCTTTGAACCTGTGTATACTCAGACATACTAAACCTACAAACCTATTAAATATTGCTAGCTATGATTACATATTATCCCATAATAACACATATTTCAACAATTATAGGTTTGATTCTTTAAATAACTTTATTTAAAGAATATTATAACAATCTCAATAACTCCCCATAGCCTTCTTTTTCCATATCCTCTTTTGGGATGAACTTCAGGGCTGCGCTGTTTATACAATATCGCACTATAATATCTCCTGTGGAAGCGTGTATTTTCGTCCCTGTGCTTCGGCAACGCCGTGGCATGTGACACATCCCTTATATGTATTTAGTCCGAGCAATAGAGAATAGTCTTTCATCATAGCTTCCCGTATTCCCATATCGGCCATCTTCAGAATATATGGCAGTGTCATACCGGTAAGAGCATAGGTGGATGTTTTCGGAACAGCCCCTGGGATATTGGCAACGGCATAGTGGATAACTCCATGCTTTACTATGACAGGATTCTCATGGGTAGTTGCATGCGGTATAGTTTCAACCGAGCCGCCCTGATCGATGGCTACGTCAACTATTACCGCTCCCGGCTTCATAGATTTAACCATTTCTTCGGTAATTATTTTAGGAGCACGACCCCCGGGTATAAGAACCGTACTTATTACAAGGTCGGCTCTCTTTAATACTTTACTTAAGTTATACTCGTTGCTGAACATTGTGGAAACACGTCCGTTAAAAGTTTCGTCAATATAATTTAGCCGCTTCTTGCGAATATCCAGAACTACCACATATGCTCCCAACCCTGCAGCCATTCTTGCTGCATTGGCCCC
>JBMNTI010000123.1:0-7082 GCA_050945655.1 Acetivibrionales bacterium | reverse complement strand
CTTGGTTTTCCATCTTTGATCCCCTGTACAATGCATCCGATATTCGTCTTGCCCCTGGTTCTGGAACCCAGAGATGCAGGATCAGGCAGCACGGCTTTTAAGAATTGTATGGGCTGAATCATATTTCCTTCGAATTCAATAGGTTCTATTGATGTCATACCAACATTCTGAAGTACCTTCAAATGATTCAGGTAATTGTCGGAGAAGGTCATCCAGAATCTGATTTTCTTGACCCCTTTGATATTAAGAGCCAATGATTCCAATTCTTCATGGTACAAAAGATATATGTTCTTTGGCCCAATCTCAGGAAAATCATAAACTCTTTTCAATTCTAACGGCTTGGTTTCAATCCATTTTCCTTCTTCATAATATCTGCCGTTTGCTGTTATCTCACGAATATTTATTTCCGGATTAAAATTGGTGGCAAAAGGATATCCATGGTCTCCCGCATTGGCATCCAGAATATCTATGGTATGGATTTCGTCGAAGTGATGCTTTTGAGCATATGCGCAGAACACCCCCGTAACTCCGGGATCGAATCCGCACCCTAAAAGACCTGTTATACCTGCCTTCTTATACTTATCTTTATATGCCCATTGCCATTTATATTCAAATTTTGGGATCTCAGGGGGCTCATAGTTTGCCGTATCTAAATAATGCACACTTGTTTCCAGGCAGGCATCCATAATGGCCAAATCCTGATAGGGCAGAGCAACATTAATAACCACATCGGGTTTGAATTTTTTAATAAGTTCTATAACTTGATTTGTATCATCAGCATTAATCTGAGCAGTCTGTATTTTTGTCTTTCCCCCGTCAAGCTTTTGTTTGAGTGCGTCACATTTCTCGACGGTTCTGCTGGCAATCATAATTTCCTCAAAAACATCCGGATTCTGGCAGCATTTGTGTACAACAACGCCGGCAACACCGCCTGCTCCAATTATTAAAGCTTTTCCCATGATTTATTACCTCTCCGATATATATTGCTGATATTTTAGAACGATTATACAAAAAACACCACAAATATTCAAATGATCAAGTATGTTTACTGGTCTGGCCGCTTGGTATCATTATTTGTTTTTAAACTTGCTTTCTTAAGATGTATTTATTTATTGCATCTATATAAGCAATGGCACTTGATGTAATTATATCCGTGTGCGTACCAACACCAGTAAATAAGGCTTCATTCTCCTTTAAGGTAACAAAAACCTCCCCTAGCGACTCCATCTCTTCAGTAACTGCCGATACATTATATTGGTATAATGACAAACCGGAAGCTTCTTTGATTAAAGAACGTATGGCTTTAAAAACAGCATCAACAGGTCCGTTCCCAAGTTCTTCCGCTTCCATTATATTACCATCATTATTCTTAATTACTACTTTTGCAGAAGGTATGTCTATGTTGCCGCTAATAACTTTTATTCTTTCAAGTTTATACATTTCTTGTACAGCTTTTACAACTCGCCCGGTAATAAGCGACTCTAAATCCGCTGTTGTTATATTCTTTTTCTTGTCGGTAAGTTCTTTGAAATCAGTAAACAATTTCATGATCTGTTCTTCATTTAAATCATATCCCATCTTCTGTGCTTCAATTTTTAATGCATGTCTGCCTGAATGCTTACCCAAAAGAATATTGCTATCATCTCTGCCAACAATTCCAGGGTCAATTACCTCATATGTAGATCTTTCTTTTAATACACCATGTTGATGTATACCTGACTCATGAGTAAATACATTTTTCCCAACAATAGGTTTATTCATGGGTATTGGTATCCCCGTATATTTGCTAACCATCTTACTTGTCTTATACAACTGTGAAACATCTATTCCTGTTTCAAGTCCCAAGTAAGGCTTCCTGGCTTCAAGGTGCATAACAACTTCTTCCAGCGCTGCGTTTCCAGCTCGTTCACCAATCCCATTAATAGTACATTCAATTTGGCTGGCACCATTCATAGCTGCAATTACCGAGTTGGCTACAGCCATTCCCAAATCATTATGGCAATGAACACTTATTATAGCCTTATCAATATTTCTAACATTACTTCTTATACTTTTTATCAATTCTCCAAATTCAATTGGAGTAGAATACCCAACCGTATCCGGAATGTTTATTATTGTAGCCCCATTTTCTATAGCTGCTTCGATTACCTCATATAAGTATTCTATCCTCGTTCTTGAAGCATCCATTGGTGAATACTCTATTTCATCAGTATACTGCTTAGCATGATATATGGTTTTTTTAACTATCTCAATAACATCTTTCTCTGATATCCCTAATTGGTGTTTTATTTGGATATCCGAACTTGAAATAAAAATATGAAAGCACTTCTTCTGTGCATCTTTGACTGCCTTCCAGGTTTCATCAATATCCTTAATTATTGCCCTTGTAAACCCACAAATATACGGTCCCTCTACTTCTCTGGCAATTCTTTGCACTGCTTCAAAATCACCTGGAGAAGTTAAGGGAAAACCTGGCTCAATAACATCTACTCCAAGACGTGCTAGTTGTTTTGCTATATCTACCTTTTCCTGAATATTGAGGTTTACCCCTGGTGTCTGTTCTCCATCTCTGAGTGTAGTGTCAAAAATTCTAATTTTTTTCATTTCTCTCCTAACCTTTTTATCTTGTTTTTTGATAATGAGAACCCCTGCGTCCCTGCATATTATGCAGGGGCGAAGGGGTTCTCTCCGCGGTATCACCCTGATTAGTATGTAAATAACATACCCTCATTATATACAAAACTATAACGTAGTTATCGTCAATTTTTACTATATTTCAGAACCGAAACTCCAAGACGAGCTATACATGCATTCTTGTATCGGCTTCCACCATTATGCCGACTCTCTGTAACAATTAAAGGCATCTTGTTTCTTGTCATCGAAATTTCTATATTAAGTATATTTTAATAATGATAATCTATTTTATTTTTATTATCAATACTTATTTTCAATTACTTATTCAAATCATTTCTGTTGAGAATTGTCACATTTGTACAAAAAATCTTTTGGGTTTTTATCCAGCCATTATAAGGATTTTATAATTCATGGAGGAATTGATATTATTTTATTATAGTTTATAATTGGGACTATCTCAGAAGTCTATTTTGAGATAGTCCCACATCTTTTTTATTACGCCGGATCATACCCTACAACAGTCCAAATCCCTGTTGGATCCTGCCTTACAAGGCGCTTTAGATATACTCTTTTAACAACGGTTTTTTCACCGGCAACCTCAACAATCGCCTCCGTACCTGAATTGTAAATTGTTTTTAACTGATCCTCACGGATTGGATATTCACCCATTATTCCCTCAGGAGATATTTTTAGGCTTGCAAAAACCTGAGCAACAAATTCATGATCCAGCCTCCAGGGAGAATGCCCGGCATCCACACTCTTTTGTTCATTTCTTTCAATTTCCATATCCGCAGTAACATCTACTTGGGGCCTAAATTGCGGATTAAAGTTCATTTCATAATTTTCCGGTACTTCCACATCGCCGTGCTTTAAGCTGTTGACTATCTCAATAATTTTATCAATGGGAATATTGCCAATCACTGCATATTCCATATTGCCGCGCTGCCATCTGATTGAATTGATATCTGTCAAGCCGGCATAAGCTCCAATCCCAAGGATGCCTGCTCCTTGCATAACCGGTGACTGAATCTCGGCAGCATTATCACCGACCTTTCCCATAACAGCAGCTGAAGCGATTTCAAACGCTCTGTCTGCCTTTCTTTCTATGATAGCTGCCCTTTTTGAGCTATCCTGTGAAGCATAATTTAGAATAATAGCGTTTGCGCTCACGTTGACCGATATATTCTCCAGCTTGTACTCCGGGCTGGTATCGGGTATGTCCGGATAAAATCCGACTGTTTCAACGGCCTCTTCCAAGCCGTTCACAATTTGTTCCGGACTTGTGTTTATTTCCTCAAACCCTTCAGGCAGGCTATATGTCATAAGCTCTTCCTGAATCGAGCCATTAAAAGCGATTTGGATGTAAGCTACTTTATACTGGAGAGCGTTATGCATTGCTGTTTGTTTCTGCAGGGGAAGCTTTGTTTCTTTGTCAATCCATAATTTATATGGCTGCCCCCCCTCTGGAGTCACTTCAAGGATGGCTGTTTTTCTTCCTAAAATGTCCTCCTCACCAATAATTCTTGATTCGACGGCATTATTCACGTCTTCTATCTCTTTTCCCAACTCAAATGCATAAATATATGGATCAGGAAACGCCGAAAAGATATATGCCTGCTTTTCATCCGGCCTTAGCTGCCACTTCATCACCCCGTTATTGGCCGTTATAAGTCCCTTCTGCGAGCCTTCAAGCTGTCTGGCATAGTATCGCCCGTCCTTGTCTTTCCATACTTCCACCTTAGCCTGTAAAAAACTATTACCTTCCTGATTCATCTCTTCAATCGCAATTATTCCGTGGTACGCTTTAATTCCCTTATAAGCCTTTTCCATGGCTGAAACAATGTTAGTATTGCCTAAGGGAATAAAAAAGTTAAAAAGAACAGCAAAGACCATAACTGCAGCCACTGCCGCCAAACATGCTTTCCAGGTACGCCTTTTAGTCTTAGGCGGCTTTTTATCTGACAGGCTATCGGATATGCTTTTTGTTAATTTTTTATAATAGCCTTCTTCGGGCATGGCAGGCTCCTTAAGACTACGAACAAGCCTGATAGTACCAAACAGTCGTCCCAGCTCATTATCATTTTTCTCGTGCTCGTTTTCGAAAGGCTTTTTCTCCGCATTCAGTCTATCAATATAGGCCGATAATTTTTTCTCCTTTTTGCTCATGATAAATACTCCTCTACTCAAAACTCTTTTTAAGAATTTCATTTAGCGCATGTAATGCCCTGTATTGCAATGCGCGCACCGCACCTTTGCTTTTCTTCATAATCCCGGCAGTCTCATCTACCGAATAACCTTTAATAATTCTCAGTTTAATAACAAATTGTTGTTCTTCGGTGAGCATGTTTAAGGCACTAATTATTATCTCTCTGTGTTCACTTATTTGTGTGTCATCATTGGCAGCTGTTTCTACCGGACTTATATCATCAATGTTTAAACAGGTTCCCTGTCGTTTTGACTTTCTCCACTTATCCCTCAGGATATTCAGCGATACAGTTTTCAGAAATGCTATATCCGATCTTATTGAGGAATTGTCGTTTTTAAGATAGGATATTGCTTTCATGTATGTTTCCTGTGTTATATCTTCAGCTTCTTCGCGATTCTGAACCCTGTAGTATACAAACCGGTATAATTCCTCCCATGTATTGGCACATAACTCTTCAATTGCTTTAGTATCCCTTTCTTTTGTATATTTCTGTTTTTTATTATCCAACATAAATGCAGGCTCCTTCTTTCCGGCCGGAACGTTTACAATTAATTAGACGCTACAGAATTAAAAAAGTTACGCATAAAAAACGATTTCGGGTTAATTCCGAAACCGTTCTTTGTTCGCATAGTGAATAGTTTTCAACCCACTCTATCGTTTCCATAGAAAATTTTATGAATAGATGTCCGAAGAATAGATGTCCGAAAACTCAATCCTTGCTCTTTCCACATAATTATGTTGGCTGAAAAATGACTTAGAGTTTAAATCATGAAGTTTACCGGTTACCGGTTTGCACGGGATCTCAAAAATAAATTCGCTTCCTTCTCCGAGCTTGCTGTTAAGATTTATTTTTCCTCCGTGCTTTTCTATTAACGATTTCACCAGCGACAAACCTATACCGCTCCCCTCGCTCTGCCTGCTCAAGGATTTATTTACTTGCTGGAATCTTTCAAAAATTTTCTTCTGTTTATTGTCAGGTATCCCTATGCCATTATCTTTAACAGTAATGACAACCTTGTCCCCACAATCGGAGAGTTTAACCCATATCATTCCTCCGGAAGGTGTAAATTTAACCGCATTTGATAAAAGATTAAACAGAACTCTTTCAATCTGCTCAGGATCGCATACAATGTTTTTTTCTTCAGTATTTGTATCAAAAGTAAGCGTTATTCCTTTGCTTTCTATATATTCCGCTATTGAGAGCGTTATTGCCTCCGCTACTTCCACGATATTGCAATTAACTAGTTTGAGATCAAAATAATCGGAATCAATTTTTGTTATATCAATAAGATTATTGACAAGCCTAAGGAGCCTGTAACAATTCTGTTTCATAATATTCAGGCAGCCTTTTTCTTTCTCTCCCAAGCCACCGCTATTTATCGTGCAAATCAATTGAATTGCCGCAAGGATGACATTTAATGGCGTTCTGAACTCATGAGAAATATTTGAGAAAAACTCAGTCTTGATTTGGTCATATTCCAGAGTTTCGTTTAATAGTTCGGTATTTTTTTGAATATTTTTTTCAAGCTCAACAATGGTTTTTAAATGGGAAACATCTCTAATAACGGCAAGAACCGCCGGAAACCCGTTATATAAGTATCTGGTGCCGATAACTTCAACATCTATGGCTGCACCATTTTTTTCATCAGTGAGCATTCTAATAAATTGGTTCCGGTATTTTTATGTATTACTTTATTAATAAACCTGCAATAAGCATCGCGATTTTCTATATGTATGAAATCAAGTATAGACTTTCCTACTATTCCGCATATGTTATCCATACCGATAATATTCGCTGCTGCTTCATTACAATAATAAATTGCTTTGCTGTCATGTATAAAAATAGTATCGGGCAAAATTCTCAGAAGTTTTTTATAGTCCTTTCTGCTCTGTTCCAGCTGGCGGGTTCTAACAAACAGTTCGACATCTTTCAAAATCTTAACTTCGTTTTTATCCATGGTTATTACTATGCCATGGTTTTTTAATATTTCGGTATAATCTTGAAAAGTAACTTTGTTTACGTCATACATGCAGGTAACTATACAAGCTTTTTTCGGAATGCTTCCTGCAAGGGATTGTTCATATTGTGCAAAAACGTGATATTCGTCTTTTCTCAGCCAGGATGCATCTCCGGTCGCCCTAAGGCCGTCATAATTGTTGCTGACCGCATATTCACATATTTCATCCCATCGCCTGTTAACATCTTTTTCATTAAAACTACCGTTTTTTAAGTACCATTCTT
>JBMNTI010000122.1:0-7244 GCA_050945655.1 Acetivibrionales bacterium | reverse complement strand
CCGGAGTAATGAAATGCTATTATAATGATCCGGAAGCGACAAAGGCCGTATTAAAAGAAGATTGGCTTTTTACAGGAGATATGGCTAAAATGGACGAAGATTGTTTTATATATTTAGTTGACAGGAAAAAGGATGTTATCATAAGCGGCGGCGAGAATATATACCCTGTTCAGATTGAGGACTTCCTGCGTTCTCATGAGGCTATTAAGGACGTTGCGGTAATAGGGCTGCCTGAGCCTCGCCTTGGGGAGATAGCGGCTGCCATAATAGAGCTAAAACCCGGATATAAATGCAATAAAGAAGACATCGATGAATTTTGCATTACGCTGCCCAGGTATAAACGCCCGAGGGAAGTTATATTTGATAATGTCCCGCGCAATCCGACTGGAAAGATTGAAAAACCAAAGCTGAGAGAAAAGTATGGGGCAAGCAGTCTGGTTGCGAAGCAGACTACAAGATAATAAGCAGATAATCCGCCTGGGACTGGCATAAAACCGGGGTTTAGGGTACTATGTAAATAAAATTGGTTATAGCAAAAAAAGCAGCAGATGCTGCTTTTTTTGCTACGCAATCCATGCTTTGCTTTAAATCGCAGCAAGCACGCCGCTTATTTACGATTGTATAATCAAATATTATAACCTGCATGTTAAAACAGTTTTCGCACAGTCTGCCGATGAAAGGTCGCCCCCGGTAATTGCCAGGGATGCCGGGGAGCCAGTGGCTGATCCTGATATGTCACTCTGATGTGGGGTACTAAGAGTTAACACCCAGATTCCTTATACTATTGAAGTAAAGGTATCGAAACAGCAGAATGCTCGCTATAAATGAAAATATTTCGGCGATGGGGAAAGAATACCATACAAGATCAAGCCCTATTTTGCTTAGCAGATAAGCTGCCGGCAAAATGAAGACTAATTGTCTCAATACTGAAATAATAAGGCTGTAAATACCTTTGCCTAAAGCCTGGAATAGAGTTGAGAGCATAATTCCTACCGCTGCAGGAACAAAACAGAGGCTGATAATACGAAGGGCAGGTATACCGATTTGCAGCATTTCTTCAGACGCATTGAATATCATTAATAATTTATTTGGGAGAAGCATAAAGATTGAGGTGCCTGCAAACATTATGCCGATACCTACCGCAAGGCCAACCTTTAAGGCACCCATTAATCTGTCTTTATTCTTTGCTCCGAAATTATATCCCATAACAGGCATTACACCTTGAATCAAACCGAAAACCGGCATAAAAATAAAAGATTGAAGCTTGAAATAGACACCTAAAACGGCAATAGCCGCTTCTGAAAGTACTGCTAAAATTCCGTTCAAGGCTCCTATAAGGACGGAAGCAATAGATTGCATGATGATTGAAGGTAATCCCACCTGGTAGATTTCTTTTATTATCCTGCCATTAAACTTAAATTTCTTAAGTGTAATATGGATCTCGTTATCTTTTTTGAAAATAATATAAAGACAAAACAGCATTCCTAAAATCTGGCCAATTACCGTGGCAATAGCGGCACCGCTTATACCTAGCCGAGGAAAGCCGAACAAACCAAATATCATAATTGGGTCAAGAATAATATTAGTAATTGCTCCGATCAATTGTGAAATCATCGGGTAGATCATGTTTCCCGTGGCCTGAAGTATTTTTTCCAAAGCGATTTGAATAAAAACACCAAATGAAAAAATGGTTACGATGTATAAATAGTTATAACCCATATCTATAACGACAGGGTTAGTTGAAAAGGTCTCAAAGAAGGGCTTTGTAATTATTATCCCTAGCAGGGCAAACAGAGCCCAGCTGAAAAAAGCCAGCACCAGCCCATGAGAAGCTGCCCTGTTAGCCTTGTCATGCCGACCTTCCCCTAACCTGCGGGAAATCAGTGAATTTACTCCAACGCCGGTTCCAACTGCTACAGAAATCATAAGCAGTTGTACCGGAAAGGCAAGGGAAAGAGAAGTCAGGGCATCCTCGCTTATTTGAGCAACAAACACACTATCAACAATATTGTAAAGTGATTGAATCAGCATTGAAAACATTGTAGGAAGCGACATGGATATTATTAACCTGAAAATTGGAGCATGTCCCATTTTATTGCCTTTTTTCTGTTGCATACGTTTCCGAGTCCTCTCTAATGTTTTAACAATAATATACTTTTTATCGGATTATAAAATTATAGATAAGCTTGAAGTATACCACAGTAAATTAATAAAATCAATGTCAGGTTAAAATTACAAAACCAAACAGAAGCTAAGTTAATTCTAAATTATTTCTTACTCTTACTATTGCTGAAACCCTTTTCACAAAACATTTTTGACGTTTTAAAAAAATGTGACAAAATTTGTTGCAGATAAACCGTGAAATTAGATGAATATCGTTATTGCTTTCATAGTGTATATGATTTAAAATATATGAATTGGTTCTATTCAAAAAAAAGGGAAGGCTTTTATCATGCAATTGATGGAAGAACGAATTCTTAGGGACGGCAAGGTCAAAAGCGGGAATATTCTTAAAGTAGACAGCTTTTTAAACCAACAGATGGACATAGGCCTGTTTGAAAAAATGGCCGAAGAATTCTGGAGGCTGTTTGGTGAACATCAAGTCAACAAAATACTTACTATTGAATCATCAGGTATAGGGATTGCATGCATAGCGGCTCAAAAATTTAAATGTCCTGTGGTATTCGCCAAGAAAAACAAGACAAAAAATATCAGTGAAGAAGTGTATAGTACGCAAGTCGAATCTTATACCCACGGCAAATCATATGAGATTATGGTATCAAAAGAGTATTTAAGCAGAGAAGACAGAATTTTGATAATAGATGATTTTCTTGCTAACGGTGAAGCATTATCCGGTCTTGTCAGATTGATCAAAGACTCGGGAGCTTTTCTTGTAGGTGCAGGTATTGCCATAGAAAAAGCTTTTCAGCCTGGCGGAGATATGTTGAGATCCCAAGGTGTGCGTATTGAATCTCTTGCACGCGTTAAATCGATGAGTGAAGATGGCGGCATTGAGTTTTGTTGATGCGCCTTCTTTTTGTTTACACGAAATACATTATTGTGTTCTACATTAAAAAAAAATAAAAAATTGGAGGAAGGAAATGAAAAAACTAATTTCACTGGTACTAATTGCTGCAATGGTATTGACTCTGACAGCATGCGGTAAAACCGCAGACCCCCCTGCACCGTCCAACACCGGCGACAAAAATGGAGGTATTGCCAAAGAAGATCTTAAAATAGGTTTTATTCACATTTCTGATCCGTCGGATAAGGGCTACACTTACAACCATGATTTAGGAACATGGGCTATGGTTGAAAAACTCGGACTAAAGAAAGAACAGGTAATCAATAAGTACAACATCGGCGAAGACGAAGGCTGCGCTACGGCTATTAATGAACTTATTGAAGCCGGCTGCCAGATTATTTTCGCTACCAGCTTTGGACATGGTGACTACATGAAAGAGGCTGCGGTAGCAAATCCTGATATTCAGTTCTGCCACGCTACCGGTGATGCTGCTGTTAATGCAGGACTAAGTAATTTCCACAACTATTTTACTTCTATTTATGAAGCTCGTTACCTGGCAGGTATTGCCGCAGGCATGAAGCTCAAAGAGCTGAATGAAACAAAACTGGGATATGTAGCGGCTTTTGAATGCGCAGAGGTTGTATCCGGTCTTACAGCTTTCTATTTGGGCGCAAAATCTGTAAATCCTGATGTCACAATGGATGTTATATACACTAATTCATGGCATGATCCTATCGCTGAGGCTCAGGTTGCACAAACACTTATAGACGGCGGGTGTAAGGTTATAAGCCAGCATTCCGACTCTACCGCTCCTGCCACAACAGCTGAGGCAAACGGTGTGTTCCAGGTTGGCTACAATGCGGATATGATCGATGCGGCACCTCAAGCTTCCTTAATATCTGCCCGCAGTGATTGGAGCATTTATCTTACTTTTGCTGTCGAGTCTATGATAAACGGTACCGGAATACCTATCGACTGGTGCCAGGGATTGTCCGAAGGCGCTGTTTACTTAAGCCCTCTGAATACGGATATTGCTGCTCCCGGAACCCAGGAAGCAATTGACAAGGCTAGCGAAGGAATTAAAAAAGGCGAAATCCATGTTTTTGCCGGTCCATTATCCGGTAAAGGCTATAACTGGGGGCAGGAAGGTACTATAGAAGTGGCTGAAGGCGAATATTTTGAAGAATCTAAGAAGCAATCGGCTCCATACTGGTACTATATAATTGAAGGTGTAAATGTTTTAGGTAAATAAACAGACTAATTTTGGCGAGGATGTGCAGAATAGTAGTTATTTTGTACATCCTCTGCTATTAAAAAAGAAAAAGTTTGTAATTGGAATATTTTAAAATTTTTTAGCCATAAAAAAGAAAGCCTTAATTAATCAAGGAAGAACCGGATCCGGATTGACGAAAAATCAATCTGACAAAACAACTCGAACTTGATCAAACAGAGAGGATGGCTGTTTTACGTGAACTCTGTAAATGCAATTGAGCTGTGTGATATTACTAAAAGCTTCAACGATATACCCGCTAACAACCGGGTCTGTCTGAGTGTCCGCTGGGGTGAGATACTTTCACTTTTAGGTGAGAATGGCAGCGGTAAAACAACCCTGATGAACATACTGGCAGGCATTTATTACCCCGATTACGGGGAGGTCTTTATTAATGGTGAGGAGGTTAATATCCTATCACCAAAGGATGCCTTTGATCTTGGGATAGGAATGATTCATCAGCACTTTAAGCTTGTAGACAACATGACTGCTGCTGAGAATGTTGTACTAGGACTCAAAGAAAAGGGGCGGCTTGACAGGAAAAGCATATCCGCAAAGGTTAAAGAAATCGGCGAAAGATATGGATTTAATATAAATCCTGAACGTAAAGTCTATGAAATGTCTGTGTCTGAAAAGCAGACCGTAGAAATAATCAAGGTTCTCTACCGGGGAGCTAAAATACTGATCCTGGATGAGCCAACTGCGGTTTTAACGGCACAGGAAACAGATAAGCTCTTTACCGTCTTGCAGAATATGAGAGATGACGGTAAAGCAATTGTAATCATTACCCATAAGCTGCAGGAGGTATTAGCCGTATCGGACAGAGTTGCAGTACTGCGCAAAGGCGAGTACGTTGGAACTGTGGATACAAAAGATGCAACGCCTCAGTTGCTGACCGAAATGATGGTGGGCAGGAAAATAACCTTGAACATTGAACGTCCCGAACCTGTCGACCCGGTACCCAGACTTGTAGTTAAGGGTATTACCTGCTTTAATGAAGAAGGATACAAAATACTTGATGATATAAATTTTACGGCATGCGGCGGTGAAATACTTGGCATTGCCGGAATATCAGGGAGCGGCCAAAAAGAATTGCTGGAGGGGATTGCCGGTCTTTATCCCGTAACCTCCGACAGCAGCGTCTTATATTACCCTGATGACACGGGAAAGGCCACCGAACTGGTTGGTAAAAGGCCAATGCAGATAAGAAAGCTTGGTGTTGCTTTATCATTTGTACCCGAAGACCGTTTGGGTATGGGTTTGGTCGGTAATATGGACTTGGCCGATAATATGATGCTCAGAAGCTATCTTAAAGGAAAGCTTGGATTTACCGATCGCAAGCAGCCTAAGAAGTTGGCTGAGGATGTCATTAACAAACTTAATGTTGTAACCCCGGGTGTCGACACTCCTGTAAGAAAGCTTTCGGGAGGCAACGTACAAAAGGTTCTTGTGGGAAGAGAAATTGCCGCAGCTCCAAAGGTGCTCATGACGGCTTATGCGGTAAGAGGGCTTGATATAAATACTTCTTATACAATTTATTCACTTCTTAATGAACAAAAAAAAGCAGGGGTAGCAGTTATATTTGTAGGTGAAGATCTGGATGTGCTTCTGGAGCTTTGTGATAAGATTCTTGTCCTGTGCGGCGGAAAAGTCAGCGGTATAGTCGACGGACGGACAGCGACAAAGGAAGAAATAGGGCTTATGATGACCGGACATAAGGAGGATAAAGAATGAGTGCATCCAAGGGCTCTGAAAAAAAAGTACCTTTAATAAGAATTGCCAAACGCCCGGATATTCCAAAACTGCAGGCATGGCTAATACGTTTTACTGCAGTTTTTCTGGCGCTTATTTCGGGTGGCTTGCTGATTCTGGTTTTGGGGCACAATCCTCTGTTAGTTTACAGGGATATGATAACAGGATCCCTGGCCACAAAAACAGCATTAATAGCCACTGTAAAAATCGCCGTTCCACTTTTGGGAGCAGCACTTTCTCTTGCCCCCGCTTTTAGAATGAAATTTTGGAATATAGGCACGGAGGGGCAAATATTGGCAGGAGCAATCGCTGCGTCATATTTTGCTTTGTTTCAATACCAGAATATTTCAAGGTCTGTACTTCTTCTGCTGATGTTTATTGCATCTATTGCGGCAGGAGGAGTATGGGGGCTGATCCCTGCAATTTTTAAAGCAAAATGGGGTACAAATGAAACCCTGTTTACGCTAATGCTAAATTACATCATACTTAAAATGGTGACATATTTGCGCACCGGTCCGTGGAAAAATCCCTCCAGCAGCGGATTTCCTAAAATTGCAATGTTTGATGCACAGGCCAGGCTTCCGAATGTTTTTGGTGTTCATATAGGCTGGATAATAGTGTTGGGAATCGCTGTTTTTATGTATATATATATGCGGTACAGCAAGCATGGGTATGAAATAGCGGTAGTGGGAGAGAGCGAGCATACGGCAAGATATGTCGGCATGAGTGTGGGAAAGATTATTATACGAACCATTTTGCTTTCCGGCGCAATCGCCGGTATGGTAGGCTTCCTCATAGTCTCGGGCTCAAGCTATACACTTACCGATAATACGGCCGGGGGCTACGGATTTACAGCCATAACGGTAGCATGGCTGGCAAAACTGAATCCTTTTGCCATGATTATTATCTCTGCTTTCCTTGCGATTTTAAAGAAAGGTTCCAATACAATTCAGACGAATTTTAAAATTCCGGCCTCTGCATCGGAGGTTTTGACCGGAATTATTCTGTTTTTTATGTTAGGATGCGAGTTCTTTATTAATTACCGTTTAATATTCAGAGGCAGTAATAAGGGCTCTGTTAACTAAGTATGAAGAAATGAGACCTAAAAGACCTCTGGTAGGTTTTAAAAAGGGAAAAACCTACAAATGGAAATGACTAAGAACAAAGTAACATGAAAAAAAGTGATGTGCAAGCCTT
>JBMNTI010000121.1:0-7415 GCA_050945655.1 Acetivibrionales bacterium | reverse complement strand
AGGCAGTACCTAACGAGATGGTTTTCACTACAAGCGTGCTAAAAAGCTGGGAATTAGAAGCCTTAGAAGATGCCGACGGCCTTCTGACCCAAGTATCTGTTAACCTTGAGCTTCAGGTGGATGCCCATGCATTGATACCAGAGGAACAGGTTATTATTGAAGATGCTTATTCCATTGATTATAAAGTAGAGCTTAAAAAGACGACGATAGATATAGTTACGGATGAGCGGGAACTGCATGAAGTATTAGAGATTAATCAGAGAATAAGAATAGAGTATCCTGAAGACAAATTGGCCGAGGTGCTCATGGTATGTGCTAATGAACGCAATATAGCATCTAAGCTAAGTGAAAGCGGTGTTAATGTTCAGGGGACATTGGGTGTTGATGTGCTATATATGACCGACAGCAGGGAAATAAAAAACAATTTAATGGAGCTGCCCTTCAGCCAGATATTCAATCTGCCTGACGAAGGCCGGTGGCAAGTAGTTCAATCCTGCTTCAATATTGATGACGTATGCTTTGATATTTCGGGGCAAGACACTATTGAACTGTGTATAAAACTTAGAATCAAGGTTCGAATGACAAGATTTGAGGAGATAACATGCACCGAGGCTTTAACTGCGGTAAAAGAAGAAAACCGCAAAAAAGCCCCTATTGTTCTCTATTTTGCTCATCCCGGAGATACTATGTGGAGTATAGCAAAGAAATACAGGATTCCATTGTCAAGGTTGGCTCTGGATAATGGCATTGACGCATCAGAAAATCTGGAGGCCGGACGGAAGCTGTTTATAATGTGATCTGAATAACAAAAAAGATGTGAGCCAAGGGGAGAAACCACTGGAAAGAAGACAAATCACGGACTTTATCAGTGGTCTCGGACGCACCCTTGGCTCGCTGCTGTCTTCTGGAAAATTTTCTAGTTCACACCTTATATAGTTAAAAAACTTCGTTAACGCCTTATCTTATATAGTTAAAAAACTTCGCTCCCGTCTTATAAGTTAAGAAACCTTGTTCCCACCTCATTAACGTTAAGATATATATTGTGTCAAAATAGATAGTTTAGCCTCAAAAGCAGCTATAATCCTAGATAGGAACCGTTGCCCCTGTCGTGGGTGGAGCGGAACAGAATAGCTCAGTGAGCTCAAAATTCTTACTGCAAACGCTTCTAAGCAGCCAGCTTCAATTAATCGATCATTCCCGGTAAGCGGTATGGCTCGGCTTACTCTCCACAATCCATGCTTCGCTTTAAATCGCAGCAACCACGCCGCGTAGTTACGATTGCATAATCAGATATTATAACCTGCACGTTAAAAAAGTTTAGCACAGTCTGTCGTAGCGGCCGGATTCTCCCGCGGAGAAGCGTGGAGTAGAAAAATTAGTGCTTTAACATAAAAATCTTCTGATGAAATCAATTTACCGCACGTATGAAATTTTATTTTGTTTCGAAATTATATAATCAATACCAAAAAAATGCATATAAAATAGCAAAAGTTACGAAACTAATATATTTGATTTTCGGATGGAATTTCTAAGCAGCACGTATAACATCAGTTGATAGTTCCAGAGCAGTACCAAGGCTACTGTGAATATGATGTGAGTAATGGAGTAGTCACCTCTTTTGTTATGTATTTTCTCAGTCGATATAATTTATGAAACAAAGTAATTAGGCACTTTATATTGCTCATTTTGTGTTTTTTGTATATAATATACTCTATTAAAATCAGGAAGGTGTAATATGAATGAAATTACAATTTCAATGCCGGCGAAAATCAATATTGCCATTGATGTAAAAAAAAAGCTGGCAAGTGGCTATCATTCGGTAGAAATGATAATGCAAACAATCGACCTTTTTGATGTTATTACTGTTGAGAAAACAACAAAAGATATTTCTATTTGCTGCGATAATCCGGATGTGCCGAATGACAAAAGAAATATCGCATGGAAAGCAGCAGAACTATTTTTTAAAAAGTGCCCGTATAAGGGAGGCGCCAGGATAACCATAAAAAAGAATATTCCGATAGCTGCGGGATTAGGCGGCGGGAGCTCTGATGCAGCAGGGGTTTTAAAGGCGCTGAATAGACTATATGACAATTGCCTGAAAGACATACAGATGATTCAGCTTTCCCGAAAGCTAGGTTGTGATATTACATTTTTCTTATCAGGCGGTACCCAGTATGCTAAAGGTATAGGAGATGAGCTTACCAGGCTTCCTGACTTTGAGGGGGTACATGTATTGCTGGTGAAGCCGGACTTTCCGGTTTCAACAAAATGGGTTTATGATAATTTGGATTTGAACAACCTGGACGAACGCCCCAATATCTCCAATCTTATTAACGCAATAGAGGCTCTGGATGTAAATTTTTTGGCTCAGAATATGCAGAATGTATTGGAGAGTGTTACACTAAAAGAATATCCTGAACTAAAGACAATAATGGATAAGCTTATGGAACTCGGTGCTTTGGGAAGCCGTATGAGCGGAAGCGGCCCTACGATATTCGGGATATTTCCTGACAGTACCAGGGCAGAAGCAGCAAAGAAAGAATTTTTAAAGCGATATACACATGTTTATCATAATATGACAATTGGCAGGTGGGAAGAATAATGGTCAAAGTACCAAAATTAAAAATGGATAGTTATCAGCCTCTTAGAGACGTTATTTTTGAAACATTACGAAAAGCAATAGTCAGCGGAGATATTAAGCCGGGAGAACGTCTTATGGAAGTATCTCTGGCCAATCAGATGGGGGTATCCAGAACTCCTGTAAGGGAAGCCATTAGAAGACTTGAGGCCGAAGGCCTTGTTACGATGATCCCAAGAAGAGGAACCCATGTTTCGGAGCTGTCGGTTAAAGATATAATGGATGTTTTGGAGGTTCGCGCCGTACTTGACAGGTTGGCTACGGAGCTTGCGGCAAAACGTATTCAGCCGTCGCAGCTAAAAACCTTGGAATCAATTCACAAACAGTATATTTCCTGTGTTGAAAAGGACAATATGGAAGGCGCAATAAAAAAAGATGTGGAGTTCCATGATATAATCTATGCGGCGTCGGGAAACCCCAGGCTTGTTGCTGTCGCAGGGTCATTGCGTGAGCATATCTATAGGTTCAGGGTTATCTATATGAGTGACAACCTTATTGCTGAAAATGTGCTGCATGAGCATGAGGAGATTTTGGAAGCTCTCAGGGAATCAAAGGATAATGTTGCATCCGATCTTGCGGAAATACACATAAGAAATCAAATGGAAACCATAATAAAGACAGTGACAGAGGATCCCCGCAGAGGTGGCTAAATGCTTTTTAATTCCTTAGAGTATCTTGTATTTTATCCGGTAGTGACCCTGGTATATTTTTTGATGCCTTCGTTAAGGGTCAGAAATATATTGCTGCTTATCGCAAGTTATTATTTTTATATGCGGCACAAACCGGAATATGGGCTCTTAATGCTGTTTGCCACCGCAGTTAATTATTTTTCCGCGCAGCGGATAGCAAAAGCACGGGGCAAAACCGGAAAACGTCTGTGGATGGCAATCAGCGCTCTTGCAACCATGAGTGTGCTGTTTTTCTTCAAGTATTTTAACTTTTTCAACACAAATGTGGCGGCGCTGCTATCGTTTTTCAACGTTTCATACCAGCCTCTCAGCATAAATGTCCTTCTCCCTGTGGGAATCTCCTTTTATACATTTCAGGCGTTGAGCTATACTATCGACGTATACCGGGGCGATATGCCGGTCGAGCGGGATTTTTTCGAATTTGCCCTATACGTGTCCTTTTTCCCGCAACTGGTGGCCGGGCCTATAGAACGGT
Organism: Acetivibrionales bacterium; assembly: GCA_050945655.1. Taxonomy (GTDB): domain Bacteria; phylum Bacillota; class Clostridia; order DSM-8532; family DSM-8532; genus DTU059. The sequence goes on along the minus strand of JBMNTI010000121.1, from coordinate 3,613 downwards.
CAACAAATTTGCTCCACCAGTTGAAAATTCATCATGAATTTGACGCGAAAAGAGCCTCCTCAGGGCTAAGAATTATGGTTTGGGGCTATTTTAAGAAAATCGTAATTGCCGACAGGCTGGCTGTTATAGTCGACACTGTCTATAATAATTCTTCCGGATATAACGGAGTTCCTTATTTTATAGCGACAATTGCCTTTGCAATTCAGATTTACTGCGACTTTTCGGGTTATTCGGATATCGCCATAGGAAGCGCAAGAATTATGGGAATCAACCTTATGAAAAACTTCGAGCGTCCCTATTTCTCCAGGAGCGTCACCGAATTCTGGAGACGCTGGCATATTTCCCTGTCGTCCTGGTTCAGAGATTATTTGTATATCCCTTTGGGAGGAAGCAGAAAGGGTTATCTCAGAATGCTTTTAAACCTTTTTATAATATTTTTGGTAAGCGGCCTTTGGCACGGAGCAAGCTGGACCTTTGTAATCTGGGGCGCATTGAACGGCGGAGCAATTATTATTGAAAAAATACTGGGAATAGGAAAAAGAGCCGGGAAAACGGATTATATGAAACAAAAAGCATTAGAGAAACGTCAAAAACCTGTTTTGCTCAGATTAGCCGGCGGCATCTTCGGGATTATCCCTATGATTTTGACCTTTGGATTTACCTGCTTTACCTGGGTATTCTTCAGAGCAAGGACAGTTGAAGAAGCTCTTTATATGCTTCCCCGCTTTTTAGAGGGCATTGAAGCTTTTGATCTTCAAAAGCTATTGAGTACAAGAATCATACTTGGGCTGGATTACTGGGAGTTTTATACGGTAATAGGCGCAGTAATACTACTGTTTTTAATAGAGCTTTTTCAAGGGGTGGCAAGTCCCAGCCGCATTCTTGAACGAATGCCGTCGCCGGTAAGGATAGCTGTTTATGCGTTTTCTTTATCGCTTGTTATTTGGTTTGCCTGGACTGAAACCCAGACCTTTATTTACTTTGCGTTTTAGCAGCAGTTATCATACTGAACGCCTTATGTCATTCTACGCGCCTTTTGTCATTCTGAGCGCAGCGAAGAATCTTAACGAGGTAACAACTATGTCCGGAAAAAGGAAACAACCGAGCAAGACAAAAGAGATTGCGGCATTCCTCGCAAAAGGGCTTATTGTATTAGTGTTAGCACTTTTGCCGGGCGTATTTGTAATGCTTAAATTTGATCCGTATCTTTTTTTAGGTTTGCAGCCGAAGCCGTATATCTATATCCAAAACGAGCGTTTCCAGATTCCGGGCATGGCACGGCATGAGGACTATAATCTTGCTGTCTTAGGGACTTCCATGATTGAAAACTTCTCAGATAGCTATTTGAGCCAAAAGTTTAATGCCAAAGCCTTGCGCCTTCCAATCAATGCCTCGTATATCACCGAGCAAATCAAGGTTTTGGATATCTCAAAAAAATATAAAGATGTAAAAACTTATCTCTGGGCTATCGATTATCGTACGGTGGATATCCATGAGGGTGAAGTTTACTCAATGAACGTTAAATTCCCCGGTTATATGTATGATGAAAAACTAATTAACGACTGGAAATACATTATTAATCACAATAATTTCTTCTGGGCTTTAAAGCAGTACCAAATGAGAAAAACAGGAGTCAACCCGTTTAATTACATGATTACGGACAGAGAAACACTCAATACCTGGACATGGAAAGGTACCAACAGAAGCCTCATTATTCAGGATTATAAGGACATTTATGAAGGTAAAAAGAGCCTCTATGACAAGATTAATAACCTGCCGCTGGAAGTAACAAAGAGTACCATTGATAATACCCTCATAAAAGCCATAGAGCGGTATCCCGATACCAAGTTTAAGCTGTTTTTTGCTCCAAAATCAATTCTCTGGTTTAAACTCCTTGATCAGAGAGGGATATTGGAAAAGAAACTGGATGCCCTTACCTATGTAGTGGATAGGGCTTCGACTTATCCCAATGTTGAAATATATAATTTCCAAAATGTCTTTGAATTGACTGAGAATCTTGACCTTTATCTGGACATTACCCATTTTAATAAAACCGGGAATTATTATATGGCTGATGCCATTGCTGAAAAGCGGCATCTTACCAATCCCGAAAGCTTCAGGAAAGATTGCGCCGAGCTTATTTCCAGGGTTCGATCAGACGATATCGACCGGCTTGCCGAGGAATCGCTCAAATGATATACTTTCTCAAGAAATAAGATTCTTCGCTGACTCTCAGAATGACAAATATTGCACTCAAAGAGGCAAAAGCACAGGATAACTAAAATCACAGGAGGCCAATATGGAGAGCAAAAAATTGAACAGGAGAGTTTTAATATTTCTATTCCTAATTTTTATGCTGGCCTTTGGCCTTAGAGCATGGGTCTTCTCACAACAGATAAATGTTATGAATTTAAGCTATGATCCTAAAAACTACTGGATAATGTCACATCAGATAGTTGACGACGGTATTTACGGCTATGCTTATGATAACCCGTCGGGTGTGTCCAATGCTAGAGTAATGCCCGGCTATCCGCTGTTTTTAGCGGCAGTATATAAAATCCTGGGGGATAAGTATCTTCAGATTACCGCCGTACGACTCTCGCAAGTAATAATAAGCAGCTTTTCAGTGCTTCTTGGCTTTTTGTTTGTGAAAAAAGCATTTAAAAAAGATTTGGCAGCACTTCTAACCGCTTTGTTTATGGCTATATACCCTACATATGTACTTTCTACCGTAATGCTTCTTACCGAGACTTTAGCCCTCTTTACCATGCTTTTATATTTTTGCTTGTCCTTGTACGCATTTGAATCAGGCAATAAAGCCATAAATTTAATAACCGGATTGGCTTTTGGTCTGCATTTGATGATTCGGCCAGCCTTGTTGCCGCTTTTTATATTCCCGTTTATTTTTACACTTATTTCAAGAAGATCCTTCACTGCGCTACGCTCCGCTCAGGATGACAGCAGTGTTAGGCTACGCTCCGCTCAGTATAACACCGGGAAACCCTTGCGCATATTGGCCACAATGTTTCTGTTCCAACTGATAGGCTTTATTATTATTATGGCTCCCTGGTGGATTAGAAATATTGCAACTATTGGCAGGTTTATTCTCACTGCCGAGGGTTCCGGAAACCCCTTTCTTGCAGGGACATACCCTTATTTTCAGGATTATATGATGGACGTTGCAGAAGAGATTCGGGGACAGAATGACTTGCAGATGGCATATGGCATAAAAAGACTTTTCCAGGGACTGAAAAATGATTTTTGGTTGTATTTTAGATGGTTTACCATAGGAAAGACCGCTTATATATTTAAAGAACCCTATCTTTCCAGACTGCTTATTAATTCGGAAGCACCATCGAAGGCAATACATTTTACTATCCTTATTCCGGGTGCTGTAGGCAGTATAGTTCATGCGGTAAAAAGCATGAAATCCTTCTGGTTCTATTTTTACGGGCTTGCTATTCTCGGGCTCCAGCTTTTGTTTGTTCCGGACCCAAGATTTGCATATTTGATATTGTTTTTTATAATAGTGGGAGCAGCTCACTTTATATGCTGTATAATAGACTTTATTAAAGGGTGTTGCTCTAAGATTCTTCGCTTGCGCTCAGAATGA
>JBMNTI010000120.1:0-7488 GCA_050945655.1 Acetivibrionales bacterium | reverse complement strand
ACTACGTTAGATGGTATAATAGTCATGAGACTTGAGCGCTCCTTTCTGGGAGGTAATGGTTGTTTGACGATTTCCATTATACCATAGGCGTTTCAGGTCTCATTTTTATTATTAAGTTAACAGAACATTGTTAAATAAAAGGAGTTAGTTGCTATGAAATTAATAAACTCTATCATTAGAAGTAAGCTGTTTATTGTTTGTCTCTTCATCTGCATGGCAGTATGTTCGGCAATACCACTAAACACAATTTCTATTGATGCCGCTACCACCGAAACCAGAATTAATCTTAAATGTACAGTCAATACCGACAGTGTTACTCTAAAATGGAATGAAATAACTCATGAGAAAGGTGTAAAAGGATATTATGTATACAGAGCAACGAAATCAGGAGGACATACGATTTTACCCGAAACGGATTTTTGGATTTCAGGCACAAGCTATGTAGATAAAAAAGTAACTCCGGGAACAACTTATTATTATATCGTTAAACCTGTTCTTTCAGACGGTTATACCGGAAAAGCTTCAAATGAGGTTAAAGTATACTACCCGGGAACTAAATACTCAATTACATTAAAAGCCAGAGTAAACACGGGAAATATTACCCTTGAATGGGAAAGCAATGGCAACGACAAAGATATCCTCGGATACTATGTTTTTAGGGCGACCAGCTCCGGCAAGCAAACAAATCTGCCTGAAACAGATTTTTGGATTACCGGAAACAGTTATAAGGACAAAAAGGTTGAACCGGGCAAAACTTATTATTATATAGTTAAACCTGTTCTAAAGGATAAAAGCCTCGGCAGCCCATCAAACGAAGTATCCGTGAAATGCCCGCGTATATATGGCTCCATAGCCATGACATTAGGTAAACGCACGATGCTTGTTAACGGAAAAACGGCAGAAATTGACCCTGGCAAAAACACAGTACCTGTTCTTAAGAATGCAAGAACTATGCTCCCGATAAGGGCATTGATCGAAGCAATGGGAGGAACCGTTGATTATGTCTCCGGAGAACAGAAGGTTACCGTTAAATGGGGAGGCAAAGTCATTTGCGTTTGGATAGGAAAGACCACATTCACCGTAGACGGTGTTAAAAAGACCATGGACGTTGCCCCCTACTATTCCGATACAGGCCGCACAATGATTCCCATGCGCTTTATAATTGAAAACTTAGGATGTAATATTGACTGGGATGGCGATACATGTACCGCAACTGTTACGTACCTTCTCGACAACGATAATTACTACCCCCCCACCCCTCCTGACAATTCGATACAAACATGGTCCGGAATCTGGTTTACTAACCGGGGTAAGCTTTATATTACACAAAACGGAATCTATATAGAAGGAACTTACGGAAACGGAAATGAAATAGAGGGTGTTATTTCCGGTAATAAGCTCATCGGAACATATAAAGAAAAGAATATCTCCGGTGATCTGGAATTTGTCGTTTCCTCAAATGGTGAGTCATTTGAAGGAAAGTACAGCGTTAAAAGCAAGTCAAAAAGAGAATGGCAGGGATGGGACGGTAAAAGAGAAGAAAATAATTATAATAAGTACCTGCGCAAACTATCCAAACCTGCTGATTTTACCGGTACATGGTCTATAAAAGGCATCGGCAAGCTTATCATTCAGCAGGACAATAACAGCATACACGGAAACGTGGGCAGTAAAGAAAGAATTACAGGCAAAGTCTCCAACAATAAGCTTACAGGCACTTATATCAAGGGAAATAAAACCTGGAATATAGAGATTTATATGTTGGAAGGAAATAAACGTATTGTCGGCCACTTTGGCGACAACGACACGGCTATGCAGGATTGGAAAGAGTTTACCGGTGATATTCAAAAAAAGTCCAAGCGTAATAACACAAATAATTATTAGTCTTTAGCAGTACAGTACTGTTACAAAATATTTATTGTCATACAGGGGCCATTTTAAGGCTCCTGTATCCCTTTTTATTACCCAAATGCTTCTCTTTAATTTTTGCATCCATCTTACTGTAATTCTAAGTGCCAAAAAAATATATTAATTTTAATATTTCGTCTATCTATAGATATTTTTTTTGATAAAATATGGATAATATTTTAGTAGTAATGGCATACACAAATCAGCATAATTGAGGCTTGGGAGTAATAAAACAATATGAAGATACTCATTAAAACAGCATCAATCCTATTATTCACTCTGTGTCTATTTTTATTAGCGGGGTACAGCGACACGTCTATTGCAAAGAACGAAGAGAATCCTATTGCATTATCCATGCCGCAGGAAGAGGGAATAAATATGGAAAAGATTGGCGATGGTTCTGCGATTTTGGTTAAACTTAATACTGATTATGGTTTTTCAGAGTATTTAAAAGTAGGCGCCTCGGATTTGCAAAGCCAATTAGAATACTTTGAAGAAGCAGGAATTGAATTCCGTATTAGTAACCTTACTGCTAATATCGGAAAGTTGTTCCTTTATATCTTGCTGTCCTTCAGAAAGTTGCTTATATCCGTCTAGAAGTGCCTCAACTTTCGGTTTCAGCTCGTTTTCCAGTTTAATAACCTGGTTGCTTACCTTCTGAACATCAAATTTTTATTTCTGTTCTAAAATCCGTAAATTCCTTATACATCTTAGTTAAAAGTTCAAATGTCTTATCTTCCATGCAATTCACCCCTCAGATATTATATCATATTTGGTTCGATTACCGGTGAGTTTTTTATGAAAAACCCCTGCCACCGGCAGAGGTTTCTTTTTTACTTAAACGCGGCCTATTTATTACACGCATGACTACTAGACGCTGGTGCCTGCTTTTATTATACCGCATATTTCCTTGTTTTGAATACAGGGTTAAGAAGAGGAGAAATTCTCGGTTTAAAGTGGAAGGATACTGATTTTAAGAAAGGTACCTTAAAAATAAGCAGGCAATTAGTACGCGTTAAGGGAGGTTTTGAGTTTACGGAGCCAAAAACACCACTTTCGAACCGGGTTATACCTCTCTCAAATGCAGTTATCCGGGAGTTGGAAAGGTATAAGTATATTCAGACAAGGGAACGGCTCAAAATAGGCCCTATTTATGAAGATAACGATTTAATTTGTTGTACGAGAATTGGACGACCGATTGAGCCGACAAATTTTATCCGAAATTTTAAAGGGGTGCTAAAGAAAGCCGGTCTTGATGAAACCCTTCGTTTTCACGATTTGCGGCATACATACGCTGTTTTGGCAGCGAGCAAAGGTATTGATGTAAAAACGATCCAGGAAAGCCTTGGACATCATAGCCCTGCATTTACAATGGAAGTCTATGGACATTCAACAAGTGACATGAAAAAGGAAGCAGCTGAAAAAATGAGCACTTTGTTTATCCAACCTATAGAAAAGGGAAATAGCCCCTCGAAAGGAGCTATCTGATGAATCAATTCTTTAGCGGGAGCTGGTACCTTCCGCTAAAGAAATTCAGTCTTGCGGCTCAACTGCTGTAAAACTGCTGTAGAAAACAACAATTTCATAAAGCAAAAAAACCACAAACCCTTTAGTTTTCAATGGTCGGAGTGACACGACTTGAACGTGCGACCTCTTGCACCCCAAGCAAGTACTCTAATCCACCTGAGCTACACCCCGACAGCGACAAATCATATACATGATTTGAGCGCCTGTTCGAAATCCTTGATTTCGGGAACGGGCAATGTCAATTCATATGAAGTATCAATTGACTTGGGCGCCTGTTCAATTATAATGCATATCCGCGAAAACCTCAATACCTTTTTGTTCAAAAATTCTGCTTATATTTATCCCACCAGGCCTTTGCCTTATCCACCATTTCAGGATGATTATTACTGTCAAAGTCCAAATTTACATCAATATGTTCACCATTTGTAAATGTATTTACATTATCATGCTGAGTCGTCAAAAGAAGAGCGTAAAGTGCTAATGCTCTCTCATAATCATCCTCTGTTTCAAGCTTTTCAATAAGTCCGGGGATAGCAGGTTTCCCAATCATACCAAGTTCCTCAGCCGCCGTAAACCAGGTGTATCCTTCGCCATAAGTCCCGGTAAAGCTTTTGTCTTTAAGCTTTCCAAGATAAAACTCAACCTTTTCCTCTTCAGTCAGATCATCCGGCAAAACTTCGGTATCAGCATCATCGCCAGTAAGATTGTTTGATCCTTTCTCCGGCAGAGTGTTCTCTGTCGGCTGCACCGGCAAGTTACTCGCAGCCGGTGTCACTATATTATTGTCTTTTGCCGTATCATCTATAGACCCGGAATTTTTAAGAGGCGAACAACCAATCAAAACAGTCAATAATATCGCGAATACCATTGTAAGTGATGTGTTTTGTTTAAACTTTGAAATCATACTAATTCCCCTTTGCATATTGGATTTCTTTTGTATAATTGACATTGCCCGACACCGAAACCGAAGATTTCGAACAGGCATCCAGGTCAATTAATACTCAGTATTAAGTGGCGGTGTATCCCATAATTATCCACTCTTACATATTTGACTGCAACATATTGCTGTTGGTTCACTTAATCTTTCTTGATTCATTTTTATGATTCACATACCAGAACTCTCCAAGATTGAAATAGCCCAACTTCGTTGTATAGAACCATAAAACCGCCTGTTTATTGGCAGGCGGTTCATAATAAGCCGTATCGTATGGCGTATCCAATTGTATCTTTTTATGTATTGCTGTTTGTATTAGTCTTTTTATATGCCATAAATGCAAAGAAGCCATAAACCAATGTTGCATAGAGAAGAGACCAGCTAAAACCAATATACTCATTGAATAAGTATCTTATGAATGTGATAAGATCAATGAGTGCTCTAACACCTAATCCAATCATTAGCGCACTGAAATTCTTGTTCGCTAAGCATAATAGAATTCCAAGAATAAAAGCATAATATATGATTCCGCCTATGATACCGCCAAGATATACAAAATAATCAAGTATTGTCAAAGCAACACTAGCATAAAGTATAATCATGTCAAAACCCAATAATGAGGAAACAATTGGCTTACTTTCAAAGTATTTTTTGAGCTCGTTACTGACATTTTCAATCATAATAAAACTCCTCCAAAAATTTAATACAGCAAAATTTCTACTTAACATATATTATACATTAAAGCTTGGAATATTTCTCCTGCTATTTTTATTTATTATTTTTTTACTCTATAATATTATATAGTAGCACTATGTATAATAGTTTCACTACTTGGAGGAAGGTTTCATGCACAAAAGAAACATGCCAAATAAATTAAAATTCTTATCTATCATACTTATTCCATTAGCGGTGATAATAAGAAACATTATGTCTCAATATCCCGAGTTTACAGAAACCGTTTATTCCAGAGGCATATATAAATATATCATGCAGCCGGTAAGCTTATTAACTGGATTGTTCCCTTTTTCTACAGCAGAATTGATTCTTATTTTTCTTGTGATATATATTCCCATAAGATTGATATATCATGTGATTAAAGCCGTCAAGACGAAGCAATGGGCAATCTTTGCGTCATTTATTGCTAATCTGGTCTTAGCAACTTCCCTGTGGTTCTTTATACAAGTTATGGTTTGGAATATTAATTATGAACGTTTGCCTTTTTCGCACCTTGCCGGAATAAATATGCGGGAATCGTCGGTTGATGAACTTGAAGCGCTTTGCCGCTGGCTTGTGGACAATACGAATAAATTAAGGGAACAGGTTTCTGAAGGCAAGGACGGTATTATGTATGTTGAGGGAGGATATAAGTCAGTTTTTAAACGCACTCACTTAGGATACGATGCTCTTTTTCAAAAATACCCGTTTCTGGAAGGGAAATATGGTCCTCCGAAACCTGTATTGCTTTCAAAACTAATGTCCCATTCAAATATAATTGGTATATATTCTTGTTTGACCGGCGAAGCGAATATTGATATTGATATTCCCGATGCGGAACTCGCTTCGACGACCATGCACGAAATAGCTCACCAAAGAGGCTTTGCCCGGGAAGACGAGGCCAATTATATAGCCTACATTGCTTGTATGGCTCATCCGGATGTTGATTTCAGGTATTCCGGAAGTGTTATGGCTTTGCAGTATTCTATGAATGCTCTTTATGCAGAGAGCCCTGATCGTTATTTTGACGTAGCAGGCAATTACAGTGAAGGGTATCTTAGGGATTTGGAGGCTATGAGAGCGTACTGGAGGCAGTTTCAAGGCATAACAAAAAAAGTCGCCGATAAAATGAACGATACTTATTTAAAGCTTAATGGTCAGGAAGACGGGGTCAAAAGTTACGGCAGAATGATTGACCTTCTTCTTGCCGAACATAAGGGTAGTTACAGCGTCTATAAAAAAGCCAATAAATAGTGTCATACAAAAACCATTTTGTTTGACAATTTATTGATGTGTACAATGATTTATAGCCATTTTTTCGCCTGACAATAATCAATTCAGCCGCTACTGCAAAATTGCCTTTATATATAACTGCTAATTAATCGATTGACCATTACCGTCTAAAAGGAGAATTTTTCATTTGGTTTAAGGGCAATAACTTCGCTGTGAGGAGCACGTACCGATACAAGGTTAGTAAACGTATCCGTATCAGCTTTTATCACAGGAAATGTATTGTAATGCCCAGGTATTATATATCTGCTGCCAAGCATTTGTGCTGCATACGATGCTTCATTTATCCCCATCACATACTTATCCCCAATCGGTAATACAGACACATATGGTTTATACAACTTTCCAATCAGCTCCATGTCCCCGAATAATCCGGTGTCACCGGCAAAGTAAACCGATTCGCCTTCGTCAGGTTCTATTATCATTCCGCAACATCCACAGCCTGCGGTAACAATACCTGTTTTTTTATATTCTTCACCCCATATATCGGAGTAATGCAAAGCATTTACGGCACGAATAACGCAATCACTCTGACGAACACTTCCCCCTACCTGAATTGCACCGTTTCTGTCATCATAAGGTATACCATGCAATGCTGCATAAGCTGCAACATCCGGTAAAGTCACTAAAACTGCTCCTGTATTTTTGCAGATCCCAATTGAATCACCAAGATGATCGTCATGCCCATGTGTCACACATACAATATCAGCATCATTAGTTTCTTCAATCTTCATCGTGCATGCCGGATTATCCACGATCCACGGATCTATGTAAATTACTGTGCCTTTACTTGTTTCAAATTTCCATGATCCGTGACCAATCCATGTAATTGTTTGTTTGCTCATATTTCCCATCCCCCTTATTTTTTCTAGTTATTAATCTAAAAATAGTATAAGAAATCTTATCAACAATGTCAAAAATCACGGTTCAGCTTTTGGTGTGTAAGTAGTCGTTAAATATCTCCAAACATTCGTGGATTTACTACCCTAATCGGGTAGGAGGCTACCCATTAATTGAGTAGCCGACCTCCCACACCACCGTACGTACCGTTCGGTATACGGCGGTTCCCTAGTTTACGCTGTAACTCGTCGATAATAATCTGAAAAGAATAAGTA
>JBMNTI010000119.1:0-7537 GCA_050945655.1 Acetivibrionales bacterium | reverse complement strand
CATGTTAATAAGCGGATTATGCCAGCCCGCAAAAGCAAATACAATAATACTTATTATTATGACTATAAACATAAAAGTCGTTCCGCATCTCGGATGAAGAGTGGTGTGCTTTCTGACGTTTTCAACAGTAAGCTCTTCCTCGTTCTCATAAGCGTATATAGTCTTATGCTCGGCGCCATGGTATTGGAATACTCTTCTAATCTCTTTATTTTTTGAAACCAGATAAACATAAAAAAGAAAAATGCCTATTCGGATCATACCTTCAATGAGATTCGCCAATAATGATCCTCCCGCGGTCTGTTTGTCAAAGCTGAACAATCCTGCAATAAAGTTTGGGAGAAGCATAAAAAGCCCTATACTGAAAGCTAAGGCAATAGCCACTGAAAAGTAAATCATATAAGTAAAATATTTTTCCCCGAACCGTTTCTTCATCCACAGCTCAAACTTGCTTTCTTTTTCATTCTCATCAGCAAAATCTACTAATTCTGCCGACTCCATAAGAACTTTAACCCCTAACACCATGGATTCTATCAATGATACGCCGCCCCTTATAAAAGGCAGCCCCAGCAATTTATTTTTTTTCGTTACCGGAACCGAATCCCTTGTTTCTGTGTATATTTCGCCTGAGGCTTTTCTTACAGACATAGCTATCTTATTATTTCCCCGCATCATGACTCCTTCAATAAGAGCTTCGCCGCCAATGTTACTGCAAACCTTAGGCTTTTTCCAAATTTCTTTATTCATTAAGCTACCTGTACCTCTGTTAAGTATTTTTCTACACCCTATTATACAGAAGGAACAGCATTATAACAATTTTTTTTATTATACATGAATATTATATAAATTTTCGGTAAATACTCTAAATGACCTCACAATACATTTTGACCCCCTTTACTTGCCGGTATCACTGCCGGCACTTTTTTTGCCGATAAACATAGTGATATACTTTTTCCGGGGGATGAAATCTTGAAAAAACTAAAAAGACTAATAACCATAACTTTACTTTTTGTTTTTCTCATATCCTATTTAGACTTATCTCAGATAAATCAGGGATTCGCTTTGGAGATTCTTGCTCCCGATAATTTTAGTGTCCGGGTAGACCAGGATCATAATCAATTAACATGGGAAAACAAAAATTCTACCGATATAACAACCTATATAATTATCGAAAAATCAATAGATCAGGGCGAATTCCACCAGATTGCAAATCTAAGCGGATTCAGAACCAGCTATGCGGATTATTCGATATCAAACGGCCATGTTTATACATACAGGGCGCAAGTGGTTTATAAAGGAACGAACAAAAGTCCTTATACCCCTGAAGTGGAAGCAGTAAACTTGTATCCTGAAAATTTTAGAATTGCAAATATTTATACCGGCCAGGTTGACCTGGAGTGGTTTTATCCTACACTACCCATCAACAGGGAACCCGATTATGAGACTGTGATAGAAAGACGCGAAAAAAATAAAAGTTCGTGGAAGAAGATTGCCACACTCCCTATAACAGAAACATTTTATCGCGATACTGCCATAGAACCGGACACTCAATATTACTATCGGATAAGGATCAGATATGATAAAAACAGATACTCAAAATACATACCTTCCGGTACGGGTATAAAAGCTGACACTGCATACCCCTTAACCACCCCTCTTTGGGGCTATGGTTTAACAGATAGCTCAATAAGATTAATGTGGGATATGCCTAAATCTGAAGAGGCCAAAGCAATACTGGAACGGAAAAGTTCTTCCGGAGAATTCATACCTATATTCACGTCACGGGGAAACAATTATAGAGACACGGGGCTTATGTCGGGCAATACCTATACATACAGGCTTTGCCTGGAATCGGAAAACGGCAAAAAGTCCGAATATACCGAAGAAATAGATATCACGGTTGAAACAGTCTCCCCGCCGTCGGATTTGTCGGTCTTTGCAATTGCTTCGGATAAGATTGTCCTGACTTGGGATTATTCCTATGAAAACGAAACCGGATTTGAAATATGGCGGAAAGGTGAAGGAGCCTGGGAAATTCTATCGACTGTTCCCAAAAATACATACACTTTTTCCGACGGCAGCGGCTCATACGGAAAAACCTATACCTATAAAGTTCGTGCAAAAAGAGGAGATACCTGCTTTTCCGATTTTTCTCATAGCCGTACTATTATTAATGAATATCCTGATAAGCCAGGCCCCCTCATTTGCTACACAAGTGAGAGCCTGTTATATATATTCAGTCATGAGAAAGCGCCAAAGAATACCACCTATACGCTGGAATTCCGGACAAGCATAAACAGCCCATGGTCAGAGATCAGATCTGTTAAGAATGATGTTCTGATGACAAATATAGGCTTTAACAAAGACTCGGAATACTACTTTAGAATTCGGGCGGACATTGGAAATCTCAGCAGTGTAAGTCAGGAGCTCAGATTTTTTGGCTCGGCTCCCGAACCCCCGATGCAACTTGAAGCAACATATGTCGGATATAATCGTGTTACTCTAAGATGGAGTGATGTAACCGGGAAAGAAGATGGGTACAGAATTTACCGTACAATAAATGGTGAAAGAATACAAATCGGAAGTGTGGGGAAGGACGCGGAAAGCTTTATCGACGAATGGCCGGCAACAGGCCAGAATACTTATTATGAAGTAGCCGCCTATAATCTTGCAGGCACTTCTCCCTCTGCCGGCATTAATGTTAAGATTCCAAACATCATTATTTTTAATGATTTGGATTCGTATGCATGGGCTCAGGACGCCATTTATACCCTTCAAGGCATGGGTGCCCTCGACAATATTCAAAGCGGCAGCTTTTACCCCCAGAATGTTATCACAAAAGGTCAAATGGCTCATATGGTTTTAGCAAGTTTTAATATTGGCTATAGTCTGTCCGGGCTGCGTCCGCCGACCGATATAACACAGAATCATAAGTATTATAAGGATATAATTACCGCAATAAATCTTGGTCTGATGCATCCGGAGCAGGATGGCAGAATATACCCCAACAAAGCGGCTACAAGGAAAGATATTATTCTGTTGCTGAGCAGTGTCTTAGCATACTCAGGTTACCCGTTAAACACTCATGGAACAGAAGTCGTTGAGCGTTTCAACGACTTTTGGCAGATACCACGAGAGGACATTAACATTATCGCCTCCTTTGTGGGGGACGATATAATAAGCGGAAAGAGCGGTCTTGTACTGGATCTGGATGCAAATACCACAAGAATAGAGACTGTGGCATTTATATACAGGACTCTCTTAAAATATGGAATCATTTAATACCCGGATACCTCTACAGAAATAAAAACAGCGTGATAACCACACATGCTATAAGAGAAATAAATATGGAAGCTAAGATGGAAGCTCTTAGCTTATCGTTTTTGCGCTTAAGGCGTTTAAAGTTTAAATAAAGTGAGAAGACACTGATAATAAGCTGAGTTAAGGACAGTATAAGAGAAAACTGCAAAATGTAAGCATCCCAATAATCACGGACTCTTATATTGAACAGGCGATCGAAAAAGGTCTCGTAAAGCGGCATAGCAACCAGAATAATTGCAAAGTTAACAATAATAAATCCCCAAAGAATGACACTGATAATATCTATCATTCTTAGAATAAGGTCCGGACCCCTTCTTGTGTATGTTTTCCCTGGAATTTGATTATCCATGTTCTGCACCCCGCATAACATTTAAATATTACTATATTTAAGCTAAAACAAAAGGTGCATTGTAAATAAGTAGAAAATAGATTAATATTATTATATCATAAGTTCAGTCATGGCAATTCATTGCTTTGTACTGTCATTTCTTCCAAAAGCAAAATCTTGTTCTGCGGAGGTAACATATGTATTCAGAAATCAATGTCCGGATAGAAGAGTTAATAAGCGGAAACTGCAAAAATCCGCATGATATTTTAGGTATGCATAAAGAGAAGGATAAAATCGTAGTCAGAGTATTTAATGTCCACTCTAATAACGTAGTTTTAAAAGATATACATACCGGTGAAACATACCAAATGAATCTCATTCACGAAAAAGGATTATTTGAGATTATTATTTCCAATGGCGGTAAGTTCTTTAAATACGAGCTTATTCATACAACGGAGGACGGTCACACCTATTCGGTTATTGATCCCTATTCCTTTTGGCCGACGATTTCGGAATACGATCTGTATTTGTTCAACCAAGGCAATAACCATCGCATATATGAGAAGCTCGGATGCCATATTTGCGAAATAGAAGGAGTTAAAGGCGCATCTTTCGGAGTTTGGGCGCCGTCGGCAAAAAGAGTGAGCGTAGTAGGTTCATTTAACCAGTGGGACGGAAGGATTCACCAGATGCGCATGCTGGGGAGTTCCGGGGTATGGGAGTTATTTATCCCCGGCCTTACAAAGGGCGATTTATATAAATATGAAATAAAAACACCTGCCGACGAAATCTATACAAAATCCGACCCATACGCTTTTTTCTCCGAAAAGCCGCCCCATACTGCCTCTGTGGTCTATGATCTTGATAACTATGACTGGCAGGACTCTGAATGGATGGAAAAAAGAGCCGGTGAAGCAGTTTTTGATAAACCGGTTAATATTTATGAGGTTCATTTTGGCTCATGGAAACAGGAACCTGATGATGATCCCGAATCTGAAACCGGCTTTAAACCATATTCGTACAGGCGCCTTGCAGAGACACTTATTCCCTATGCAAAAAAGATGGGATATACTCATTTGGAGCTGCTTCCCGTTATGGAACACCCCTTTGACGGATCATGGGGCTATCAGGTAACCGGATACTTTGCCCCAACAAGCCGCTACGGTGCTCCCGAGGATTTTAAATACTTTGTTGACACCTGCCATAATAATGGTTTAGGAATTATTTTAGACTGGGTTCCGGCCCATTTTCCGAAGGATGGCCATGGGCTGGCCAGATTTGACGGAACTGCCCTTTACGAACACGAGGATAAGCGCATAGGCGAACATCTGGGTTGGGGTACTCATGTTTTCAATTACGGACGAAATGAGGTAAAAAACTTCCTGGTGGCCAACGCTGTTTACTGGTTTGATAAATTCCATGTTGACGGCCTTAGAGTCGATGCCGTTGCATCCATGCTCTATCTCGATTATTGCCGGGAATCCGGAGAGTGGATACCCAACAAATACGGAGGCAGGGAGAACCTGGATGCAGTAGAGTTTATAAAAAATTTAAACTATGTCGTATACCAGTATTATCCTAATGTAATGATGGTTGCGGAGGAATCCACCGCCTGGCCGATGGTTACCAGACCTATTCATGAAGGCGGGCTGGGATTCTCCCATAAATGGAATATGGGTTGGATGAACGATTTTCTGAAATACGTGAGCCTGGATCCTATATATCGCAAGCACCATCAGAATCTTCTGACTTTTTCCTTTATGTATGCATGGAGTGAAAACTTTGTGCTGGTATTATCTCATGACGAGGTGGTACACGGTAAAGCATCCATGCTGGGGAAAATGCCCGGAGACTACTGGCAGAAATTCGCAGGGTTAAGATGTGCCTATGGATACTTTTTCGCTCATCCGGGCAAGAAACTTCTCTTTATGGGAGGAGAGTTCGGCCAGTTCATTGAGTGGAAGTACAAGGAAAGTCTTGACTGGCATCTGTTAGACTATCCCATGCATGAGAAAATGAGTCTTTTTATATCCGATCTCAATCATTTATACAAAACAAAAAAGGCCTTTTACGAACTTGATGTAAGCAATGAGGGCTTTGAATTGATTGACTGTAAGGATGTTGACCATTCTATTATTTCTTTCATAAGAAAAGGGAAAGACTGGCACGACATGCTGATCTTTGTGTTTAATTTTACACCTGAGACCCATGAGAGTTATCGGATGGGGGCACCGCTTAAAACGAGCTATACAGAGATTTTTAATACCGATTCGGAAAAATACGGGGGCAGCAATGTGCTGAATACCGAACCTATTTATGCAGAAGATATACCCATGCATGAAAAGCCATACTCGATGACTGTAAAGATTCCGCCATTAGGAGCCATTATTCTGCGCCCTGAATTTGGAAATAATGATTAAGCAGATATAAACTAATCTTAATAATACCGAAGCGGCTATATGCTCTTAAAAAGGGCTTTGCAAGCCGGTTTACATAATTTAACATATAATTTTCATGAAATTTAGTCTTGACAAGTTCAAGCTGCCATATGTATAATATATGACCCGGTTGACAAAGGCCGACAATTTGTGATATAATTTCATCCAGTGAGTTTTGAGGTGGTAGGTATGGATAGAAATTCTTTATCGCAGATTCGTAAGGAACTAGAAGGCTGTGTTGGCAAAAGAATCCAACTTAAGGCCAACAAAGGCCGGAAGAAGACATTCATTAAAGAAGGTATCGTGGAAAAAGCTTATCCGAGCATTTTTACCGTTTCCTTCGAGAACGAGTACAATTCATCAAGAACAGCTTCGTACAGCTATACAGATGTTCTAACCCGTACGGTCGAAGTAAAAATAATGTCAGAAGACCTTAAGAATATAGCTTTATAATTAATAATCTGTGGACAAAGCAAAAACAGCCATGATTTAATGGCTGTTTTTTCTTACCTCCCGTCATACATTAAACATGGACAGCATATCATTAGAATTGAAGGGAAAAGAGGGTATTAAGAGGAGGTCCTAAAATGCAGATGGAGCTATTGAAAAAGCCTATAAGATCGTACAGGACTATTGAAATAAGGGAAACCGAGGAAATGCTGGAAAACAGCATTATTGTGCCTGACAGCAAACCTGATATTAAAGATATAATTCTGGCCGATGCAGAATGCTTTGTAACAAGCGTTGAAAAATCCGGACGCATGGTAGAAGTAGGAGGCGAAATAAAATATCGGATCCTTTATCGTTCCGATACTCCCGACCAAAGGATAGAGAGTATAGTGACGCAGTTTTCATGGTCATTTTCGGTGCAAAAACCAAAAACCGATACGGAAATCGGAATATTTTCCAAAAGTCACAGCCAGCATACCGAAGCCAACGTGGTTAACGGAAGAAAGATCGTTGCCCGAACGGTATGCTCTATTATTAGTCGCTTTTATGAAATAAAAACAGATGAGGTAGGCAGGGAAATATTAGGAGAAAACATCTATTTAAAGACAACACCCGTAAATGTCGTATCCCTTAAAGACAGCGGAGATATTATGGGCAAGGTTTCAAATGTGCTGTCGCTTCCCCATGGTAGCCCCGCAATCAAGGAAATATTATTTTCACGAATAAATATTGGTTCTGCTGAGCTTAGCTATAAGGAAGACGATCCATGTATTGAAGCAAAGGGAACGGCTTTTTTGCTGTACCGCAGCGATACTATAGATGAAAGTATAGAATCGGTGGTTCTGGAATTCCCTATTAAGACTGCTACAGGGATACAGGCAGTACCTAACGAGATGGTTTTCACTACAAGCGTGCTAAAAAGCTGGGAATTAGAAGCCTTAGAAGATGCCGACGGCCTTCTGACCCAAGTATCTGTTAACCTTGAGCTTCAGGTGGATGCCCA
>JBMNTI010000118.1:0-7571 GCA_050945655.1 Acetivibrionales bacterium | reverse complement strand
TCTTAAAGATTTGATGATGGCAACTACAATAGATGAACAACTTAAAAAAGATTTTGACAGTAAATTTAACACCCTGGATCATGATAAACCGTCTAAAGATTTAAAAGATGCAATTAGAGAAGCAAGAATTTTGGAAGGTGAACTAGAGGGTAATACATCGCAAGAGCGAGGCTTTGACCCTGACAAGGATTATGCGACTCTTATTGCGGATGCAATAAAAGTGGGCAATTACTCAAATCTACAGAAATATGTAAATGAAAGGGATGCAAAGATTGCTTCGGATATAGAGAAATATAAAGACGCCCAAACAACGGGCGCATATTTGCTGTTCCTTGGCTATGTTAGTGTACGAGAATATTTAAACCGTAAAGGATACGCTAATGATCAGATTACATACGAGAATGGCAAAGTATGTGTAACAGTAAACGGCAAGAAATATCCTCTTGGTATTGCAGGAATTGCTTTAACAGGCTATACCAATTATGCAAGTAAAGAAAATATTGATAAAGCGTTATCTCAAGCAAATATACCTGATAGCGGAGGTGAAACCGGAACAGGTACAATTAATCCACCGCCAGCCCAATGTGATACGGTAGAAAAAAAGGCACAGTATTATTTATCACAATTAGGTTTTTATATTGGGGTTGATGACAATGGCAATCCAGATATAGATGGTTCTTGGGGTAATCATTCTATTACTGCAACTATACTTTTTCAATACAGTATGGGAATCACAGTAACTGGTAAATGTGATCAAACAACAATGAATAAGCTTGTAGAAGCTGCAAACAAAAATATGGAATATGATTCAATCATTAAAAAGTTTAACCCCAGTGACCTTCCTCCAGTAAAAGGAGAAAACGGCAAGTTAGATATTACAAAATTAATTGCAGTAAAAACAAATGATAAGGATAATGCATATTTAACTAAAGAAACTGCAGTTGCATGGGCATATCTGATAGATGCTGCAAGGCGGGATGGGCAAGATTATAGGCAGTTGTATCCAAGTCATTATGATTCAGGCTATAGAGACTATGCAACACAAAAGACTAAGTATAGGGATTTAGGTCCTGGTACTGCAGCTTATCCAGGTACAAGCAATCATGGATTCGGAATTGCTATAGATTTTTCTACCACTAGGAGAGGCGGTCAAGCACGCTACCACGAGGGTACAACTGACATGATGATATGGCTTGAAGACAATGCTAAGAATTTTGGTTTTGAACCCTTATTGTATGATGATACTAAACCTGAGGATCATCCTAAATATGGGCCTCCAACAAAATGGAGTGACAAACGACAAAAGGAAGTAAATAATTATTATGAATCATGGCATTGGAACTATAAGGGGTAATGTGATCATGAAAAAAGTATTTGGAGCAATACTGCTAATTATAGTTATTTTGTTAAGCGCTTGCAGATATAATCGGGTAGGCAGTAATAATGAAGATAACCATACTGTAATTGATAAAAGCGATGTGCCCACTACCAAAGAAAGTATTATTGAAGAAAACAATACTGTAACATCCAATCCGGATAAAGATAATACACCAATACCTGGAGGTATGATTGCAGAATATGATGAATGGCTTTATTTTAGTACAGAGGATGATACCGGTGATAGATGCCTATGTAAGTGGAACCCTAAAAGTAATAAAATTGAAATCGTAGTACAAAGAGAGATTAATCGTGTATTCGTAGAGGACGCTTGGGTTTATTATACAATAGTAATCTACGATGATTTTTTTGATGAAGTAAAAGAAGTAAAGTTATATAGAGAAAGAATAGATGGCACAGAAAAGATACTTATTATTAGTGGTAATATATCTATAAGAGCAGTTATAGGTGATTATATTTATTATACTTATCGTGATGATATAAAACTGTACGGCACGCTTTATAGGATGAAAGCCAGTGAGGAAAAATCGGAAGTTGTAGTCAAAAATGATTGTTATGAACCTTTTTTCATGCAAGACAGCATTTATTATGTGAAAACCGGTGATGAATATGCTTTCTATAGAATGGATCTGGATGGGGGAAATGATACTAAACTATTTGATATAATGATTAGAAATTATAATGTTACCTCTATAGCATATTATAAAGATAAAATATATTTTTTAGAGATGGCCTCGACCGGAGGTAAGGAGAAAAGAGGTATATATTCAGCAAATCTTGATGGTTCAGACTTAAGACATCTTGTCGGTGAGGAAGAAGTGTGGAAATTCGTCGTTATTGACAATAAGATTTATTATGTAACCCTTGTTGATTCTGGGAAGCCCTCGGCTGATATGCCCGAATCAAATTACTATTATTTCATGTTAAATGTATTTGATATAGAGACTAATGAGAAAAAAGCTCTCTTTGAAATAGATAGCCAAGGATTGGAGGTAACAGATGGCTATGTTTATTTTTATAGGAACAGAAAATTAACAAGAATATCTACTGATACAAACGAAGAAGAAGTGCTGACCAGATAAAACAGAAGTACAGAGAGTACATAAAAGCTGGCATTTTAAATTAAAAACGAAAAGGAAGTAAAAGAATTTGATGATCGCTGGGAAGAGATAGAAGTAACTGATTTCGTTTTGCAATAACCACAATGTTCTTCAAACATGGCTTTAATGTTAGAAAAAAGATGCAGGGCACTATGACGGTTATAACCTCCATAAAGCAAATCAGATGGCTCGAAACTTATAAAATTAGCAGGTATTGACAAAATAAATAGTATAACATACCATGAATCCATAAATACAAACATCTTGTGTCAATACATATTAGCACCAGATGTTTTTTTATAACTATTAACAAATTATGTAAGATACCTGCCCTGAAAAAGGTTATCGTATTCGTATTGAGACTGGTAATTTCATAATGCATGGTGCTGAAAATTTCGAATTAGATATCATATCTTCAATCAAAGGAACATCTAAGTTGACTTCAAGCATTTATCTTTTTACTTTCACCTGATTATGGCGGCTATTACGATCAAGAGGCAGAGCGGGATGCGCGGTATTTACGGCAGCATCCAGTCCGGAAGAAAAGGAGGAAATGTTAAACCATTGTTTGATGCGTTTAGAGAAGCGGAGAAAGCAATTGCCCTGGTTGAGGAGACCGAGGGCATAGGCCCACTTGAAATCTCTTTAACCCTTGATGAGATCGAGGAACTGGATGAAAAACGCAGAAAATTAGCATCTTTTTGCGATGAAATCCATTACGAAATCAGCCAAATGGTGGATAGACCCTTTACCGCCAGAATAGCAGAATTGCTTGAAGCTGCTTATGCGCTTGACCCTTCCGATTTTAAAGCAGAAACATCAGGCACAACGTATAATCATATGATTTCTCTTAAAGATTTGATGATGGCAACTACAATAGATGAACAACTTAAAAAAGATTTTGACAGTAAATTTAACACCCTGGATCATGATAAACCGTCTAAAGATTTAAAAGATGCAATTAGAGAAGCAAGAATTTTGGAAGGAGAACTTGAGAATAATACATCGCAAGAGCTAGGCTTTGATCCTGACAAGGATTATGCGACTCTTATTGCAGATGCAATAAGAGCGGGCAATTACTCAAATCTACAGAAATATGTAAATGAAAGGGATGCAAAGATTGCTTCGGATAGAGAGAAATATAAAGATGCCCAAACAACGGGCGCATATTTGCTGTTCCTTGGCTATGTAAGTGTACGAGAATATTTAAACCGTAAAGGATACGCTAATGATCAGATTACATACGAGAATGGCAAAGTTTGTGTAATAGTCAACAAAACAAAATATCCCCTTGATATTGAAGGAATTGCTTTAACAGGCCATACCAATTATGCAAGCAAGAAGAGTATTGAGAGTGCGTTAGTTGATGTAGGTATAGCTGATAAAACGCCAATACAAATCGCAGCGGAAAATTTCTGGAATGACCGCCAAGACTGGACATATCCTTTGGAAAGCATGGCGACACAAGATCCTTTAACTTCAGATAATGTTTTTGGTTATAGTAGGAGTGGCGGAACAAGAAGCCATGCCGGAATTGATTTCCATGCTGAACCTGGAACTAAAGTCTTGGCTATGACGGGTGGGACAGTCATAAGTGTGTCATATTTTGATGTTGGCTTGGATCAAGTAACCGTAAAGAATAATGATGGTACTATTGTACGTTATACTGAAATAAGTGTTTGTGTAGAAGTTGGTGATAATATAAAACAAGGGCAAAAAATTGGGACAGTCCAGTTAAATAATCAGAAGCCCCCACAAAGCATGCTACATTTAGAAGTCTATATGGGAATTGATAAAGAGGGGAATCTTTTAGAAGGTAGTTTAACTACTAAACCACGAGACAATGAAGTTGATGAAAAAGATTTTGTAACTCCTGCGAACTATAACCGCCGAAGAGACCTTATTGACCCTAGTGGTGCTAGTAAACTAAAACTATTTAGTAATAAGTAATTACTGAGGAGGGACTGAAGTGATAAAAAAAATAATGTCCTTATCAATAGTATTTTTGATACTGCTTTTCAATTCCAGTTGCAGCAGAAGTACTGGTGTAAATAATAATGATTCAGAAAAAAGCACTCCAGGTCATTCAACTATACCTACTGAAACCAAAGAGATACCCCAATCATCTATGCCGACGGAATCAAATACTAATCAGTATCACCCAATTATTTCAATTAATTATTTCAGGGAGGAAGCATATTCAAGTGCAATTATTCTTGGAGGTTCACACGAGGGAGAATTTTTTACTTATAATGAATATACTGAAAATAATATGAATAGTGGAACAGATTTAATATATAACGATGAAAAGTTCCGCTGTTATGGGTCTGAAGGATTTATCACTGAAACCAATTGCTATGATTCAAAAATAGAATACGGTGATCATCTATATGAACCTATGATAAAACTTGGCTATTTTAAAACTGAAAGCCACCTACCTATCATAGGAATTGATTGTGATTGGGAGGTAGTGCCAAGGACACCAACCTATATTCATGATAATGAATTATACCTTGACTATGATGGTGATGGAGTAGATGAAAGAATCATAGCAAAAAGTATGGGAGAAATAATAAACGAACATGGTGTTAAGCAGAATCAAAAAACTATTTCCCTCATGCGAAATGACTATATCATATGTGAGTTAGATTTGGCATTATATGAAGAAGAAACTTTTTGGTATTACTTTTTAGATCTCAATGGCGACAGTACACTCGAGGTAATACTTATGAGACAGACACCCAATGAATATTTTTTTAATGTTTATGAAATAGCCAAGAACAAGTTTATTTGCATATTTGAATATAGTGGAGGAGATTAAGTAAGATAACTTTTGACCACACAGAGCCCTTCTGTAAATCGAAGTCATAATCATGAAAAATAAGGGGACAGTTATATGCCTACAGAAAAAGCAGATTTTTACATTAGTAAGATTCGGTGATCCAGAAACATTTAAGAGTAAATTTAATATTAGTGAGATTAATAAAAAGAGTGAAAGCGGTTCTAGTTTATTACACTATGCTATCTCGGGCAGTGAGTTTGATATTGCATCATTCCTTATTAACTCCGGAATTGACGTAAATCTTACAAATTCAGATGGACAGACAGCATTGCATCTTATTTGTGTTAATCAAAGTATTGATGTTGCAAAAGAACTGTTGAAGAAAGGGGCTGATATAAATTTAAGAGATGAATATGGTAATAATGCAATGTGGACAGCTGTATTCAACTGTAAGGGTAGAATTATGAGATGGTAGAATTATTCATGACATTAAATCCTGATATTATGACTAAGAATAATGCGGGAAGGTCACCCTTGGACTTCGCAATTCAAATAGGAAAATGAAAAGTTGATCAATCAATACTCTATTTTTTTAGCAATGTGGGACTGGCTTTTCCCATATTTTTTTGTGCAAGCAGGGCTTCGCAGAGCGGCTGACTGCTCACCCAAAGAAGCATAGATAGCGAGCAGACAGCAATCACAGAAGCGCCCCTGACTGCGCCTCCGCCAAGGTTGCCGGAGTCTCTTCGCAGCTCCTTCCGGACTACCTCCGCTCCCGCTCTGATAGTCTTCCTGATGCAAACCCGAAGGATATGTATTGGGTCTTTCCCAGCTTGTCCACCGGTACAGATTAATTGTCAAAATGAACACGGTTTTAAAGAATCATCTGCAATCCGTCATTCAAGGCCATTATCCAAGCTACAAACAGGGATACATAAATCCGCCTACATTTGCTAGGCAAACAAAAGAAAAACATGATACAATAATTTAGGTGGTGTATTTTATGGAAGATAAAATTTTTGAGTTCATGGAAAAAATGTACGCTGATTTGAAGGGTGAGATAAAATCAGTCGGAAACCAAGTATCAAAGTTAGAATTATCAATTGAGAATGAGATTAAACCAGATATTAAGGCTCTCCTTGATGGCTACAAGCAGCTTGCCGAAGGGCAGGATGAAATTAAGAGCGAGTTAGCAGATATCAAAGAACATCTGGTTCATCATGATAATGAGATAGCCTTATTAAAAGCAGAAAGATAACTTCTCAAATACAATGATGTACTATATCTAAAGCACTTATATAAGTGCTTTTACTTTTAACCTCGCATATGTTTCGACTTTGCTGACCCTATTTTTCCGTTGTTGATTTCTACCCGACAGACTAATCTTCGACTTTGTCATAATCATTGTTCATCCCTGTACAAAAATTCAGAGCCCCGGATTGCTTAGAATCTCTGCTGCTTCTTCTTTATACTTATAAAAAATGTTTTTCTTGTTTATTTCCATAGGAGGTTCAATTTCAACGCAATTCTTTAATAAATCTTCTGCCTTATCGTAATCATTGTTTCCCATATAATATTTTGCAGCTTCCAGATAGCTTCTGGCTAAAAGTTCGTAGTTATAAGAATAACAAGGTTGGTATGAAATCAGCTTCTCCGCATATTCCAGCGCCTCTATGGGCATATCCAAATCATAATATAATCTGATTAATGCTCTGTTGTTTTCGGGAAGATACGGGTTTTGGGAGGTGCTTCTTTCAGCCATGGCTAAAGCCACTTCTTTCCATGCCTTTGCTTTTTCATCGCTTACGCTTCTGTAGGCAAAAATACTGTACAGCTTGCAAAGCTCAAAAGAATATTTATTATTATGCGGGTCAAGTCGAAGAGCCTCCTCATAGTAGCGGCGTGCATCGGAATATTCATATTTTACCACATGGTTTAATGCTCTTTTTGCGTTATATGCCGCAATAGCCGTGATTCCGTTAATCATTATCAAAGCAGCCGATAAAAGAGCGAAAACCGGAGCAGCCCAGCCCCTTCTTAGCTTTATCATATGCTTCACTTCAGGAGTAGCCAATACTATCATTATCCATAACAAAAGACCGAGTGAAACATACGATAAATCAAAATCGAAGGTCGAGTGTGCCACAAGGGCGGTATACCCCGTAAATAACCCTGCCATATAAATCTTTCTTTGCGTATCTTCTGCTTTTACTATTCCTTTAATCATATAGCCTATGGTAAAAATAACGATGGATGTAAAAGAAAGAAATCCAAGGATGCCCGTTTCAACA
>JBMNTI010000117.1:0-7585 GCA_050945655.1 Acetivibrionales bacterium | reverse complement strand
CTCTTGTTTTCATGCCCGTTTCTTTATGTTTTTTAATTTTACCGCTCGTTATATAGCTAGTGAACGAGCTGGAATTATATTACCAATTTATGTCATAGCTAAAAGGTCACATTTCGCAATCGGCTATTTTATAAAAAATAATACTCTATGCATACCAACTGCTTTTTGTTCATACAGCGGTGAAGCTCTTGATAAAAAAACTCCCCTCCTGCGTTCCATGCAGGCCCTTAACCATCAAGCGCTCCGCGTGCTGAAACTATTCGGGGTTACGGATGCAAAGCGTGTTCTGTCATTTGTTGGTCCGGAGCAGGAATACTTTTTAATAGACAGAAACATTTATTTAAAAAGACCAGATCTTATGTACTGCGGCAGGACTTTGTTCGGGGCACGTCCTCCGAAAGGTCAGGAGATGGAGGATCACTATTTCGGGGCAATAAAGCATCGTGTTTCCGAGTTCATGCGTGAGCTGAACGAAGAATTATGGAAACTGGGGGTTCTGGCAAAAACCGAGCATAATGAAGTGGCTCCGGCACAGCATGAGCTTGCTCCGGTTTATTCTGAAGCCAATATTGCGACAGACCACAACCAGTTGGTAATGGAGCTTATGAAAACTATTGCCGCAAAGCATAATTTGGCTTGCCTTCTGCATGAGAAACCTTTTGCAGGAGTAAACGGCAGCGGGAAACATGTTAACTGGTCCATATCTACCGACACGGGAATCAATCTGCTGGAGCCCGGTGATACGCCTTTTGAAAATGCACAGTTCCTTTTGTTCCTGGTTGCTGTCATAAAGGCGATTGATGATTATCAGGATTTGCTGCGTCTTTCGGTTGCAAGCGCAGGCAACGACCATCGTCTCGGCGCCAATGAAGCACCGCCTGCCATTGTGTCAATGTTTTTAGGGGAAGAGCTTACAGAAATCCTGAATGCACTGGGGAACGACACATTATACGTGGGCAAGGGAAAAACCTTAATGGAAATCGGAGCCACGGTGCTGCCACATTTCCCAAAGGATACAACCGACCGTAACCGCACGTCGCCATTTGCTTTTACAGGGAATAAATTCGAATTCCGTATGCTTGGATCGTGTTTTTCCATTGCAGGTCCGATTATTGTCATTAATACCATTGTTGCCGATGTTCTTAGCCGGTTTGCAGATACGCTTGAAAAAAGCATCGATTTCAAAGCCGATTTAAGCAACCTCATCAAAAAAACAATCAAGGACCATAAGCGCATAATTTTCAACGGAAACGGATATGACAGTTCATGGGTCAGGGAAGCGGAACAAAGAGGCCTGTCCAATCTGAAGACCACACCCGAGGCTTTGCCCGCTTTTATTGAGGAAAAAAATGTTGAGATGTTTACCCGTCATCATGTTTTTGCCAGACATGAGATCCATTCGCGGTATGACATTTTGCTTGAAAACTATTCAAAGACCATCAATATCGAAGCACTTACCATGATTGACATGGTCAACAAGCAAGTTATTCCTGCTGTCCTTGATTACCAGAACGAGCTGGCCGAGCTGATTCTGCGTAAGAAGTCAATAACCCCGGCACCGTCAACAAGCCTTGAAGAAGGCCTGCTCAATAAGATAGCCAAGCTGTCAGAATGCCTGCAGGAAAGGCTTGAAACCCTTACCGGACAAACCGTAGCTGTCAGGGAGATCAAAGATAATCTGGAGTTAGCCAAAGCATATCGTGAAAGGGTCTTTATGGCAATGAGCGAGCTTAGGATGATAGTAGATGAGCTTGAATTGATTGTTGGCAGCAAGCATTGGAAAATCCCGACTTATGCGGAAATCCTGAACAGCGTTAATTAGCGCGTATAACAGACCCTGCATTACTATTTCCGAAAATAGCCTGCCCGCCAATGAGGACAATCCCAATTCGGGCTGTGGAGGGGACGGCTTTTTCTACATATACGGTTCAGGCCGTCCCCAAACCATATTTTTCAAACTATATTGAATATTTTCATTGCATTTATCTTTTCTCATATTGATAAGCGCATTTTCCAGATCATCTATTGTATTAATATTCTTTGGGAAATAAAAATTAATAATACCTGCTTCTACATCAATAAAATCAATTATTAAACCCTCTTTACACATATTATATATTTCATCTATTAAGTTTTCGCTAAGATTAAACCTTTTGCCATATTTCTCTGTTTCATTTTCTATTCTGCATTTTATTACCTTTTTGTATTTAGACAAATCACGCAAATAGGTATGATTCCATGATCCATCATCATGGCATAAATATGCGTATTCATTTGCTAAATTATCTATTATAAATGAGTCTAATGATTTTTTCATATGACTCATATATAGCATCCTGGCTAGTTCATAATCTGTTACTGCATCAAGCTGTTCCTCATTTTCAAAATCCACCCAGCAAAAATCTCCAAAACTATAAACATCCTGATTAATTAATTTTTGCACCTGTTCTCCAGTAACATAGTGAAGAAACAGCTTACGGCTAAATTTACACTCATCGGGAAAACCAGCTAATATCAAATAACACCTTGGGTTATCAATAGCCTTCGCAAAATCCGCAAATGTAATCCCTGATGAATAAACATCATTATTTTGTTCAGTAAGCTTTATATATATTGCGCAGTGTCCTAACATTCGAACCTTCCCACCTCTGTTTTTTAATATCCTCTAAAACCCAAAGAGTTCTGAGACTTAGATTTACTTTTGCAAGTATTAATTATTTTATGATATTATTTAATACAATTACATGGGCCTTTCTGTATTAGTTTATTATAATATGTTAATAATTCTTCGATCTTGATATTTACAAGAT
This sequence comes from Acetivibrionales bacterium, assembly GCA_050945655.1. GTDB lineage: Bacteria > Bacillota > Clostridia > DSM-8532 > DSM-8532 > DTU059. Next base: position 4,775 of record JBMNTI010000117.1, on the reverse strand, counting down.
ATATTTTTGAATATCCATTTTTATAAAGCAAATTAAAAGCTTTACTCGCTCTTTTTGATGAATAACACAATAACACTAATGTCTTTTCAGTATAATTATTCTTTTCAATAAAATCAAGCAAATTTTCACCATTTTCATTTGTAAATGGTGCATTTACAAATTTGTCAATATGTCCATTTTCGCTTTTAGTTTATCCTTAATTCAATGATTGTTGCAGTAAATATATTTCTCTAGTTCCTCTCTGGACTCGTCAATACCATTGAATTCTCCCAAATACAGCAGTCCGGATTTAAGCAGACCGAAAAAATTCTCCATGATGGCATTATCCAGACAATTCACTTTACGAGACATGATTTGAACAATTTCTTATAGAGCATGTCAATGACTTGTCCGAGATGTGGCTTATCGCTAATTATGTAACTAATTATCTCGCTGTTGTACATGTTAAAAAACTGGGAAAGGTAGAGCTTCTGACCTAACAGAGAAAACTCAGTGATGTCAGTTGTCCACTTCTGGTTCGGAACTGCAGCATAGAAGTTTCTGTTGATGAGGTTCGGCGCAACTTTACCGATTTCGCCTTTGTAAAATCTATATTTCTTGATCCTCACCTGACATTTGAGTTTCATTTGGAATATTTCTTTTTACCTGATATTATAAAACCCCTTTAAATTAGTTTTTTTCTAACGAAAGGGGGGGTAACATCAAACTGAGGGCTCTTGTCTATTGTGGCCTTTTTGAATAGTCAAGAACTGCCTGGGTTATTCCAATGAAATATTCCGATTCTCTTCGAATGTGATTTATTACAATCGGTGCCACCGGGTTATTCCGGGTAGCATCGCTTTCGAATAGTATTTGGTTAAGAAGCTGGATAAACTGTTTGCTTTGCTCAAGCGCTTTTTCGAGAAACTCTAAAATCTGCTGCCGCATTGAACGGCTTACATTGCCTTTAGATCTTACGAGTGTTTCAATGTATCTTGCAACCAGTCCCTTGGCCTGATTAAATGCCGTTTCATACTGCTGGAGCTGCATAACAAATCTGGATTCAAGATTAGGTACGATTTGACGAATAACAACTGTATGTTCCGCTTCTTGCCGATTCCAGAATTCTGCTTCATCCAGAGCACGGGCGAGGGTTTTTTCACCATAATAGAATTGCATGCCGCATCTTCCTTTCGCCATTCCAAATACTTTATGCATCATTATATGAGCAACATGTACCAAGCCGTGCAATAAAAATAGTCCGAACACATTGAATAATAATGCGTCGGACTATTTTTTATAAACCTATTTACCGGTCTGAACATGAATAGTACCGCATTGATACGGCGTATGGGCTATTTAATCCTCACTCCGAATATTTTCTGGGCGTAGGAGCCAACAACGGCAATATCGTTAAATACCGAAGGCGAGCTTTCTATATTTACTCCCAATGATACTTTATCAATATCTTCCCCGGTCATGGGATCAAACAGGCGCATAAATCCGTCGTAGCCGCATAAAAGTCCGTAGGTTTTTCCATCGTCGCTTTTTATATCCACAGGCGAGCTCCAGCTATAATTATCAAGCTCCCGAACCCATATCTCTTCACCTGTTTTCTTGTCCAGTGCAATAAGCTTTCCATCCATCTGGCTGCCGGTAAAGCATACGGGGAAGATTATTCTGTCGGCAATATCGTCCTTGCCTAATAATGGTGTTCCCAATACCCCTCCGTTAATACCCGAGCGGTAATAGCAGGTATAGTCTCTTTGCCACACCAGTTCGCCTGTGAGCGCATTGAATTTGCGTATATTGCAATCGGCCTTGCTTGCTTTGCCTCCTGCGCAGCGTTTGTCAACTTCGTTTGCGGTATAAATGAAGACCCCGTCCTCTGCTTCTTCAAGCACTATTGTGCTGTCGGTATCATCCTGGACATCGTACATCCAGACGGGTTCAAGATTATTAATATCAAGGCAGAGTAGCGTACCGCCGTTATCAATGGTATACATGAGATTTCTATAAATGGCAGGTGAGTTTTCTATGCCGTAGTCAGCTCCGGGATTGTTATATGAAGATTTATACTGAAATTTGGTCACTTCAGGTGACATGGATAAAGTACCGGTTGCCTCGTCAAATTTAGTATTGAGCTTGGTTTTGTATATCAGGCCGTTTTCCCCCACATTTATCAAGGTATCGGTTTCCTTGTGCAAGACAGCCGACGAATCAAAGGCTCCCCAACTGCCTCTGTAGGACAAGGCATCCTTTCCCTTGATACTGAATATCTCGGTTTGATCCAGCAGGTTATAAGCCCTGTATTTAAACTCGGTATATCTTCCGTTGTTTTCATTCAGCCCCATACCCGTATAGAACAGCGGATACCCTCTGGGATCAACCATACCGGTGCCCTTGATGGAAAATCCGAGGTTAATCTTATTGCGGGTGGGCTTTCCGGTTTCAAGGTCAAGGAAATATATGTTGCCGTCGAGAATCGGATAGATTACCTCGACTAAATCTTTATTCCTGAACTCCTCATTTATATTCATTACCTTTCTGGTTTCTTCGTGCCAATTGATTATTATGGGCTGTCCTGTCCAGCCTGAGCCGGGCCAATAGCTGTTATGGGCGCTTATGGCGCCGGTATTTTGCTCCCAGATTATCTCAAGCTTCTTTTCAGTAATATTGCGTGTTCCGTAAGAGGCCATATCACGGTAGTTATTGCCTCTGAACGTGGTCACGCCTTTCTGTTCGGTATATGCTTTTGCCCGCGGAAATGCCAGAACGTAATCAGGTTTATATTCAACCTTTTTATCATTCTGATAAACAGAATATGTAATAGTCCCGCCATTGGCGAACTTTTTCTGATAGGTTCCTTCCGAAACAGTAGTTTTGCTCACATATGAAGGCAGCTTGGTAATATCCAGAACCAATTGCTCCGGATCGGTTATCTCCGGCGGTGGAGTTGGTTCAGGCGTCGGAGTCGGTTCTGGTGTCGGCTCCACGGTATTATCGTTCGGATCGGGCAAGATTGCCGACGGTGTGGGCGAATTGTCGGCAATATCTCTTCCTAATTGTCCCTGGGCAACCAACAGAGAAACCAGGATTACTAAGGTAACTGCCAGAAGTATTACTATTGTTACCAGTCTGTTTGACCGATCATTTTTATGCTTATTCATGCTAATAAACCTCCAAATGCAAGCTTTGACTATTTAATCTTAATCCCGAATATTTTTCTGGCATATGACCCAACAACAATCATATCATCATAAACAGCGGGGGAGGATTCAATATTTGCTCCCAGGCTCACGGTATGAAGATCCTGACCTGTTTTAGGATCAAAAAGGTGCAGTAAACCATTAAAATCCGCAAAAAGTCCATATGTTTTTCCCTCGGAGCTCCTGACGGCAACCGGAGAACACCAGCTATATGCATTCAACTGCCTTTTCCATACTTCCGCCCCTGTTTCCTTGTCCAGGGCTACCAGAATACCATCCTGAGCCGAGCCGGTAAAGCATATGGTAAAAATAATCATATCACTAATGTCATCTTTGCCCAACAATGGTGTGCCTAACACTCCACCGTTGATATAGTAATTATAAACACAGGAATAATCCTTCTGCCAGACAAGTTCGCCAGTGAGTGCGTTAAATTTGCGTATATTGGCGTTTTCAGGCCGCTTGCTGACTTGACTTCTCTTATCTACCTGATTTGCTGTATATACAAAAACACCTTCCTTTGTTTCCTCAATAACCGGTGATGAGTCGGTGTCATCTCCTACATCATAGGTCCATACAGGCTTTAAGGTGTTTAGATCCAGACATTGAAATATTCCTCCGTTATCACAGAAATACATATAATTTTTGTAATAAGCCGGAGAATTTTCAATCCCCAGTTCTATATTGGTGGAATCCTTATATCGGTATCTGGTTAATTGGGGAGCTATGGAGATGGTCTTTGCACTTAAATCAAAATCAGTATTAAGCTTAACCCGGTAAACTAAACCGTTTTCTGCTGCTTCAATAAAGGTATCTGTCTTTTTATCGATGATTGCGGAGGAATCAAAAGCCCCCCACTTCCTGAAGGCCACCGGGTCCCGGCCAAAGATATCATATATGGGTGTCTGATCGATAAGATTAAACATTTTATATTTGAACTCACTTATGGTATCACCGTTTTCATTAAGGCCGATTCCGGCAAACAAAAGCGGGTAACCTCTTGGGTCTACCATACCGGTTCCCTTCATTGGAAAGCCTACCTTAATCTTATCCCTTGTGGGTTTCCCCGTTTCAATGTCCAAAAAATAAATATTCCCGTCCAAGGTGGGGTAAATAACCTCCACAAGGTCTTTTGCCTTCATTTCATCTTTTATGTTCATAATGTTACGGACTTCTTCAGGCCAGTTCACCAAAAGAGGCTGACCCGTCCAGCCTGTCCCCGGCCATCTGCTGTTTTCGGCCCTGATTTCACCAATATCATAGGACCATACAATTTCCAGCTTCTTTTCTGCAACGGTACGGGTACCATAGGATGCCGTGTCCCGATAATTATTCCCTCTGAATGCCGTTATACCTTTTAAATCAGAATATTCTTCCGGATTTCCAAAAACAATTTCATCCTTAGGAACATAATCAACAGGACGTCCGTTCTCAAACACCCAGTAATCCATAGTTGTTCCGTCTTTTTTTATAAAAGTCTTTTTATAGTCTTCGAAAGCATAAGGACCTGTAAAAACGGCAGGATCCTCCCAGGACACGTCCAGAACCGCGCGATCGGTACTCTCTTCCGGTATTGGCTCCGGAGTA
>JBMNTI010000116.1:0-7619 GCA_050945655.1 Acetivibrionales bacterium | reverse complement strand
GGCAGGCTTTGCCTTCACAACAGCCTCAAGAAGGGTGCGGAAGTTATCATGGAGTTTTTCGGTTCCGAAGGAAACTTTGCCGATGGGGCAGTGGATTATATTCGTCTTATCAAGACGGTACTCGATCTTACCAGCCTTAATGTCGGCTATAGCTCTTGCTATATCCATGGTAACGGTTCCGGCCTTTGGGTTCGGCATAAGACCCTTAGGTCCTAATACACGGCCTAAACGACCGACAACACCCATCATATCGGGAGTCGCAACAACAACATCAAATTCAAACCAGTTTTCTTTTTGGATCTTTGTAACCAGATCCTCTGCGCCAACATAATCTGCGCCGTTCTGTTCAGCCTCGGTAGCTTTTTCTCCCTTGGCAAAAACCAGAACTCTTACAGTTTTACCTGTACCGTGGGGAAGAACCACCGCACCTCTAACCTGCTGATCGGCATGACGTGAGTCAACACCAAGCTTAATATGTGCTTCAACAGTCTCATCAAATTTCGCGTGTGCAGTCTTTTGTACTAAATCCATAGCTTCCGCCGGTTCGTACAGTTTGGTTCTATCAACGAGCTTTAGGCTCTCAAGATATTTCTTGCCTCTTTTCATATCATTTCACTCCTTTGTGGTAAAAAATTAGCGGGAAATCTCCCTCCCACATCTCGGGGCATTACAAATCAGTCTACTACTACAACGCCCATGCTTCTTGCAGTACCGGCGATCATGCTCATTGCGGTTTCAATGCTTGAGGCATTCAGATCGACCATTTTCATTTCAGCAATCTTTCTTACGTCTTCCTTAGAAATTTTAGCTACTTTGTCTTTCTGAGGTACTGCTGATCCGCTTTCAATCTTGCAAGCCTTCTTTATAAGAACGGCAGCGGGCGGAGTCTTGGTAATAAACGAAAATGAACGGTCGCTGTAAACCGTTAAAACGACCGGAATAACCAACCCAGCATCCTTTGCCGTTTTTTCATTGAATTCCTTACAGAATCCCATGATATTAACGCCATGCTGGCCAAGGGCTGGTCCAACCGGTGGAGCAGGAGTTGCTTTTCCTGCATTAAGCTGTAATTTAACATAGGCAATTACTTTCTTTGCCATATAGTCCACCTCCCAGTTTTCTCTCCTGATAATAGCTCAGGAATCTATTCGATAGCAAGTACACTATTGCGCGCTTGCGTAAAGAATCAAATCAAAGCCTTATAATCTGAATAAAATCAAGTTCGACAGGTGTTTCTCTTCCGAACATTGAAACCATAACACGAACTTTTTTCTTGTCTATGCTAATTTCTTCGACTGTTCCTATGAAACCTTCAAGCGGCCCTTCAATGACACGGACGCTGTCACCGACTTCATAATCAACAATGGTTTCAAACTGCTCCACACCCATCATCCTAACTTCATCGTCGGATAATGGTACAGGCTTAGATCCAGGACCGACAAAACCTGTTACTCCGCGGGTATTTCTTACAACATACCATGAATCGTCAGACATAATCATCTTAACAAGAACATAGCCCGGAAAAACCTTTTTTAGAGTAGCTTTTTTCTTGCCGTCCTTAATCTCGATCTGCTCTTCCATCGGAACAACAACATCAAGAATATAGTCCTGCATCTTTCTGTTTTCAACAATTTTTTCTATATTGGCCTTAACCTTATTCTCATATCCTGAATAAGTATGGACAACATACCATTTTGCATCCTCTGTCATACGTACCTAAAGCGGAAACTTTCGCCCCGCCCTCCTTTTAGACTCTTACTGTCCGAAAACAGCTCTGAATATAATACCTAGCCCGGCATCTGCCAACCAAACAACCGATCCTATTAATAAACAAGCTGCAAATACTGTCAAGGTGTTGTTTAACAGTTGCTGTCTGGTGGGCCATATTACCTTTTTTAACTCGAGCCGAATTTCTTTAAAAAACCTTCCCGCACGCTGGCCGAATTTTGCTTTTTGCTCAGTCATATTCTACAACTCCCCGATAATTATTTTGTTTCCTTATGGGCTGTGTGTTTACGGCAGAACCTGCAATATTTGTTCATCTCAAGCCTGTCGGGATCATTTTTCTTATTCTTTTTTGTATCGTAATTTCTCTGCTTGCACTCACTACAAGCCATGGTGATTCTGACTCTCATCTTGAACACTCCAATGCTAACCAAAATATTTTACGCATAAAAAAAAACGCCTGCAAAGCAATAAAAATAATATCACACGCGAATGTTAAAGTCAAGCATCGCGTGAAAAAAAGCTTGAACTACATCGGGCAAGATGAATCTGATGTCAATAAGAATGTTTTTATATAATAATTATCAACATTTACTTATTTGTACTTTTAATTAAAAAGATACGAGGAGTCTTATTCATGTAGTCGGTATATTCTTTGCCATACCTTTGGGTACAATACCTTTCCTGCATTAAAAACATCGGGTAAGAACATATAGTATTTAATATAGTTAATACCCAAAGCCATATGTTATTTGCTATCAGGGCAATACCAATACACATAATACTTCCCGATACTTGCATCGGATGCCGTGATATACGGTAAAGTCCCCAGGTTATCGGCCTGTCTTCTCTTTCCTTTGAAAACTGCCAAACAGCAAGAGTCGACAGCACAAGTCCAGCAAAGTATAAAAGATTGCCTATCAGAATATAGTAAATATTATTGTAAACCGGTAAGAATAAAGTCAACACTATTATTGCATACCTCGAAATTATGCTTATTATTGAAGACGTTTTCTCTATTAATGTTCCTTGTAGGGTATAGGTAAGAATTTTTTTACGTTTATCTTCTGGCATAAAACGCATCACCATAAATGTAACGACACCATAAGCTATGAAATACCAAAAAATATTTGTAACCATTAATTTCCCTATTCTGTCCACCTCCTTTTCCAATAATTGTTTATTTGTCAGAAATATAGAAGGATTATTTTCTAAAACAAGCCGGATTCATTATCAAGCCTTTTTTAATAAAGTCATTTGTTTTTTCTCTTTCCATATAAGCCACAAGGGCGAAGCAATAAATACGGTGGAATATACACCCGTTATAACACCTAGAAGTAAAGAGAAGCTGAAGTCCTTCAATGAATCAATATTATTAACTGCTGAAAAAATAAACAATACCGCAATACAAATCAATGTGGTCACCATTGTATTAATTGAACGCGACAGAGATTGATGAATACTCACATTTACAATACTACCCAGGTCGGATTTCTTCATAAGGCCTGTATTTTCACGAATCCTGTCATAAATTATAACGGTATCGTTTATGGAGTAACCTATTACCGTCAGTACTGTGGCAATAAAAATATCATTTAATGGAATACCCATCGTAATATAAACACCGAACATAACCCCTACATCGTGGAATAAAGCTAAAATCGCGCATACTGCCGCAGAAAATCCGCTCAAAATGCTGAATCTCCATGCTACATAGAGTAAGATAAGAGTAACAGAGATAGCAACGGCAAAAATGCCCCTTTTAAGCTCTTGCCTGCCAATAATAGGAGTTATACTGACATTCTCGTTTTTGGGGCTGTTAAGTATCACCTCAAAATTCTGCTCCAAAGCTTGTTTAACCTTTTCCTCTTCCTCAGCGGTCAAAGGTTCGTTTCCAACAATATCAAGCCTAAGCATTTTTATTTTTTTGCCTTCCGCATCTCCGCCATAGGTTTCCATTACGCTTGCCGATACTTCCTTGCCAACGGTTCTTTTTACTACATCTGCAGCTTTATTGGGATCGACCTCGCTTACGATCTCAATCATCATTCTGGTACCGCCCTTGAAGTTTATATCAAGTTTTATTCCATTAATCGCATACATCATGCCGAAGAAAATAAATAGCGCAATACTGAAGATGAAAGCATATTTTCTGTTCTTAACAAAATCATACCTCTTCAATTTGCTTCCCTCCATTCACACCAAAATACCACTTGTTTTTTGCAAAACCAAAGGCTGAGACACCCTTCAGCATTATCTTCGATGCTGTAACTGCGGAGAAGAAGCCGAACAAGGTTCCAAAGAACAAAGTAACGCCAAATCCTCTTACGGCACCTGAACCCAAAACATACAAAACAACAGCGGTTATTATGGTAGTTACATTAGAGTCCAGTATTGCTACAAAAGCCCGTTTAAATCCCGTGTCGATAGCCGCTCTCAAGGTTTTCCCCTCTCTAAGCTCTTCTTTGATTCTTTCAAATATGACAACATTGCCGTCTATGCTCATACCGATGGAAAGTATTATGCCTCCGATACCGGGCAGAGTTACCGATATGTTTAAGTTTGACAGTGTAAGTATCTGAAGGGCAAGGAGCCCCGACAAAGCTATTACCGAAACCAATCCGGGCAATCTGTAATATAAAATCATAAATAAGCAGACTAAAATAAACGAAACGATCCCTGCCTTAACAGCAACGTCTAATGCACCCTTTCCAAGCTGAGCACTGATAGAGTCGACCTTAACTGGTTCCAGTTTGGTTGGAAGCGCACCAAAGCGAATTTTATCGGCCAAAGCCTTTGCCGATTCAAAAGTGAAGCTTCCCGTTATGGTTGCCTCGGTGGCTGTAATCTGAGTATCGACTCTTGGGGCTGATATACATATGTCATCGATAAATATCGCTATTTTTTTGCCAATATTCTCACCCGTTGCCTTTGAGAAAGCTTCCACACCTGATGGCTTAAGCTTCAGCAATACCATGTACTGACCGTCTTTCTGGTAGTTTAATGCTGTTTCCACGTCCTCACCGGATAGTACAATTCTGCCTGTGGGCACAAGATCCTTAGGTTCGGTGTAAAAGTCTTCATCGTTTACTTCCTGAAATGTAAGTGCTCCCGTGCTTCCTAAATCCTCCAGCGCCTTTCTGGGATCAAACTCGGTTTCATTAGCGGCCCAGGGAATATCAATAACCATTCTATTATTCGTTGAGTCAATATTTATGCTTTTATCATAAATCCCCTGAGCATCCAGCCTGTCCTCAATAATGCTGCGAGAGCTTTCCAAATCTTTTTTTATGTCACGTCCCTCTGATCCGTTAGGATAAACGGGTTCTAATATTGCGCTTATTCCTCCGCGGATATCAATACCGGTACGAATATCGTTGACACCCTTGATTATTCTTGAATCGGCCGGACCAAGCCCTGTAAATGAAAGCACACATATCACCGTTATGACAAGGACAATAACAAACAATTTAAAAGTCCTGTTATCATTCATTTGGAGCTACCTCCTTCTCTTTTTCTTTACAGCCGTTTTCTGCATTCTTTAGTATTATACGGCTTATTTCCTGCATGAGTCAACAACCGGCAAATAATTCTTAACTTTACTGCCGTTTAGAAGCAAGCAGGTGCAAGATTCTCGCTGTGAACGCCTCTAAGCACCCTATTATTCTGCGGCGGTCACTCTCTTAAGCATCGATAGACTATGCAAAAACTATCAATAGTATTAAATCTATACGATTATAGCTGCTGTAGCTGACATTTTGTCATCCTGAGCGTCAGCGAAGGATCTGTGCGATTTATCGCTCCGTTTCAACATCCTGTTTCTAGTCGCGCTCGCTACGCAATCCATGCTTCGCTTTAAATCGCAGCAACCACGTCGTATTTACGATTGCATAATCAAATATTATAACCTGCATGTTAAAACAGTTTTCGTACAGTCTGACGGCTTATCTTGCCAAGAACCTTGCACCCGCTTGATGACGTTGATAGGAACCGCTGTCGATGTAATGAGTGAAGCGTAGCAGGATTGCCGTAGCGGCCGCGAATAATTTCCGGGTGAAATTCCTGAGCGTCACACATGTTGTCGACTAAAGGTTCCATAAATAACCGCTAAACTTGTATCTATTTGCTCTCCTGAGCTTTGATCCAGAGGACGCATTCGATCCTTTTCTTTTCAAGCTCACAGCCGATTTCATAGGGAACTCTAATATCATTGTTGAATTGCCATGCATTTGCCGCGCAACCACCACTACAATAAAATTTCGCCCAGCATGAATTGCACTCAGGCTTAGTGTATACATTTGTATCTTTAAATATTTCTCTTGCCGGGTTATCATTAAAACCCCCATAAATATTTCCAAGAAGAAACTCTTTATGCCCAACAAACTGGTGGCAGGGATAAAGATCACCTTCCGGGGATACTGCCAGGTATTCCGTTCCGGAACCGCAGCCGCGCATACGTTTTGCTATGCACGGTCCTCCTTCAAGGTCAATCATGAAATGAAAGAAATTAAACCATTTTCCGTTCTTTCTGCGGTCGACATATTCCTTAGCCAAATCCTCATATTCTTTAAAAATCGTCTCTAAATCTTCATCCCGGATATCAAGGCCCGAACCCTTGGCCGCAACCACAGGTTCGACCGATATCTGCTCAAACCCTAAATCGGCCAAATGCAGCACATCGGCACCGAAATCAAGATTCTTACGGGTGAAAGTCCCCCGGATATAATATTGCTGCTCGCCTCTTTCATCTGCCATCTTTTTTGCATAAGGAAGAATCCTGTCATATGACCCCGTACCGTCGATGCGTTTTCTAACCGCATCGTTAACTTCTTTGCGGCCGTCAAGGCTTAAAACCACATTATGCATATTTTCATTTATATATTTACGCTTATTCTCATCAAGGAGAAGCGCGTTTGTGGTAATAGTAAACCGGAAGTTTTTGCCCGATTCTTTTTCCCGCTCCCTTGCATATTCAACTATACCCTTGACAACTTCAAAGTTCATAAGGGGCTCTCCGCCAAAAAAGTCCACTTCAAGGTTCTTTCTGTTACCCGAGCTATCAATAAGAAAACCAATGGCTTTCTTTCCCACATCAAGACTCATTAGTGAACGATGCCCCATATAATCGCCTGTGCCCGCAAAGCAGTAGCTGCACCTTAAATTGCAGTCATGGGCTATATGTAAGCACAGAGCCTTCACTACGGTTTGTTTTGTCCAAACAGGCAGCATCTCTGTGTAAGGATCTTCGGAAAAGAGCATTTTATTCTCTATTAAATATTCAATCTCTTTGAGGGCCTCATTTATTTGTGATTCATCGTATTTGTCAAGGCTTTTAAGCTTGCCCGGCTCAAGAACACCATCGCTGCTGTAACAGCGCAAAACATCATAGGCCATGTCATCCAGCACATGCACAGCCCCGCTCATAACATCTAATACAATATTTTCGCCATGAATTTTATAAGCATGTATCATAAAATTCCTCCAATAATTTTTCCGGCTATAAAACACATTGTTACTGCATAATAAGAAGGGCTATTCAGCCCTTCCACGGTATAAGTCATAAATATTGATTTTCGGTATGGTATAAAAAACCGGTTACTTTCTCTCACACTTTTGATTTGCTACCGTACAGGACGTTTTGCATGCCGATTGGCATGATGTCTGGCATTCGCCGCAGCCTGCTTTTTTGATTTCCTTATTTAATGTAGAACTATTAATTGTCCTGATGTGTTTCATTCTATGTTTCCTCCATATCAATTAATTTAACTAGCCGTTTGCGAAACGGCAAAATGCTCTAAATAAAAGCGTCTACGCACTCAATTTATATTGAACTCCTCCATATTTCGTAATATAATAGAAGTAACAATAAACTAAAATAAACCAAATATGGAGGT
>JBMNTI010000115.1:0-7683 GCA_050945655.1 Acetivibrionales bacterium | reverse complement strand
ATTACATATATTATATCACCTTATGACACATTATGCCACAGTAATATGCAAAAAATAATATAAAAAAACCCTTGTAAAACAAGGGATTCAAGAATCGGCTCCTTTATTGAGGTGTCAAACTAGGGAGTGAAAATCTTACACCCGCCTTACCACGTTAAACATTGGTAGGAACCGCCAGCGATGTCATGTGTGAAGCGGAGCAGGATTGTGAATCTCTTATGGCAAATCAATAGCTTTGATATTTTCTTTGATTCGTGATAATGTAGTATTGAAATCTGTCAATAGTTTTATTTTAGCCATTCAAAAGTATCATTTATATGCGGATTTATTCTATACGTTTGAAAGCAATTAAAAAGGAGGCAATAGTAGTGTCACAGATTACATTAGGGAAGACCGGGATCACAGTTAACCGCAATGCATTTGGAGCATTACCGATTCAGAGGATCAGCACGGAAGCGGCAGTAAAGATCTTAATGAAGGCATATAAGGGAGGCATCACCTTCTATGATACTGCTCGTGCATACTCAGACAGTGAGGAAAAGCTCGGAAGGGCATTTGGAGGGTTGCGTGAGAATATTTTTATTGCATCTAAGACAATGGCAAAGACGCAGGAAGCGTTCCGGGAAGATTTAAACACATCTTTATCTATGCTGAATACAGATTACATTGATATTTACCAGTTCCATAACCCAAAAGTTTGTTATAAGCCGGGAGACGGAACGGGAATGTATGAATGTATGCTTGAGGCAAAAAAACAGGGAAAGATAAGATACATTGGCCTGTCAAGTCATCGGCTGGATGTAGCCCATGAATGTATTGACTCAGGGCTTTATGATACCTTGCAGTTTCCTCTTAGTTACTTGTCTTCTGAAAAGGATATTGAACTGGTAAGTAAATGTAAAAAAGAGAATGTGGGATTCATAGCCATGAAGGCATTAGCCGGAGGATTAATAACAAATTCGAAAGTTGCATATGCGTTCATGAGCCAGTTCGACAATGTGCTTCCCATATGGGGTATACAAAGGGAAAAAGAGTTGGACGAATTTTTAAGCTACATGGATAATCCACCTCAGTTGACCGATGAAATACGGGCTGTTATTGAAGAAGATAAGAAGGAACTTATCGAAGATTTTTGCAGGGGCTGCGGTTACTGCATGCCATGTCCTCAGGGAATTGAAATAAATTTTTGTGCAAGGATGTCACTATTTCTCAGACGTTCCCCGCCCAAGAAATGGCTTACACCGGCTAGGCAGGAAATGATGAAAAAAATCGAAGAGTGTACCGGCTGCAGAAGTTGCGAGACTCGCTGCCCATATGGACTGGAAACATCGGAACTGTTAAAGAAGAATTACGAAGATTACATTAAAGTACTTAACGGTGAGATAGAGGTTTAACTCGGGATCACCCGACCGCTTGTTAACATAACAAATGAATCAAGTTGCCTGTAAGAAGGGCTGTTTCAAAATAGGCAGGCATCCTGAGCGAAGCGAAGAATTTTTTACAAATCTGAGCCTAACAGCTTAACTTTTTAAGATTCTTCGGCAATTTTTGAGCCTCGGAATGACACGTTCCGTATATTGAAACAGCCCTTCAGCTGACATTTCTGTAAAAGCTCTGTAAAGCGTGGAGCTTTACGCCTTAATGTTTAATAACTATCTTTGCGTCTTCAATGGTCACTATGCTGGACTTTACAAGTGAACCCTGAGCGACTGTGCCTTCTGCGATATATTCGCCGGGAGAGGCAACTCTGGCGTAATAGACCAGCGGTTGCGGCGGATTCTTTTTATCATATTTTCCTACCACAAAGGTTACCTTCTGCCCTTCAAACTGCCGGTACCAGCATCCCAACAGATCTCTGACACCATAATTCCAGGGATTATCCAAAGGCTTTAACCCGGCGGGTGCGTAATCGCTTATTTCATAAGTGTTGTCGATAGCTGATTTATCAATAGTATAGGTGATTTCCACCTTAACCAAATCATTGGCTTCAAAGGTTGTTTTTTCTTCCCCGGTAGCAGCGTCATAATATTTACGTGTCAGTGTAAGTCCGGAGTCATTCTTTACATTATCGGTAAAAGAGCCGGTAAACAACGACAATACCGATACATCCCCGGTAACCTTCGTAATTCTTAAATCATCAATGTTGACCGAAGGAACCTTAACAACCTCACAATTGCCGTTTTCAAGCTTAACAGCATGGGTCTTTCCGTTCATGACATATTCAATTGAGGCTTCCGTATCAGGAAGAATGTCAATCATTTCGGATAGATACAGTACTTTCTCAACTCCGGTATACTGAGTTTTGGAATAATTGTTTTGAACAAAGGCAAAGAGTTTTGATGCATCCGGGTTGTTAATCCTTGCAGCATAAGCGGCAGCAAATGCGGTTTGTCTATATGAGGTATCAGTATCATTCTTTCTAACCTTTACCCGTATAAATGGATCCTTTCGCTCAAGCTCCGGCACAATATGTTTCTGGTAGATTTCGTTTGCTTTTGCAAGATCACCTATTGCCTCGTAAGCCATACCCAGATAGATGTATTCATCAAGAGTAAGATTCTCTACTTGTGCGGCTCTGTTAAGGTCAAGCAGTACGGGCTCTCCAAGCTCGGCCAACGCAAACAGTGCTGCTGCCTGGACACTTTTTTCGGTCATTACCGCATTGTAGAAGTATACTTTTAATGAGGAGGTATCTGTTATATCCTTCAAAAGCGGTGTTATTAACGCAGTAAAATTCATATCGCTTCCGGCGTACGGAAGGATCCCATAACCTCCGTCGTCGTTTTTATACTCTGCCGGATTAACTTCAATGGGATCTATATAATAGCTGTCATTTTTTATTAGTTCCTTTAACAATGAACGTGCATAATTAGATACAAGCTTCTGGTCAAGGCGCTTGCCATATTGCCACGAAAGATTGTGAAGGGCGTTTATCAGGCTTCCGCGTCCCGCATCGGTGAAAATCAAGGTTGTGATACCGCTCTTTCCTGCCTCAAGCTTCATTCCTGCCTCTACGGTACTCAGCTTTGCGTTTTCAATGGTTCTGTAAGAATTGTGAACAGTAATAGTACGGCTTAAAGCATCTGCCTCGCCGGATTCGGATCTGGCCGTCATAACCACCGTATAGGTACCCTCTTTAAACTCGGGAAGAGGCAGATACACTCTCTCAAAAGCAATTGCTTCAATAACCTGTTTGTACTCGGGCATTTCTTTAACGGTAAGCTCGTAGGCTACCTTTTCGCCTTCGTTCAAGCTATCCCCATAAGCGGTCAAGCCTGCCCAGGGTTTATCCCCCTCAATATAATCAAGGCTGAGAGCATCGTTTAAAAAGAAGGGTATTGTAACCTTTGTCGATTGAATCTCAGAGCCGGCGTAGAGCTCTTCTGAAATAGCCGCAGCAGCCAAACTGAAGGACGTAACATTATCAGGCAACTTAAAAGTATAAGTCCCAAGGCCGTTAGGGCTTAATTCAATTGTCTTAAACAGGGCGGTGTCCTTGAATTCGGAGCGGACCGAAACGCTGCTTCCGTTCTCCATTTCGCCGGAAGGTGCCGCGGGCGCGGTTGAAGGTGCTGGCATAGGAGCATCTGACATGGCTTCCTGCGACACAGCCATATCGGCTCCACCGGCGCCCATTATAGAGACAACCGAGTCATTCCGGGTGCTTATGGATCTTACGATTCCGTCGCCAATCCAGCTGTATAGTTCGGATAATGGGTCAATATCATGTCCCGAAAGCTTTAACAATGCTTCATCAACCAAAGATATATTAACTTTTGCCGGAACAGGGTTACCCTCCGAGTCCTTGGCCTCCAAGGTTATAGTCATATTGTCACCGGGTTTGTATGCAGTTTTATCGGTGGTTATTTTTAAATCGATTTTCTTTTCGCTGTAATCATAAACAATAGGGGCCCTTGTACTTATATAGCTTTTACCCGTAAATGCAATAGCATGCAGATAGAAATTCGGGGCATAGTTTTCGGGGAAGGGCATGCTCAGGGTGGATTGTCCCTTTACCTCATAGTTTTGAATTCCGTTTCTGGCTTCTACAAAGAGTGTAGGTACCTTTTCTAACGGCTCTTCCTTGTTATTTATTATCTGAACGTTGACCGTCTCGCCTGCTTTGTAGGATTCCTTATCGGCTTTCAAATTATAGTATACGTAATCACTGGGATATCCTCTATAGCCGTATCGGCTATAAATCCAGACATCGTTTTTAATATTCCGGCCATTACCGTCAACAGCCGTGATTTCGGCGATATAATAGCCCTCGTCCCCGGGTTTAACAGTAAATTCGTACCGGGCGGTTCCGTCATGGGAGGTCGTTAAAGTGGCTGAGCCTGCCGGAGTTCTTTTTTCACGGTATTCATAGGTCTTTCTGACAACCTTGTTGATGAAGTCATATTCATCCCCGGTCTCAATCTTTTCCCATGTTGTATGAACAAGGTTTAAATTCAGCTTCTGTCCTGCCAGCGGCTTGCCCAGATAATTATCGTTTGTGTAGTCGTCATCGTTTAACGTATCCAGAACGACCTCATTCACGGTAAAATCAATAACTCCCTTGTCGTCTTTAATCTCGCCCGTGGACTGTATGTTGATATCGTTGGCAAAGACTCTGAAATTATGATATTCACTGATTTGACCGGTTTCAGGGAATTGGGCGTTTACGCTAATACCCGCGTAGGTTTCTCCCTGCATATTTGATTGATACTTTGGCTTATATTTAATCTCCAAAACACCGTTTTTGTCGGTGACTCCTTGGCCGTTTTCATTGCTGGAATGGCCATTTATATAGTAATTGAGGGGAACATTTGAGACAGGAGTTCCGTCAAAGAATGTAGCCTTTATTGTAAAGGTGATTTCCTCATCCACAAAGACAGCTTTTTTATCGGCGGTTATTTCAAGCTTATATTGAGGCTTGATGTAATTTTCTACACGGAAATAGCTGGTTGTAAGAATATCCTCTCCGTCCTTGACCGTTAAGGTATAGGAGCCGGGATCCAATGCGGGCAGCCTGATATTCCCTTCATAAAATCCGCCGTCGGTCTTAAGATTGATGATTTCCATCGGATTAGAGACGAAGGGGAAGAAGAATCCCATGATTCTTGATCTCATAGGGTAATAATATCCGCCGCTTGCAAGTTCAACCGTAATATCTTCAGGGTATGAACCGTCAATACGGCTTTTTAGAAATCCCCAGAACTCCACGGTGTCATTGGGCTTGTAAAGTGTGCGGTCGGTCTGGATATAACGCCAGAACAAGCTACTGTGGTTTATATAAGTGTCGTAATAGGGATAACCTGCGTTTATAATGCTTACCTTTCCGTCGATAGTTGTTACTCTGTATAGCTTCTGAGTGACGTCACCGTCATCTTCCTCGAGTTTTTTATAGTTTGGAAGCTCAACAAGTCCCGAAGAATAGGATAAAAAGCCTTTGCCCAATTCAAAGTCAAAAGCTTCGGCTCCTTTCACGGGTGCTTGTGTCTTTAAATCATTAAGCCAGAAAAGAGTATGATCTTTATCGCTTATTGTGTAGGCGGCTATATCCGAGATCTGTAAAAATGCCTGTGAAGAAAGGTCTTCACAAGTTAACTCTACCAAATAGTAGCCAAAATCCAGGGGCTCAGGGAAAAGCATATACTTTTCCTGCCATCTTCGAAGATTGAAGCTCTGCTTAAATTCAAGTACGTGTTCAAGCTCCGAGGTATCGATAATATTCCTGCTTGATGCATAATAAGCCCAGAACGGAGTTTCTTCCTTTTTCTTAATAGCCTTAATAAAATCGTCTATGGTTTCAAACCTGTAAAGATTAAGGGTAACTTCAGCCGAATCAACTCTGTCTCTGAGGTATAAATCAAAACCAACCGCAGGAACATCAGTGGTTCCAAATTCAATCCAGCCGCGGTTTATATAAAGATTTCCCTTATATGGGTCTGCCGTACTGCCTTCATCGGGAGAGGTTTCAAAGGAAAACACATAATCTTCTGCCAGAGAAGCCGAGCCTGATTTTGAGGAGAGTCCCTTTTTGACGGTTACCGTATAGACTGTACCTGCCTTGAGTTCTTTGGGAATGAATACAGTAGTATAGCCATTTGTCTCAAAACGTCCGTCTGCTTTGGGGGTGATTTCAAAATATTCCGATATGTTTTCAACATCCGGGTATGAAAAGTATAACTCTATTCCTGTGTCCACGGGAACGTATGAAGACATATTTTCAGGCAGACTGCCAAGAACCGTAAAATCACGCTTCGTCTGAAACGCAAAACTGACTGTATTTCCTATCTGAGTTTTGATATCTATAAAATAGACCTGATTCTGCTCAAGGGGCTCTGCGGGCTTTAGAATAAACTTGCCGTCGCTGGCGGGTGTAATGGTGAACAAAATGCCTCCGCGTATGGATACGTTCTCCTTTACATAGTCAACGGTTATATCAGATTGCGAGCTTAATATAAAACTGCTGTCCAAAGAAATGCCGTTATCATCCTCTTTATCGGCGACAACAGAAAATCCGCTTCTGTAAGTATCGGCTGACGCCTTTGTTGCCGGCGCAAGCGGGTTAGAGAACCACATTACCGAAACACAAAGAACAAGAATCAGAGTAATCGCCATAATTCTTTTCCACATTATCAAAACCTCCCCATAATCTATAATCTATCGATAAAAGTATTCACATAATTAGACGGGCTAAAACTATTATGGTTTACTATATTATAAGATGCCAGGCAATTTATTATTTATTGCCTTCGCCAGACGGTACAACCGCCTGCTATACAAGTATCAGTACTTAATGATTCGATGTTCCCGGGTACCCATTCGCAATCTCCGATTGCTTTAATGGGTGGGGTTCTTATTAATATCATACCATTTAGACCTTTGGACTTAAAGCAGAACAAATCTGATTTATTCTGTTTCCCGACAGCCTGTGCGAAGACCAAATAATAGTATAAAATATTAAAAAAGCTGGACAAATCTTTATGGGAGTATTACATTATAAAAAACAAGTAAAGCGAGGTTGATCTATGATTATCGGTGTACCTAAGGAAGTAAAAAACAATGAATACAGGGTAGGACTTACACCTGCCGGAGTACTGGCCTTAAAAAAGGCTAAACATGAGATTATGATCGAAAAGGGTGCAGGTATTGGAAGTGGCATCAGTGACGAAACATACAAAAATGCGGGAGCAGATATAATTGAATCAGCCGGGGATATTTATGAAAAAGCAGGTCTGATTGTGAAGGTAAAAGAGCCTGTAGAAGAGGAATATGCTTTACTAAGGCCGGGTTCGGCCATTTTCACATATCTTCATCTAGCACCCAATACTACATTAACTAATGTTTTTCTTGAGAAAGAAATAACCGGTATTGCTTATGAAACCGTACAGCTGCAAAATGGGTATCTTCCGCTGCTTTCTCCTATGAGTGAGGTTGCGGGACGCATGTCGGTTCAGATAGGAGCAAATCTTTTGCAGAAGAACAATGGCGGCCTGGGAACTTTACTCGGAGGCGTACCGGGAGTGCCGGGGGCTAATGTGGTTATTGCTGGAGGAGGTATAGTTGGGGCCAATGCAGCAAGAATGGCTGCAGGGTTGGGAGCATATGTGGTAGTTCTGGATATTCGCAAGAAGCGGCTAAATTATATTGACGAAACTTTTAACGGACGTGTTTCCACAATGTTCAGCAACG
>JBMNTI010000114.1:0-7719 GCA_050945655.1 Acetivibrionales bacterium | reverse complement strand
AGTAATAGCATAATAAATTGCAAGGAGCAGGTGTCTTCTGCAATGAGAAATACCTTAAATCACTACAAAATATGAATTTTTCAAGGTGCTATATAAATGGGGACATTTAAACCATTAGTTTTGACCCTAGTATCATTTCTATTAAATTATTAATTTAATCAGTTCTTTGATCAAAACTATCTGTACGCCTTCGATTTACTATACATTTATTTCAGCCATAAAATGGGCAGCTTAATAAAATCCCAGTTAAACCAGTTGCGGGTGGAACCCGCAAGCATTCGCGGAAGAAACAAAGTCGCTTTTCCGTCACTATATATTTCTATTACGAAAGGAATACTGCCGGGTTCATTGCTGATCGAACCATGACCAACTCCCCCCTCATCGCTAGTTATCTCAATATCTCCGGATACCAATGTTTTGCCTTCGGAGATCACCATACCTATTACCTCAAGCAGGGGAGCTACCGGAACGGTTCCTTCAGGCGCATAGGCATACTTCGCCTTGTCTATTGCATCAGAGTTATACGTTTCCATGGTAAAACTGACATCCATCTTTTGGGCAACGAAAGATTCCTGCATATTGTCTATGCGGGCTCCAATGCTATTCATGGCTGCCAGAAAGGATTCCTCATCTATTTCACCTTCGACCACAAGAGTGCCTTTATATTCTCCATAAGGATTAAAATCTCCGTCCTGTTTTTTGGCATTCAGCTCCACATGGCTGCGGATGAGATATGATACCCCAAGGTTTGGGACGGTAACTTCAGTCACCAGTGTATCGTTAATCAAGAACTCCCATAGGATACCTGCAGCGTCCAATTCGGAATTGTTTATTTCGGTTATACCGTCAGGCACCATAAACGGAAAATTCTCACCGCTATCCGGATCTTCACCCTTACCTTCTTCATTCGAAGAACCCGGATCCTTTTTATATACAAATGTATTTGGGTTTTCGGATACGATTACCCTGAATTTGCCTTCTGCATCATCAATACTTGCGGTTATGACAGATTCGCCGACAGCCAGCGGTATGATTTTCCCGTTATTTTCCACCGATACGGCATTAGGGTTCGATGAAGACCATTTAACAGAATCTTTATCGTCGATTTCAGGATTTATGATTAGATTACGGTTTAACGGAAGCTGTAAACCTCCGGGTAAACCCAGATTATCCGGCAGGCTTGTAGTGTTCTGACTCGATGTTTTTTCAGATTCTGAATTTTCTTTATCAGGTTCTATATTGTTTACTACCTCGTTTTTGCTGTTATCGTGCTGGTTCTGGTCAGACTTATCTCTTGGTCCGCATGAAGAAAACAGAAGAACAAAAGATATAAGCAAAACCACAACTTTTTTCATTTTGATACAACATTCCTTTCATACTTATTGATACTATTTTGGTTGACATAAAATACATTTCATAACATCTTCGTTATAATGGTCGTCACAGACCCATGCACCGCATTGATGGCACCGGTTAAAATACTTCTTAGATTCTTTCCAGGCTATTATTAATGCTTGCTCTACAGAATGCGAATCGTATACTTCATTCGTATATTTTTTATCTCCGGCACTGCAATAGAAGGTGACTTTAAAACCGCCATTTATGCCGGATATTTCAAATTTTCCGGGTAATGTGTTTTCAACACTATTATTCATAGTCTTGCCTGAATAACCTTTCTAAAATTTTTATAAAAATACGCAAGCAGTATAAATAAACTATTTTTTAATGTATAATTAAGATGTGAATATTTTTATATACAGACTTATTAGTATTTATTATATTTTTTCTTGCTATAAATGTAATCACCCCAAGGGTGATTTATAACTGAATTTGAGGCCGGCAACTTCTTATTCAGGGTTACTCAGTATTGTATGATATTATGTCCCGGACATTGAATAACAAATAAGACTCTTAATATAGAGAAGGTGCGGATATAAAATGAGATATATTAGGTTTGCAATAGTGTTATTACTTATATTAACTATAACAGGATGTGGGAACAAAAGTCCCCTGGATCCAAGTAAGCCTGTCATCATTACGTTATGGCATAATTACGGCGGCCAAATGGAAAAGTCAATGAATGATTTGGTGGATGAATTTAACAGGACAGTTGGTAATGAACAAGGTATTATAATTAATATTACTTCCGTATCCAGCTCCTCTGCCCTTTATGATAAAATAGTCGCCTCTGCCGAAGGAAACCCCGGCTCATCTGATCTTCCGAACATTACAACCGGTTATCCTAAATCGGCTTTTGCTCTAATCCAAAATGAAAAGCTTGTAGACTTAAAAGAGTATTTTTCGGAGAATGAACTTGATGAATACTTGCCTCATTTTATTGACGAAGGAATGATTGAGGATAAACTGGCTGTTTTTCCAACAGCTAAATCAACCGAAGTTCTTTTCCTCAACAAGACGCTTTTTGACCGTTTTTCCGCTGCCACGGGAGTAAGCATGGATTATCTATTAACCTTCGAAGGTATTTCGGAAGCAGCAAAAAAATACTATGAATGGACAGATTCCCAAACCCCTGATATCCCTAATGACGGTATGGCCTTTTATATCTCGGATTCCTGGTTTAACATAGCTCAGGTTGGGATGAATCAACTGGAGGATAGCTTTATTGTAGATAAATCCATTAATTTTTCTGAAAATTACAAAAGGATTTGGGATTTTTATTTTGAGGCTGCCGTTAAAGGTGGTATCGCTGTTTACAACGGTTATTCGTCGGATCTTGCCAAGACTGGAGAAATTCTCTGTTCTACCGGTTCCACTGCCGGAATTCTATTTTACGGAAACACAATTACATATCCGGATAATACCATAGAGAATGTTGAATATGAAATTCTCCCCTATCCTGTTTTTAAAAGCGGAAATAAGGTGGCAATACAACGGGGGGGCGGAATGATTATAACTAAATCTACAAAAGAAAAAGAATATGCCTCTGCTGAATTTTTGAAATGGTTTACCGCGCCGGAACAAAATATACGGTTTATATCGGAAACAGGCTACATTCCGGTTACAAAAAAAGCATTTGAAACGGCAATTGATGAGAATATTGCTAAAGCAGAAAATACAAATGTAAAAAAGCTGCTTAAAACGGCCGTAACTATGTATAATGAATATGATTTTTATATTCCTCCGGTTTTTGATGAATTTGATAAAATGGAACAGACATATACGGACAGGATCAAATCCGCTGTTGTTAATGCCAGAAAGGATTACATATCCCTCTTGAACGAAAAAAATGCCGATGAAGCGTATAACGAAGTATCGGAGAGTGCTTATGAAGATTTTATTGAACTTTATGAAAACCATCAATAGAATAAGTTTTATTCAATACAGGCGCACAGCTTTATTTTAGAAGACTGGGCGACAACAAAAACACTGAGTTTTTCAGTAGTTCCGAACCGTAACCCCAACACCTGCCGCACAGTCTGGCGCTTTGCGTAAATAAACAATATTTGAATTGAACCGCTTTTTTCGTACTATTTTTTTTAGAAAACAAGAGGTGAAACAAACTGGGTACTAAAAAATCTATGCTTTATTGCCGCGACCTCTGGAATAGAATAAAAAAACTTAGTAAAGAAGGCAGGACATTGCGCCGACGCCTTATTGTTTTTTCTGCTCTATTCATAATAACCTTTATTATCGCTGTTTTTTCAATATTACTGATCTCGGGCGTTTTCAAAATAGGCAATAAAGAAACAAAAACATTATTTGAAAACGAGCTTAATCATATAGCAAATGACATTTATAAGGATTATGGCAGTATTGCGGTAAAAAGTGTCGATCTTGCCAAAGTCATCAATAAAAACATTGAAGTAAAATTGGAGAGTATAAACATTAAAGCCGGTGATTTAATAAATCATCCGGAAACTTATAATGAACTCCTGGAATCCGAATGTCAAACATTAATTACCGCACTTTTACGGACAAAAAGCAGTGGCGTTTTCATAATTCTGGATGGAACCATAAATCCTAAGCTTCCAAACTCAGATTTTTCAAAATCAGGCGTTTACATACGAAATATGGAGCCTAATATTGTAAATTTGGAATCCCCATACTTACATATGCTCCGAGGCTCGACTAAAATAGCAAAAAGCAATGATATCCTTATCCACTCACAATGGGCAATGGAATTTAATATTGAAGATGCGGATTATTTTACCAAAACTATAGACTATGCAAAAAGCAATGATTTCTTGCCACTTTCGAAGCTGTATTATTGGTGCCCGAATACGTCTTTGCCTGATACCACCGATAAAGTTATGCTCTGCTCGGTTCCCTTGATAGCTTCCGACGGGGAAGTATATGGTGTGTGTGGTTTTGAGGTAAGTTCCTTGCTTTTCAAATTGTCTTACAGCCCTGATACATCTATTTCTGGCACCGTTTTCAGTTTGCTCTCAAGAGCTGATAACAGAATAATTGACTGTTCTTCGTCATTTATGGCCGCCGAGTACTCTGCCGTGGTAAGAAATGAGCTTACTAATGCCAAACTTATATGCCATGAATATCCGGATTCTCTTAATAAGTACTTCAGTCCATCAAACCAATTTATGGGTATCCATAAAAATCTTGCTCTGTATCCTAAGGATTCACCCTATAACGATGAAAAGTGGATCGTGAGTCTTATGGTTCCAATAAAGGATTACGAAAAAACTATCGACAATATTAATCAACGGCTTATCTTTCTGTTTTTAGGCCTGTTATTTGCGGGTATTATAGCGTCTTTCTGGTTTAGTAAGATATATCTTAAACCAATAACAGAAACATTTAGGAAAGTAAAGCAATCCAAACCTTCGGAAATAGAAAAGACAAATATCCTTGAAATTGACGACCTATTGGAATTTCTTTCCCAACAAGATGACAAAGCAAAAACAAAAGTTCAAAAAAAGGAAACTTCCGTTCCCGGTTTTCATAATACTGGCATGTTTAAGAAATTTCTTAAGAATATTGATACCCTGTCCCCAGCCGAGCGGGCTGTGTTTGACCTTTATATGGAAGGCTGCACCGCAAAAGAAATTGCCGAAAGGCTGTATTTAAGCATTAACACAATAAAAACTCATAACAAGAGGATATATGAAAAAATGAATGTATCCTCCCGAAATGAGCTTATGGTATATATTAATATGATGAAGGAGATGGATTCAAAAGGGTAGAATACAGAACCTTTTTATTGGTTTTGTATAGATTGTTCCCGCAGTCAATTATCGTTAGGTCCAAAGTTTCCCTTACCATCACCAACTGTAATTTTGTATATTGCCATAAATTTGGCCGGATCTATGCCATATTCCAATAATTCCGATTGATCTTTAAAATCTACTTGCCCGAATGCATCAATTTCAAAGTTATCAAAGCATGCATCAAGTGTACATATGATCATTGCGGCCATTTGGTGGCGAAGCAAATAATCTTTTGGTAAAAACTTGCATCCCCCTACGCCGTATACTATACCGAGATTAAGCGTTTTCAAAACTGCCGGATTTGTACTGTCTATGAATTTTTCTGTACTAAAATGGCAATAGTAAATTTTTGTGTAAAACAATAACCGGATGATCTATTTTCCCATCAAGCTCAGTTTCCATACCCTCCATAACACCGGTAGCCCTAAGTGGAATGCCGGTTTGCGTTGTTATTTCCCGGGAAAGCTCCAATCCATACAAAATATCATCTGCTGTTGTTTCGCCCAGATAGTGGGTATTGTTTATAATTCCGCTGATTTTTAGTCTTGAAGCTGCTTCAATTTCTCTAATATAGGCAAGGGTTTCATCCAGATTCGTGGTCATCGGCCTGGAACGATTTAATACAAAAAACATATCGTAATCATTTTGATATATCTCATGGTAAAATCGCCCTAAAACTTTTGCTCCTTCTTCATCTCCACCTACGTCCAATACTACTCGCCTTGTATCATGCCTGAGGGCTACCGATATTTCCGGACCTACCACCGGCACGTCCACATTGGTATTGGCATACATAGGCGCAATAACCTTGATACCCTTGTTTTCCAAAGCGCTTTTGGCATCAACACTTCTAAAATACGGATTAACAATGTCCATATCGGCCAAAAGCACATCATCATATTTCTTTTTAAACATAAAAGCCGTATTAACGGATATCTCCGACTTACCGCTTCCATAATGCCCACAAAAAATATTTATTCTTTTATTAAATATTATTCTTTCCATATTGTCATCCTTCAATTTTATACTTTTCTCGCCCTTCATAATAACTATCTCTTCCTTTACGGTCTATAATCACAACACATGGAAGGTCTTCCACTTCAATTCTTCGGATGGCTTCCGTTCCCAGATCTTCAAAAGCAATTATATCCTGCTTTTTTATGCATGATGATATCAAAGCGCCGGCGCCGCCTATTGCTCCAAAGTATACTGCTCCATGAGTCTTAATCGCATTGACAACATTAACGTCTCTAAGACCTTTGCCAATCATACCTTTAAGCCCTAATTCAATCAACCGGGGGGCATATAAATCCATCCTGCCACTGGTAGTTGGCCCTGCGGAACCTATTACTTTACCGTCGGGAGCGGGACATGGCCCTACATAATAAATAATTTGCCCTCTTATATCAAATGGAAGCGGACGGCCGTTTTCAAGCAATGCTATCATACGTTTATGGGCCGCATCTCTGGCCGTATATAAGACTCCTGAGATTAAAACCTCATCGCCGGCATTTAATTCGGCAATAACATCATCGGTTAATGGTGTGGTAATTACTTTTTTTTGCATCTATAAAACCTCACTAAACCATATTATATTGTATACGGGCCTCTTTTGTATACTCTCCCGATTCGCTGCATATGACCAAATCAGGAAGAAACTTTATACCCGGATTCCCATTTTTTAATCCTTTAACAAGTATAAGGGAAGGTGCTTTGCCCGGGAAGGGGCATACCATCCTTATAAGCTTCGGTTCAATCCTTGCTTCCCTCATTCCTGCCAAGATATCGGTAAGCCTTTCAGGCCGGTGTACCATAAAAAATTCTCCCTGAGGCTTAAGTATAGCCCGGCTATTTGCTAATACATCTGTAAGACTGCAGCAAAGCTCATGCCTTGAAACAGCTTTGCTGTCCTGGGGGTTGATCAGACCACTGCCTGCCTTTACATATGGTGGGTTTGTTACTACTATATCATAAGTGCCGGATCCAAAAATAGAGGCCGCTTCCTTTATATCGCCAGTTTTTATAGTAATGCGATCGCTAAGATTATTGCCGTCGATGCTTCTTCGAGCCATGTCTGCTATATCAGGCTGAATTTCCAGACCTGTTATACTTTTCGCCTTAGTTTTAGCCGCAATCAGCACAGGAATGATGCCTGTGCCGGTTCCTAAATCAAGTACGTTTTGATGAGGCCTGACGGTAACAAAATTTGACAGCAGAACAGCGTCCATTCCGAAGCGAAAGGAATCTTTCTTTTGAATAATATAGCGCCCGTTAATTTGTAAATCCTCCAGAGTTTCATCTGGCAATACTACAAAGCCCATCCACTTCTCACCTCTTACATC
Source organism: Acetivibrionales bacterium (assembly GCA_050945655.1). Taxonomy (GTDB): domain Bacteria; phylum Bacillota; class Clostridia; order DSM-8532; family DSM-8532; genus DTU059. The sequence continues at coordinate 191 of JBMNTI010000114.1, read as the reverse complement.
CCGCTTCTCATGCTAACTTCTTACTTCTTGCTTCTAATCTCTAATTCATAATCTCTAATTCATAATCTCTAATTCATGATCTCTAATTCATGATCTCTAATTCATGATCTCTAATTCATGATCTCTAATTCATGATCTCTAATTCATGATCTCTAATTCATGATCTCTAATTCATGATCTCTAATTCATGA
>JBMNTI010000113.1:0-7897 GCA_050945655.1 Acetivibrionales bacterium | reverse complement strand
CAATTTCTTTGAAAGAGCCCTCTACAGGGGAACCTTGGATTATTTCCTTAATAAATAATTACCCAATTTTTGTGACCAAAACGGTCATGTCATCAATTATTTTATCCTGACCCCTGAGAGCGTAGCTAAGTATCGAATTGGCTGCGGTTTGGGGGTCCTTTTTCTTCAGGTTTTCCAAATACTTGTCAAGGGACTTTTTAGGGTCCAGGTTTATGGAGTCAATGACCCCGTCGCTTATCATTACAAGCATATCACCAAGGTTTATTTGTTTTTTAAAGGAGCTGTACTCGAAATTATCAAGAATACCCAAAGGCAGGCTTTTGCCGCTTATCTTGTCCACTCCCTTATCACTTATTATGTATGAAGGTGCAGCTCCTGCCTTATATAAACGCATCTCTTTTGTCCCGTAATCAATTACGGTGAAATCAAAGGTTACATACCTGTCATCATCCAGCGCAATCATGAGAACGGAATTCAGGGTTCTCAATATCTGCTCTTCCGTAAAATCGGAGTATAAAAATCTTGACATTAAATCAAGGGCGCTGTTGCTTTCATTGTTTGCAACTTCTCCCGATCCTAAGCCGTCGCAGAGAACCACATAATACTTGTCCGCCCTGCCCGCATAGGCAAAATTATCCCCTGAAACAAGGGACCCGTCTTTGACTGCCGTTGCTGCATAGGTGCGAATCTTTATTTTCTTGATGTTCTTGAATTTAAAAACATAGTAATTGGGTGAAACTACGACTCTCTCGACGCACCTCAATTTAGCTCCCGTAACGTTCCTTACAATCAAAGCAATGCTTGCTTCAGCTTCCTCCGGTGTTTTTTCGGTTCTGACCGTAGTGCTTAAAAGGATGGAAGACTTGTTTGAAGATACTACTTCGAAGAATTTTACATTTATATTCTGCCACAAAAGATATTCTTTTATTTTTTCCTTGGCCTGGCTTGAAAATATATTTAAATACCTGCTTTTCTTCTTGTTTTTACATGCAGCCGCATCGGAAAGGGTTGAGGCGGCTTCTTTTTCAGCCTTATTTTCTGCCTTGTTTTCTGTCTTTTCTGTTATGGATTGAGTTTCTTCTTTTCTTGCCTTTCTTGACTCCCGGACTTTTGCTTCTTTTTTTATTCTTTTAATGGTATTGATTCCTTCGTTTATCAAAACCATGGCGCTGAAAATGAACAAGGCTTCGAATATGTTGAGCATAAGTTGGTTCTTGTTGAAGCCATCGGTAAAAAGTATGGCTGTTTTTGAAAAAAACAAGACTAAGGCAGTATATCCCGCTACCAGGAAAATCGAGCTTTTACCTTCGTTCTTAAAAGTGAAATAATAAACGAAAATGGCTAAAAGCATCACAAGATAGGAAAAATCAAATCGCACCGTCAGGATGCCGGCCGTGCATACAGCCAAGATTGAAAACCATGGACCCTTTTCGTGGCAATATGAGCTTAAAACAACCAAAGCGAAGGGAAAAATATCATCAATTATAGTGTGCCTGGAAAGAAAAAAACACACCAAAAGCAGGGGCAGGTTTTCTTTGATGTGTTTAAGTTCCTCTAAAATTGATTTTCTTATACTTGAAACATGTTTCTCTTCTTGTGTATTTCCAATCATATTTTCACCCCAAGTCAATGGTAGCAAATATGATTGTAAAATACTGTCAAAACATGTTTAAATCTCAATATTTTATTCGTTTATTAGGTCTTTTTGAGAGCCTATTCCTTGAATGAGCTTGTTGTCATTCTTATTTTTATCTATGTAGATGGTTTCGTTGGGTTTAACCATTTTATACTGGTCTCTTGCTATCTTTTCCACTATTTCCATTAGGGCTTCTTCATCGCTTAGCTTTTCCACGTCATTCTTAAGCTCAGTGGCCTTCTTCTCGACTCCGGCCTTCAGGGCCTTTTTTTCTTCTATCTGTTTATTAAGATCCATGAGCATTTCATATTGATTGAAGGCCGTATACGCAAAATACACTAAAAAAATCAAAAACAGAAAATTCAGCACATTGAATTTTCTCCTCTTCTTTACAGGAGCAGCCAATTTTTGCATGCGCTTTTGTTCTTTTATTTCTCTTTCTTTTTCACGAAATTCATAATGATTGATTTTTTTCTTAAGCTCAATAATCTTTTGTTCTTCGTTCAAAGAAACTACTCCCTTCTGCTTCTTCTGCTTCTTCTGCTTCTTTTGCGCCTTTTATGCCTATTGGGTTTTTTCCTATTATATATCATTTTTTTATTTTTGAAAACCTTTTTTAATTTAAATTTCAAAAATTTGTACCGTTTTTTGAGCTTATCCCTGGCTGCACGGTACTTAAGCTTAAGGGGATATAATAAAACCTTTATTTTCCCCATGATAAACCTGGCAGGACCCAGGAGCATATTAATGAGTTTTTTTATAACATTTATAATGTAATCAACAATAAATATAAAAATCTTTAATATATATGAGCTGATACCGAAGAAATACAGAAGTGCACCCGCACAAAACCCCATCAAAATAAAGAATCTGACATTACCGTAACTAATGTCCATAATCAGTTCGGTGCCAAATCTTATGCTGATTATCCAATATATTATATCACCAATAACAGTGCCTCTTGTCTTAAACTTGCCGTAGTGCCTGATGAGCCTGTAGATGTCCCACAAAAAGCCAAGAAGGACACCTGCCATGACGGAAACCGCCAGCATGTACTCCTGGGAATAAGGTAAGTAATCCATACTATTTAAATAATTTCTTTACTAAGCTTACCTTTTCTTTGGGGCCTTCGTAATCGGAAAACACCAGGGAATTGATGATGCCCTTGACCATAAGCTTGCCTTCATCAACGTTCAGCTTGTTAATGTTCAGCATTTCCCCCTTTACGGTAAGCTTTCCTTTTGTCGTAATAAGGACAACTGTTTCTTCGTTAAAGCTATCAACCCCTTCAACGCCGGTGACATTTAAAATTTCTTTATTTTCAAGCACCAAACTTTGCATTGTTTTTTCATCCATGAACATCCCCCCTTAAATATTACATTATATGTCCCGGTGATTTTAATTATTCCTTGATAGTCCTTTATATCATTGCTATGAATACCCCATTGTGTCATCGAGGGCTTTAGTCCGAAGGATCTCATGAGCTCACATAGTGTCATTCTGAACGCAGTGAAGAATCCCATCTTTTAATGAGATCCTTCGCTGACGCTCAGGATGACAAATGTGTGAGATCTTTCGCTTTGCTTAGGATGACAGACGTGTGAAATCCTTCGCTTTGCTCAGGATGACAAAAGGGCACGGATATTTCGTGCCCGAAACCGTGAGCGGATATTCACCTCTCCCTTTTAAAAAATAATAAAAATATCAAGCGAACATTTGCAGGGCACGATTATAGTTCTTAGCGAATGAGACTAAAAATCCGTTAAACAGCTTGTGTTGTTTGAGCAAAGCGAGTTCACAAGCTGTAGGATTTTTAGTTGGAATGAGCTTTAGAACTATTCGTGCCCGAAACCGTGAGCGGATATTTTTATTATTTTTCCACTTAAGGCATCTTGTGTTTTTCCTTATAAATATCCTTTGCAATCCTTGCGTTCAGGATGCTTTTCTTAACAGCCTTAACGCTTTGTCTCGTTTCGATCATTCTCCCCGACTTCATTTCTATTACAGCCTTACCATCCTTATCATACACCTTTTCTATGGAATTCACATCAAACAGCCCAAAGGCCGCATCGTGTGGAAACATGGGCTCTCTCACATTGATGTAAACATAGATAAGGTTCTCGTTTATAACCAGGGGTACCTTATTGGTAATTCCCAGTTCTTTTCCGTAATTGATGCGATTGTGATACAGGCTGATGTTATAGTAATCTGCCAGTTTCTTGGTGCATGTTTCAATAGTTGCAGTTTTTATGAAGGATCCCTCGCTTGTTATTATCTCCGTGCAGTTTCCCTTGTCCTTCACGTATACCGGCAGCATTGCTTCTATTTCATTGAATTTTATATGATTGTTCATATGATTTCATTTCCTTCTGATAAAAATTTATTGAAAAAATCAATAATTTTGGTTTTTGAAACTTTGTCAAAGTCAGCTTGTTGAAGGCCCTTATTGCCCTTTATACAAACCTTCACCTTCTTAATATAATGGATATGGTGATGAGGATGGACTCTGACATTAATTATATTATTCAGGAATCTTTAAAAGGGGACAAGATTTATGCGGAAATATTGCTTAAAAGGTTAAATCCGCTCATTTTTAAAAATATTTACACCCGGTATTCACCCTCCGACCCCTTTATACAAGACCTGCAGCAGGAAGGCTACATTATGGTTTTACAGTCTCTTAAAGACTTTGACCCAGGCAGGAATGTTCACTTTCTTCAATATATTAAAGTCAGGCTAACTTATTTCTATAAAAACTATTTCAGCAAAAGCACGAAGGATAAAACTTTAAGCCTTGATGATCTCAGGGAAGCCGGAAAGGAAATCATAAGCGAGGGGATGGACCAGGTAACCTCAGTATTGATAAAGGAAGAAAAAGAAGCCCTGCACAGGTGCATCGATGAATTGACGGAAAAAGAGCAAATGATTTTAAAGCTCTTCTATTTCAAAGAGCTTTCAATCCAAGAAATTTCAGAAACATTAAACATGAAATACCGGTCCGTCATAAATACCAAAAGTTATGCCCTTAATAAGCTTCGAAGAAAAATGTCAAAATTCCAGTTCCAATAACTCCATTTTTATGTTAAGATACAAGTATTACGAATGTGCGAGGGGGATAAGATGAAATCAAAAGAAATAAAAGCAGTGTTTATCTTGCTGTTGACGGCAGCAATCTGGGGATTCGCCTTTGTTGCCCAAAGGGTAGGAATGGAGCATATAGGAGCCTTTACCTATAACGGTATAAGATTTGCCCTGGGAAGTGCTTCTCTCTTGCCTATAATTTATTTTTCGGGCAAAAAGCTTAATGATACAGAAGAAAAACCACAAGCAGACCTTAAAACAACCATAAAGTCCGGTATCATAGCAGGATGCATCTTGTTCATAGCAGCGTCCCTGCAGCAGGTTGGACTCATTTACACCACTGCAGCAAAGGCAGGATTCATTACAAGCTTATATATAGTTTTGGTACCCATTTTAGGAATATTGTTAAAACAAAAAACTTATCCGACAACCTGGATAGGGGCCGTTACAGCCACAGTGGGACTTTATTTTCTGAGCATTAACGAAGATTTTACGATTCAGCTGGGAGACCTTCTTCAATTGATAGGAGCCTTTTTCTGGGCAATTCATATTCAGGTGATAGACAGGTTTGTTAAGAAGGTTGATGCAGTAAAACTATCCAGCGCCCAATTTGCCACCTGCTCAGTTTTAAGCCTGATAGTTGCCTTTATTACTGAAGAAATCGTTCCGGGGCAAATCTTCCTGGCTCTTGTGCCTATCCTGTACGGTGGCCTCATGTCCGTAGGAGTTGCCTACACCCTGCAGGCAATTGGTCAAAGACACGCCAAGCCTGCCCATGCAGCCATTGCCATGAGCATGGAGGCAGTGTTTGCAGCTATAGGCGGAATGATTATTTTGCATGAAACAATGTCTTTAAGGGGATTCCTGGGTTGTGCCCTCATGATGGCCGGAATCCTCATAACACAAACTGAAAATATTAAAGCCGAAGCCAAATAGGATTTTTTTCACACAATAATTGAAATTTTGAACATATTCCACAATGGTGCCAAGGACCAATGGAGCAGTCATATTAAAAGGGGACACGCTTACAAAGTCGTGTCCCTATTTGTTTACTCAACAGCTTTCATGGATTCTACCATTTCGATTTTATTAAGCTTTCTTGTCAGGAAGAGGTTAACCAACAAGGAGAAGAGGAAGGTAAAGAGGGCTGCCATTCCGTAGCTATGGGCCGATATTTCCCTCCCCAGCATCAAGTTGGACGCTTCCACCGTTTTTACCACAAAAGTATGGAGATACTTACCTAAGAACAAACCTAAAACAGTTCCCAACAAGCTAAGAATAACCGATTCCCTGAATACATAGGCCGCTATCTCCTCCCTGTGGTAGCCCAATACTTTTAGGGTGGACAATTCTTTTCTTCTCTCGTTTATATTGATATTGGTTAGATTATATAATACTATGAAGGCTAAGGCAGCCGATGAAAAGACTATTACGGTAACAATGAAATTAATGTTATTCAGGAGGCTGTCAAAGGATTTTTTGAGCTGGGACAAGGGCTCGGCGCTCATTATTTCCCCCTTTAGCAGCATTTCTATAGCCTCATCCATGGGCTGTCCTTCTTCGATATTGGAGTCAACCATTATGGTATTGTATTCGATTCTTTCATCGAAGGCCTTTTCATAATCATTTTTATTAATATATAAATATATTCCAACATAGTTTTCGGTAATTCCCGTCACTATGAATTCAGCTTCCTCATCATCTTCATTTTTGATCTTAAGTTTGTCTCCTGTCTTTATGTTTAAGGTTTCAGCCAATTTTTCCGTTATTATGACCGATGAATTGGAAAATACTATAGGACTTCCCGTTACCCTGTCTCTTAAACTTATTACTTCATTAAGCTTTTCCTCATTCTTGGGTACTATGACCGTAGCAGCAAGTTCGTCACCTTCATGGTCGATGTAGACCGTATCGGACATTACTTCCGCGTATATGTGATGCTCTGAAAGAAAATTATTCAGAACCTCATCTTTTTCTTCCTTTTCCAGTTGTATTGTCAAGTCATACCTTAATATATCCGCGAATTGGGTGTTGGCAATGGCTCCAATGGAGTCATGCAAGCCGAAGCCGGTAACCATAAGTGCCGTACAGCCCGCTATTCCGGTGACGGTCATATAAAAATGCCTCTTGTATCTTAAAATATTTCGAGCCGTTGACTTGTGGGTGAACTTCATTCTTGACCAAATAAAGCCCACTCTTTCCAGTATAATTCGCTTTCCTGCCTTGGGAGCCCTGGGCAGCATCAGGGTCGAAGGTTTCTCCTTAAGGGTCTGGTAGCTCACATACAAGGTCACAAGGACCGTGCTTAAAATTGATAAGAGGGAAACAGGCAAGGCATATTCCCAAAGTATGTTATCGGTTAGCTCCGGCAGGTCATACATTGTCCGGTATGCATTCCAAATCACGTTTGGAAGCAGCTTGGAACCCGAAAAAATACCAACTATACTTCCTAAGATGCTTGCGGTCCCGCAGTAGATTACATACTTTGAAATGATTGTCGATTTTTTATAACCCAAGGCCTTCAGGGTCCCTATCTGAGTCCTTTCTTCCTCCACCATCCTGGTCATGGTGGTCAGGGTAACCAAGGCTGCTATCAAGAAGAAAAATATGGGAAAGACCCTTGCTACATCGGCAACCTTCTCGACATTCACGGCAAAGGATAAGTAGCTTACGTTTGAATTTCTGTCAAGGACATACCATTTGGGCATTTCAAGCTCTTCTATTTCCTTTTCCGCATCGGCGATTTTTTGAGCTGCATCAGCAAGCTCTCTTTCGGCATCTGCCTTTGCCTCTAAGTATTCCCTCTCCCCGTCTTCAAATTCCTTCAGTCCGTCCCGGTACTCCTTGATCCCGTCAGCAAGCTCAATTTCGGCATCACGGATTTCCTTGTTTGCTTTTTCTGTTTCCTCCTGGAGGGTTTTTTCGGCATCCTTTAATTCTTCAAGGCCATCATAATATTCCTTCCAACCGTCATCAAGCTTAATCCTGGCGTCCTGGAGCTCCTTTTCCCCGTCCTCTATTTCCTTTTTGGCATCCTCCAGTTCTTTCCGGGCATCCTCCAATTCCTTCCATGCATCCTGAAGCTTGGCCCGGTTTTCTTCTAATTCTTTTCTCCCTTTATCTATTTCAGCCTTTGCCTTGTTTAGTTTTCTCCTGCCGCTTTCAAGCTTAGCCTGGCCT
>JBMNTI010000112.1:0-7910 GCA_050945655.1 Acetivibrionales bacterium | reverse complement strand
AGCTACCAAATTTGAAGGAATTAACTGCAGAATCATTAACACCTTTTCTGCCATGGTCATCAGAATTACCCGGCTGGTGCAGGAATGCTCCTTCTAGCAAGGCACCCCAAAATTAATCGCTTACAATCCACTTATCAATACTCGAGAAAGCTCTTGCTTATACATTTATATGACATTTTTAGAAAGAAACATGAAAAAACATTATATCGATAGACCAGAAGAAGTTGTATATGAAAGGATTAGCGATATATGAAAGAATGCAAAAAGTGCGGGAAAATTATGAAAGCCGAGAGCAAAGAGAATGTATGTAAAGAATGCAAGCAAAAAACAAAAAAAATGATTAAGGTGTTAACTCCAATAACAGTATTAGCATCTGTTGTTACGTATCTCTTATTTAAGCATAGAATAGGTGGGATATCGGCTGAACAAATATCTCATGTAACTAGTGATGTTGTTTCGGATCTCGCGAAGAATACCGAGCAATTCTTTGGAGGTCTTTCACAAAGAACACTTGATAGTTTAGCTAAGGAAACTCACCGTGGTGTAAAAGCCGTCATTCATGATGATACTCTTGAATATATTTATAAGTCAGCTTCGGGAAAAACAATCAATTCTGCTTTGTTTAAATTTGATGCGGGTAAACTTATTTGTAATCTGGGGAACGGACCGCATTTTTTCGCAAACTCACCTCGCTTTTTTTATGAAAAGTTACTTGCAAAAATAAAAGAAATTAGTTGATGGACTACTTTTAATAAAAACTATAAAACCAACTTACAAATATATGATAACGTCCTGCTACTGCCGATAGGAATAGGCGCTCCATTGACTTGTTTCCATGAACTAATAAAAACCATAAACCACTGTGGACTTGTTCCCGAGAACAGTCAATTCGATAAAAACTATGCTCGACCTATTCCCACGAACAGAAAAATATCCAAATACAGCCCAGACATCAATCCAATGCTCTCGACCCATGTGGAGTGCGGGACATTGATGCCGAGGATTATTATGAACGCCTTATCAATAAAATGATTGAGCGGCTCGAATAAATACTATTTAGATCATTCGTAATAGCAATGATTACGAATAGCTTTAAAAACATGAGGTGGTTTATAACATGAAAAGAATAACTGCTTTTATAGCCTGTAAGTTAAAACAGTTTTCGCACAGTTTGACGAACGGATAATTCCATAAGACCATACTCGACCTATCTTGCTGTCTTTGTGATGCAAATTTGGCGTGTGTAGGTTTATATTATCACTTCAATTAAAAGACTTAATATCAGCGGGAACATGATAAGAACAAGATTCATGACCGAGAGGGCAAAAGTGTCTTTCTTGGTTTGAAGGTTGTAAAATGTCCGGACATTTTTCCATACTTTATATGCCGTAAGGAGCGTTATAAGGGAAAGCAGCGGAAGGTATCCCAGAATAACGCATAAAATAATATCCAGATACGCGAACAAGTACATTGCACCAAACAAGAACAGGGATTTTTTCTTTCCCATTATGATAGGCAGGGTATAACGCTTATTTGCGAAATCATCCTCCACATCACAGATATTATTGGCCAGCATTATATTGGCAATACCGAATACGGCAGGCAACGATGCAAGCGAAATAGGGAGCAAAAGCATCCAGTTGACGCAGAAGAGTATGTTGATATTATTTACAATCAGCATCAGGGGAGAGTAATCAAGAATTGATGCATATACCACTAAAAACGGGATCATAAGCCCCATAAAAACCCCGGAAAATAATTCCCCAAAACAGGTCCGGGAGATTGGAACCGGTCCGGCAGAATAAATGATGCCCATAAAAAAGGATAAACCCCCAAAAGCCAATAACCAATAATCAGTTCTTAAGAAGGTCAGCACACCAAAGACAACTGCAACGATAAGCAAAACAGCAATTGTCAAAACGACCGTGTTTTTTTTGAGGCCAAACTGCCCTATTGCATTATGGATCTCAAAATTATAACCTTCTTTTTTAATGGCTCTTTTATAGTCCTTGTAATTGTTTAGAGCAGTGGTAAACATATCAAAGCAAATAAGCGAAACAAAAAAGAACAGCACATTTAACGGCTTTAAGGTGTTATATCTGTATAAGGTGTAAAGCACTCCGAAAACAAAAGGGGTTACGCTCGCAATCTTAGTCTGTATCTCAACAAGTTTTAAAAAACTTTTGACATGCATATCCGACACTCCCCGATCCAATATATGATTCTAATTGAATTAATTATATCCATTTTCTTGCTGTCTGTTAAGAAATCCGATACAATATTTATATTATTACTGAAAAAAGACGTTTATAGCCTTAAAAGCCGGCGGATACCTTAGTGCTGTTGGGGAAATTTTAAGCTTGAGCGCTGATGAAGGATATTGAATGCTTATTATTAATCATTTAGGTATGATTCTTGTGTGAGAGGGCACGAGACTAATTCTACAGCGTCTGTGAAAATAATGGTATTTAGTCCTTGGAGAGGGACAATAAACACTACTACTTTATAATACGAGGGGCATGAATTAGCAGATGATAAGAATAAGAATTCTAAACGGACCCAATCTTAATTTATTGGGTGCCAGAGAGCCCGGGATATATGGAAATCAAACCCTGCAGTATATTCAGAGAAGACTGGAGGAGGAGGCTGCTGCTTACAACATTGAGCTTGATTTTTTCCAATCCAATCACGAAGGCGACCTGATAGATAAAATACACGAAACCTGTCAGAACGGATATAACGGTCTTATTATTAACCCGGGGGCATTTACTCATTACAGTTATGCTATCCGGGACGCAATAAGCGCGGCTAATATTCCCACCATAGAAGTCCATCTATCCAATATTCATGCCAGGGAGGAATTCAGATCAAAATCTGTTATTGCACCCGTATGTTTGGGCCAGATATGCGGCCTTGGTATTGATACGTATTCGGCGGCACTTTTTGTTTTACATAGACGTTTTCAGTCCTGATTAATACTGCATGGAGTAACCTGATGATGAATAATAGACTTCGTAAATTAAGAGACCTTTTAATAGAAAAAAACTGCGATTCATGTTTAATTTTAGGAAGAGCGAATACTTTGTATTATTCCGGATTTACAGGTTCAACGTCATATTTGCTGGTCGGTATTGATAAGGCGTGGTTGATTGTGGACTTCCGATATGCTATACAAGCAAGAGAGCAGGTCAATGATGAAGTTGAAGTTATCGATATTAATGAAAGCTTTTATTCTGCGTTGAGAGAGATTATTAGAAACAACTCAATAGATATTATCGGATTTGAAGGACAGGTTCTTACTGTTTCGGAATATAACAGGATAAAGGCTGAAATTGCTGAAATAAAGAGTTTGATAAGTTTAGAGAGCTCTATCGACCGGATTCGTATAATCAAGGATTCTGAAGAAATAGAGGATATTCAGCAAGCCGTGCTTTTAGGAGACAAGGTATTTGAGCATATTATAAAATACGTGAAACCGGGCATGAAAGAGACAGAGCTTGCCGCTGAAATCGAATATAAAATGAAAAAACTGGGAGCAAAAAAGCCGTCGTTCGAGACTATCGTGGCTGCGGGATCCAGATCTGCGATGTGTCATGGTACGGCAACAGAAAATGTTCTTAAGAATGGCGATGCTGTGGTTTTGGACTTTGGTGTAATTTACCGCAATTATTGCTCCGATATGACGAGAACAATATTTATTGGAGAACCGAATAAAGAGCTGAGAAAGATTTATGACATTGTAATAACAGCCCAACAAGCGGCTCTGAATGGCATTATATCCGGGATGAGCGGTTATCAGGCCGATAAAATCGCCAGGGATATTATAGAGGCAAACGGCTACAGGGAAGCATTCGGGCATAGTCTGGGCCATGGTGTGGGTATAGAAATCCATGAAGCCCCGAGATTATCAGCAAATAGTGATGATATTCTGGAAGACGGAATGGTGTTTTCGATAGAACCCGGTATTTATGTGGAAGGTTTAGGCGGCGTGAGGATTGAGGATTTGGTGGTTTTGACCGACGGTAAGATCAGAAATTTCACTACAAGTCCTAAAGATATGATAATTATATGATTCCGGAGCTATTAACTATTGCAGCATGAATACCTTAGACGGCATTATGGCGACAGACTGTGCGAAAACTGTTTTAACATGCATGTTATAATAATTGATTATGCAATCGTAAATAAGCGGCGAGGTTGCTGCGATTTAAAGCGAAGCAAGGATTGCGTAGCGAGCGCTACTGTAAACCGGATGTTGGAGATGGAGCGCTAAGTCGCAGAAGATCCTTCGCTGACGCTCAGGATGACAGATGTCAGCAACAGCCGCTAAACTTGCATACGTTTAATACTATCGATAGTTTTCGCACAGTCTGGCGATGAGAATTGCATGAAAGTTATTACACTCAAGTATATAATTTTTTCTTGCATAGCTAGGCATAATAGCTTAATATTAAATGGTAAGAATTTTCTGAATTTTCATAAGAGAGGGTTACTTATTATGGTAGTTGCAGGTGATTTTAAAAACGGCATGACCTTTGAAATGGAAGGACAAGTTTATCAGATTATTGAATTCCAGCATGTCAAACCCGGCAAAGGTGCTGCTTTTGTAAGAACAAAGATTAAAAACGTAATAACCGGTTCTACAATAGAACGTACATTTAGTCCTTCCGATAAATTTGAGAAGGCTCAGATAATTAGAAGGGATATGGAATATCTATACAATGACGGAGATTTGGCGTATTTTATGGATACCGAGAACTATGAGCAATTGCCGATTAATTTATCCTCAATAGATGATGCTCTTGTTTTTGTAAAAGAAAATACGGTATGTAAAGTGCTTTCTTATAAGGGAAACGTCTTTGGTGTAGAGCCGCCGATGTTTGTAGAATTGGAGGTTACCGATACGGAACCCGGGTTCAAGGGAGATACGGCAACCGGAGCAACCAAACCGGCTACTGTGGAAACTGGCGCTCAGATTAAAGTTCCGCTCTTCATCAATCAAGGTGACATTATCCGGATTGATACACGTACAGGGGAGTATTTGGAAAGAGCATAGATAATGATAGTATTACAATTCGAGTAATAATGGAGTCCTTTTTTAGGACTCTATTTTTGTCCTCTGCATAATTAAAGGAATTTATCCAATACTATGTATGAAACAATTTATAACAGTGGGTCTTTGGGAAGGAGGTAAATTTTTTTGAAAGCAACAGGTATTGTTAGGAGAATTGATGATCTTGGAAGAGTAGTTATACCGAAAGAAATAAGGAGAACATTAAGGATTAGAGAGGGGGATCCTCTCGAGATTTATACAGACAGGGAAGGAGAAGTAATTCTAAAAAAATATTCTCCTATTGGTGAACTGGGTGATTTTGCGGAGGCATACGCCGAATCACTTCATAATACAAGCGGACACATCATCGCGGTAGCCGACAGGGATTCTATTATTGCAGTTTCCGGAGGCTCAAAAAAAGAACTGCTTGAAAAAACTTTGAGTGCTGATGTTGAGAAAATAATTGAAAATCGGGATATGTTTATAGCCCAATCGGCCGAGGTTCAACGCATTCCGGTGATAGCGGACGAAAAGGGTAATACCAAATACTCATCCCAGGTGATTTCACCAATTATTTCTGAAGGAGATGCCATAGGAGCAGTTTTAATGCTTTCTACCGATCCGAAGGCAAAGATGGGAGAGGTGGAAACAAAGCTTGTGCAATCGGCGGCAGGGTTCCTGGGCCGTCACATGGAACAATAAATTCACAGCGAATCAAACCCTGCCCCCGCTTATTAGTCTAACAAGATTAATGGGGGCAGGGTTTTCACATCTATCATCTAATTTCTAACATCAATAAAAATCGCTGTCGATGCCATGAGTTAAGCGGAGCAGGATTGAGTAGCGGCCGCGAATTATTTCCGGATGAATTTCTGAGCGGTATTCATGATATCGATAGACTATGCGAAAACTATCAAGTATTAAATCTATGCAAGTTTAGCGGCTATAGCTGACATTTGTCATACTGAGTGTCAGCGTAGGATCTTATTGTTTAACCCAAAGATCCTTCACTCTATTACGTTCCGTTCAGGATGACAGGTATGACGTTGCGCTGCATTCATAATGGCAACAAGGTTATTCTTCGCTTTAAATCGCAGCAGCCATGCCGCTTATTTACGATTGCATAATCAATATTATTACCTGAATGTTAAAACAGTTTTCGCACAATCTGCCGACTTAAGGTTCCATAATGTATATTACTTCTCAGCTATAACTCTTGCGACATGAACGCCGCTTGCAGCAGCCTGTGACAATCCCCGGGTGATTCCGGCACCGTCCCCGATTGCATAGAATCCGGGAAGCTCGGTTTCAAGATCGTTATTCAAAAGCAGCCTTGAGCTGTAAAACTTTACTTCGACACCATAGAGAAGAGTATCGTAATTAGCCGTACCCGGTGCGATTTTATCCAAGGCGTTTATCATTTCAATGATATTGTCCAGATGACGTTTTGTCAGGACAAGACTTAAATCGCCCGGAGTTGCCTTCATAGTGGGATTGGTAAAGCTTTGGGCTAAACGATGCTCATTGGTGCGTTTCCCCTTAACCAAATCACCAAAACGCTGTACTAATACTCCACCGCCCAGCATATTTGAAAGGGAAGCTATGCGCTTGCCATACTGATAAGGCTCGTTGAACGGCTTGGTAAAGCGATTGCTTACGAGGAGCGCAAAATTAGTGTTTTCACTTCTTAGCGCAGGGTCGGTATAACTATGGCCGTTAACCGTTATTATTCCGTCGACATTCTCGCTTACTACATGACCATATGGATTCATACAGAAGGTTCTGACCAAATCTCCGTACTGCTTTGTCCTGTATAGGAACTTAGACTCATATACAATGTTGGTAATATTTTCAAATACTCTTGCAGGGAGTTCAACTCTTACCCCTATATCCACCTGATTATTTATCAATTGGAGGTTAAGCTTTCGGCACTGGGCGGCAAACCATTCGGCGCCCGAACGCCCGGGAGCCACAATGAGATACCGGCAAACGGCGGTTTCACCGTTATACAACTTTATTCTATAACCTGATTCCAACTTTTCGAAGGATTCAACTCCTGAATCACAGGATATTTCAACTTTCTCGTTAAGATAGTCAAACATTTTCGTCAGTATTTGTCTGTTGTTCTCTGTCCCCAAATGCTTTACTTCTGCCTCCAAAAGATGAAGGTCATATGACAGGGCTTTTCTTGATATTTCACGGGCTTCGGGAGAATTCGTTGAAAAACGCTTTGAAGTCGCTCCGAAACTAACATTTATCGAATCAACATACTCTATTAAATCCATGATTTTTTTTGTATCCAGGTATTCATTCAGCCATCCGCCAAATTGAGTGGTGAAATTATATTTGCCGTCGGAAAATGCTCCTGCACCTCCGAAACCGTTCATTATACCGCAAGAGTTACAATTTATACAGGATGCAACTTTTTTTTCAACTATCGGACATAATCTCTTATAAATATCTCTTCCTTGTTCCAGCATGAGTATATCCATGCCCGGCATGAGTTTTTGAAGTTCATATCCTGCGAAAATTCCCGCAGTGCCGCATCCGATTATTATCGCATTATAGCTGTTTTTTTTCATCGAAACACTCCTTCCAATCCAAGTGCGTTTATATTATATCATAAGTTATCGTAAGTTCAGCCAATAATAAACTAAATAGATATTCCATGTCATACAGACTGTGCAAAAACTATTTGACACGGAAGTTATAATAACTGATTGTGCAATTGTAAATAAGCGGCGTGGTTGCTGCGATTTAAAGCGAAGCAAGGATTGCGTAGCGAGCGCGACTGGAAACAGGATGTTGGAGATGGAGCGCTAAATCGCAGAAGATCCTTCGCTGACGCTCAGGATGA